>PNMC01000005.1 GCA_013823365.1 Parvibaculum sp. | reverse complement strand
TGCCGTCGAGCTCCGGCTCCTGCGCCAGATAACCGACCTTGGCGCCGGCCGCCGCCCAGGCCTCGCCCGTGAAGTCCTTGTCCACCCCCGCCATGATCCTGAGCAGCGTCGACTTGCCCGCACCGTTGAGGCCGACCACGCCGATCTTCACGCCGGGGAAGAAGGACAGGCGGATATCCTTCAAAACCTGCTTGCCGCCCGGATAGGTCTTCGACAGGCGGTCCATGACATAGACATACTGATAAGCGGCCATCTGGCGCGATCCCCGGCATTCTGATGGTGGAATTTGGAGCCCCTTCTACTCAATCGGGGCCCGCCGGGCAATCGCCGCCCTCTTGACATGCAACCATTTAGTTGCATATTAAACCTCATGACGCTCGACCTCGCCTTCCGTGCCCTTGCAGATGCCAACAGGCGCGACCTGCTCGACCGGCTCTATGCCCGGAATGGACAGACGCTGGGCGAGCTCTGCGAGGGTATCGAGATGTCGCGGCAAGCCGTGACGAAGCATCTCGCCATTCTCGAAGAGGCAAATCTCGTGGCCACCGTCAGGCGCGGCCGCGAAAAGCTGCACTACCTGAACCCGGTGCCGATCGCCGAGATCGCCGACCGCTGGATCAGAAAATTCGAGCGCACGGAAATCGACGGCCTGATCGGCCTGAAGAAATCGCTCGAGAGAAAACGCAACGGCAACCCCGACGAAGGGAAAGACAAATGACCAAGGCACCTGCACTCCATGCGGAACGCGACCCCGATTTCGTCTATGTCATCCATATCGATGCGAAGCCGGAAGATGTCTGGGCGGCGCTGACCGACAACAAGTCCGAACGCGCCTGGTGGGGCGGCACGCTCCACGATTCGACCTTCGAGCCGGGCTCCCCCATCCTCTATCGCCGCAAGGGCGGCGTCGATGTGCGCGGAGAAATTCTGGAGAACGAGGCGCCGCACCGCCTGGTTTATACCTTCAACGTCGAAGGCCCCGGCCCGCAGCATGACGAGGGCCCCTCCATCGTCACCTATGACGTGGCGGCAAACGGCAAGCTGACGAAACTCACCGTCACCCACACCAATTTCCCGAAGAACTCCGCCGTGCTGGTCGGCATCTCTCGCGGCTGGCCCGGCATTCTCTCCGGCCTCAAATCCATGCTGGAGCGCGGCACGGTGCCCGCCTTCTTCTGAGTGCAAAATAAAGGGAAGCCGCGCGCAGGCGGCTTCCCCTTTTTCGTCTCGTCCCGTGTCAGCCTTGCGGCAGCGCGAGCGTCACACCGGCGAGCCAGAGCCAGCCAAGCATCGCCGCCCAGTAAAAGGCGATTCCGGGCGCCACTGTCATCGACATGCCAAGCCCGATCAGCACCGGCATCGCAATGCCCGCCGCAACGGAAATCGCCGCCCAGACAGCCTGCTCCGTCTGCCAGAAGTGGTAGGCAAAGGCGAAGCAGGAAAGAATGAGCCCGCCGAAAGCGATCATGAAGGCGATGCTGTGCAGGATGGCGGCAGTCGTCATCTCCGGCTGCTGGTCCATCGGTGTACCGGGCGGAAAGCCGAGCCCCTCCGGCGCATCGAAAATGCCGGCAAGAATGAGCCCCGCCCCGTAGGCCGCAACGAGAAGCGATGCCGCAATGCCGCCCGGCGCACGCGAAAGCTCCGTATAGAGACCATAGGCGCAGGAAAGGACGAGCAGCCCGCTCGCGATGAAGACGGTCTTCATCACCCACCCGCCCTCGCCAAGGCTCAGCATGCTGATCGCATGCCGCTCGATGTCGAAACCCGCACGGGTATAGATAAGGATCGTCGGCACGATAAAGAAAAGCAGCGCCGCCGCGATTCCCGCATGAAGCATGAGCCTCTCCGCCATGATCTTCGCCTCCGTCCCGTTGCGCTCAACCGAGTTTTTGCTTCGCATATTCCACAAGCTGATCGAGCGCCGTGCTCCACCCGCCATGGAAACCCATTTCCTCGTGGCGTTTCGCGCCCTCTTCGTCGGGATGCATGGCGATAGCGGTGTATTTCGTACCCTCTCCCTGCGGTTCGATCAGGATATACGCGGTGAACAGCAACTCCTCCGGCTGCCCGGCAAGCGGGCGATAGCCGGGCCCGAGCGCGGACGTCCAGACCAGCCGCCGCTCCGGCACGACCTCGAGGTAGCAGCCCGCGCCCCCATCCATGTCCACGCCATCGGGCGAACGCATCTTGGTGTAGAACTCGCCGCCGGGCCGGAGGTCGATCCGGCACTCGACCGTGGACCAGGGCCGCGGGCAGAACCACGGCATCAGATGCTGAGGCTCCGTCCAGGCGCGCCAGACGAGACGCGGGCTCACATCCACCACGCGCTCCAGCACGAGGTCGAGCTTCGGATCGATCGGGGGCATACTCATGTTTCACTTTCCTTCATCTGCAAAAGATAATCGTCGAGCTGGTCGAGACGCGTTTCCCAGAGAGCACGCTGCTCGATCATCCATTTTTCTGCGGCTTCGAGCGGCTTGGGCTGCAGCCGGTAAATGCGCGCCCGCCCCTCCTTCCGCGACGTGACGAGTCCGCATTTTTCGAGCGCGGCGAGATGCTGCATGAAAGACGGCAGTGCCATCTTGTGAGGCTTCGCAAGCTCCCCCACCGCCGCCGGCCCCCGGCCGAGGCGCCGGATGACGGCGCGCCGCGTCGGATCGCCAAGCGCATGAAAAACACGGTCGAGCTGGATCTGCTGTTGGTTAGGCATACACCTAAGTAACATCGCGCCACACTTAGGTCAACACCTAAGTTTTGAATCCGGCCGGCAGCACCCTTCACCCCTGTTAATTGGAGACATAATTGTATACAATATGGCCCCATAAACACATCTCCAACGGGGGCCGAGAGCATCATGAAACGGATCTGGATCGCTGGCGCGGCAGCGCTTTTCGCCTGCCTGGCCGGCGGCGCTTACTATGCCTTTCAACATACCCATGTCGGCCCGATCCTGGTCGCCAACATGCTGATCGGCGAAATCGGGGAACCCCGCATCCTGCCTGTGCCCGGCACCGGCGGCTGGCAGCCTGTCGACAAGCGCCACCCCGCCCCCGCAGGCCTCGACGGCGCCCCCGCAGGCGGCTGGCGCGAGCGCCATGGAGACGGCCGCAACTCCGACGAAATCCTGATCGCCGGCGCGCCGACCTTCAACGCGGCCCGCATCATTGCCCCCCACGACCTCTATTTCTCGGCGGTGAGTTTCGACAAGGCGAGCAACATCTATGCGGCGCCGAGCCTCTCGGCCGATGGCACGTTGCTCCAGTCCTACGACATCGAAACAGGCGCGCTTCGCTGGCGCATCGCGACGGAGGGCAGCGTGCCGGCAGGCGGCGTCCCCATCGTGCTCGAATTCGACGGCGTCGAAACCGTCTATCAATTGAGTCATGACGAGGCGATCGCGCTCACCATCGATGGCGAAATCCTGTGGCGTACACCCACCGGCCTCCCGCAAGGCGAAAGCGATGTGCGGCTCATGTGGGGTCCGAGCTACAATCCGAAGCTCGACATCGTCACCGGCATCGGCGGCCATGGCGATTTCGTCGCCTTCGATCGCCGCACCGGCGCGCTTCTTACGCCGAACCCGCAGCGTCTTCCGGGTGCGGCGTCGCCCGCGCGGGAGCCCGGCATTCCCCCCGTCCTGCTGGAGCAGATGGCGGGCAAGCTTTCCTCCATTCTCAACCGCACGATCACCCCGCTGCAGATCGAACAGGTCTTCCGCGTCGTTCAGGGCGACGGCATCAACGTCGCCAACTACCATTCGATCGATCCGGCAACGGGGCGCATGTGGATCAGCGCCACGGCGCCCGATGAAGCGGACGGAACAGTGGATGGCCTCTCCGAATTCGGCGCCCTTTACGGCGTCGATGTCGAAAGGCTCCCATCCGGCGAGATCGGCATCTCGGTCGGCTGTGCGGCCTATTTCGACGGCGGCAGCGCCTCCACGCCGGGCGTCAGCGCCGATGGCGAGCGCATCTATGTCGCAGACGGCCTTCGCCATCTCCTCGCCTATGACAGGGAATGCCGCCTGCTCTGGTCCGTCGATACGGACGCCCAGATCGTCGCCTCGCCAAGCGTTGCGGCGGACAATGGCGAGATCTATGTGATCACCGCCATCTCGCTTCTGAAGGTCGTCGATGAGGGTGACAGCGCCGCCATCAAATGGTCGGCGAAGTTCGATATGTATGACGCAGGCTTCCCCCTCGCGCAGAAGAACCTGCTCACCGCCGCCATCGCGGCGAACGGCATCTATGCCCAGGCGGGCCTCGGCGTCATGACCATGCCGGGGAGCGAACGTCCGGGCTTCCTGCCGCTCCGGCGCGGCGGCGCGCGGATCGACCGTGAAACCGGCAAGCTCCTCTGGTATGCCGAGAGCACGGGCGATTCCGTCGCGGTCACGGAGATCGCGCCGAACGGTGCCCTCGTCATCCCGCAATCGCCGCTCCGCTCCGTCCTCGCCGCTCTCGCCTTTCAGGGCATGGCAGGCGACCTCACCAGCGGCATCGCCGTATTCGATGTGGCGGACCATCTGCTTCTCGCCCGCGATGCGGCCTGTGCAGCCGCATCTTACGGCGAGCGGGCGCGAGGAGAGCACGGCGCGCTCGCCGAAAGCTATCGCGAACAGATGGAACTGCTTCTCGCGCAAGCCCGGCAAGCGGCAACGCGTGCGGGCGGCGAAGCGGAGCGCATTGCAGGCGGCCTCCGCGCCGGCGGCGTGGCCGAGGCCTGCGCCGCACTCAGCGAGAGGGCCGGCTCATGAAGGGTCGGCCGCGGCGATAAGTTCTTCCATCGCGTTGAGGCCGCGCTGATAGATCGCTTCGATCAGCTTCGCGGCCTCATCGCCCTTCCCTGTCTTGATCGCCTCGGCAACCGCCTTCCAGTTCTTCGCCGATTGCACGCGCCTCTCCTGCCCGGCAACGATGAGATTGCGGTAGAGCCGCCAGTTCGACGGAACCCTGTGCGCATCGTCGATCAACCGGCGCAGAAAGCGGCTATGCGCGCCATCGCAGATAAGCCGTCCGAGTTCGATCGTCGCATCGCGATAGTCTTGCGCCTGCATCTCCGGCGCATTGGCGGCAAGCGCCTTGGCCGCATTGACGATCGCCGCGCGTTCGGCAGTCGTCGCCTCCTCCGCCGCGCGCCGCGCCGCCAGCGCCAGCAGCGCCGCGCGCACCTGCGCGATGGCGCGGAATTCCTGCCGGTCATGGCGCACGATCGTCGCACCCTTCATGCGCTCGATGATCACGAAGCCGCGCGCCTCGAGATTGTGCAGGACCTCGCGAATGCGGCCGCGCGTCACGCCGAAACGGTCTGCAAGATCCTGTTCGCGCAGCCGCTCTCCGGGCGAGAACACGTCGCGTTCGATCAACTCGATGATCTGATCGCTGATTTCCTGGGCGGGCGGCCGATGCGCGCTTTCCTTGACCGTCGATTTGGCGGCGCCTGCCTTGCCGCCTTTAGTCCGCTTCGGCTTCTCGCTCACGTCTCGTCTCCCCTTGATCGTCCGCGGGAATTATACCCAATTTTGTAGACAGCGCGGAGCGAAACCGGACAAAAATGGCCGGCCCGCGGGGAGGCGGACCGGCCAGTAACCGTGCAGACGGGCAATCGGTCTGCGCCGGGAGGGACGTGGCGCCGGCGCCTCAGCGGCGGCCGGCAATTCTCAGATAGTCTGGCGTGAAGATCGACCGGTCGATGCGGCCTTCCTGTCCCGCGAGATAGTCGAGCGGCGCCTCCTCGTTGCGAAGCTGCGAGGCGACATAGCGGCCCGCATTGAGATCGAAGTGGAATTGCACCTGGTTGACGCAGGCCGGAAGCTCCCAGATCACGCCGATCGGACCTTCCTGCACCCGCCACAGCTCGCCGCGGCCGTCGTAAAGTTCGGTCGCCGCGATGATCCAGCTGTCCTCGTCGCTATAGAAGACGCGCCGGTTGTAGAGATGGCGGATACCCGGCTTCACCGTCGCCTCGACCTTCCACACGCGATGCAGCTCGTATCGCATCACGTCGCGGGCGGGAAAGGCCGGCTGCAGGATCTTGCGGTAGGAATGCGCCTTGCTGTTCAGGTTCCAGTCGTTATAGGCGATATAGAGTTCCTGCTTGCCGTGCAGCTTCCACTCGTAGCGGTCGAGGCGGCCATTATACATATTGGCCTGATCCGCCACGATGAGCCCGTCAAGCTCCGCAATCGGATTATCGTACTGGAAATCGGGAAGACGCCGCACGCGGCGCTGCCCGGGCAGATAGCGCCAGGTCTCGCGGTCGGCATTCACGGGCTCGCGGATCAGCGTCATCGAGCCCGCGATCGGCGCCGGGCTGATGATCTTGGTGATCTGCTCGCCGCCGATGCCCTGCATCTCCTCGAAGGTCTTGAGCGCCGGATCGTGGAACCGCGAGAAACTCGTGCGCTCAAGCACGCCAACGGAGAACCGTCCGCTATCCTTCAAGGGTGTCGCCGTGGCGACCCGCCCTTGCGAGCCGACGCCCTGATACCGGATCAGATGGTTCCACACGACCTCTGCGGCCGTTTGCGGCACGGGAAAAAGAAAGCCGCCCTTGCCGGAAAGAAGCTGCCCCTTGTCGTCGAGCGCGGCCTTGCCGGTATTCGCCTTGGTCGCGTCATAGACGGATTGCGGATAGCCGCATGTCCGATGCGTCTTGTAGACGGGCATGGTGTAGCCCTCGACGCGCTCGATCATGGCGCGCTGCCCCGCCGTCAGCTTGCTCGCATGTTCCGCGACATTGCTCCTGTCGATCGTGAAGAGCGGTGCTTCGCCGCCGAAGGGATCGGCGCGTTCGTCGCCCGGCTTCCAGCCCGCGGGCGGCGCGGTAATGCCGCCTTCCCAGGCCGGTATCGTGCCTTCCGCATTGCCTGCACGTTCGGCGCCGACGGGAGTAAGCCCCGCCGGGATTTCGCCGGCCGAGACGGAGACCGCCTGAAGACCGGCAAGAAGGACAGCCAGAGTGATGTATTTCATGATTTTCCTCCCTGAACTCACGTCCAGGCTCTAGAACGAATAGGAGAGGCTGACTTCGACGAAGTCCCGGTCGGTCAACAGATCGTTGATGCCGGCGCCGAAATGGTTCGTGTAGGAAATGCCGGCCCGCCAGGAGGCGAGATAGCTTCCCGTCAGACCGATGGTGACGAGCTGCCTGTCCTCGATGATCGTTGCGCCATTCGGATTGTTCGGCTGCGTCCCGTTCACGTCGTGCCGGTAGGCAACGCTCGGGACGAGCGTGATGCCGGAGCCGAAGGCGGCGGGATAGGTGACGCTCGCAGAAAGCCGGTAGCCCCAGGCCGTGCTGGTCGGATCGGTCTGGCCGTCCGGCACCGCATAGCGGATGTTTGGATCGAGATCGGGGTAATGCGTCGCCACGACTTCGGTTGCGAGCGAACCCGTGGTGGCCCCGATCGCCGATATGCCGCGGCCGACGAAGCCGTCGCTCGGTCCGAAGGACGAAATGCTGACAAGCGCCGCCTGCAGCTTCTCGACCCGGACGACGCCCGAGCTCGAATAGAAGCCGCCTATCGGCCCGGTCGCTGCACCAGCCCGCGCATTGGCGATGGTCGTCGCGAATTCGAGCGGCGCCGGATGATCCGGCTGGTAGGAAATCTCGCCGCCGATCGAAGAGCCGAAGAGCTGCGTGTTGAAGCTCGCGCCATAGAGTTCGATGTCGGACGTGTATTCCTCGAAATAGGCGACAGGCCGCGTGAAAGGCGCCATCGGAATGCGCTGCGCCCTCACGCCGAGAATAGGCGTCTTTGCGTGATAGCGAAGATAGTAGAGGCCGAACTCGGCATTGATGTCTTCGGCGAAGTAGCGCAGCGCCGTGCCCCATTGGCCGGAATCGGACGGGGTGATGCCCGCGATCTTCGGCATATAGTTGGCGAAGGCGGCATTGCCGATCGCACCGGGGTCCGCACCGAAGAAAAAGCCCTGCGATCCCTTGCCCGTCAGGTCGCCCTGCGAGAAATAAGTGCCGACGGGGTCGAGCTCCGTCTTCTTCCAGTCGAACTGGTAATAGGCCTCGACGCTGAACCCGTAGGGCAGCATCGCGGCAACGCGCGCGGTCGGCGTCGGCAGCGTGGCGAGCTTCAACTCCGATCCCGCCTGATGCACTTTCGAAACGTCCACCGGATTGGAGGCATTGATGCCGCCAGGCGTGAAAAGGGATTCGCCCCAGTTGATCGCCTGATTGCCGAACCGCAGGTCGGTCAGCACGCCGCCAATGTCGAACATGCCATAGACATAGGCATCGAGAAGATCGATGCCGCGCCCGGCCTGCTCGCGCGCCTCCTTGGAGAGATCGGTGCGGCGCGTTGACTCCGCGTTGTTGTTGATCGCGTCGTAGAAATAGGTCGCCCGCGCAAAGGCACCGAAGTTCCGCCATTCGAGCGAGAGTTCGTGGCTTGCGGTGGCGGCCGCCGATGTCAGGTCCCATTTGTCGAAATTCAGGTTCCCGTCATCCTTGTTGGTGCCCGTCGGGTTGCAGCCGCCATTGGTCGTGCCGATCAGGCGGCAATCGCGGCTTTCGACGCGCATCTGCACACCGGTCGAGATGGTCGTGTCGAAACTGCCCTTGAGTTCACCGAATACGAAATCCACCGCATACGCTTCCGCGCCGCAGCACATGGCCACGGCAAGAGCCGCGGCTGACAATCCAGCCCGTCCTTTCACTCTACTCCCCCCTGCATAGCCGGCCCGGCATGCGCCGTCAGCCTGGCATATCGGCCGGTGCCTGCGTCGGCGGCCCGCGCCTCCCGAATGTCGCTTGCGGCGCCTGCCCCTCGATGGAGCGATGGCTTGCCGGACGCCTCCCATAGGCCTGCGGGAATTCCCCGCTTTCGTTGCGTAACGCAACATGTGTTTACAATATTGTCTACAATCATTCGCCGGTCAAGCCCCGCGATCCGGAGACCGCGGGGCCGGCTCCGTCACAGCGGGAAGGACAGGCCGATGCCGAAGGCCTCCGTCTCCCAGTCGTCGCGCGCGAAGGAACGCGAATAACCGAAGGAGAACCGCAGATTGTCCTTGAGAGCGGCTTCGAGCCCGATGGCGACTTCGCCGTAATTGTCGTCGCCCGCTGCCGTAGCGCCGCTGAAGCTCAGCAAGGGCTGCGAGGTCGGCGCCACGGTGATGCTGCGCGACCTGTCGGCGAACTCATGGTTCCATCCCGCCGACACGCTTGGCGTGAGCGTCGCCCAGCTCGTCGGAAACGGCATCCTGAGATCGACCCCGATCTCCCCCGTGAGGCTCTCGATGGTCTGTTTACCCACGAGAAGGTTGAAGCCCGCCGGGGCGCCGGTTTCCGAAAACCCGTCCACCTCGATACGGGCCGCATGAAGCCCGATGCGCGGCGTCAGCGTGGCGCCGCCCGCACCTATGTCATGCCCCATGACGAGCGACGCGCCGAGCTGGCGCGCGGATGTCGAGCCCGCAGCCACGCTCCCGGCGATCCCGGGATTGCGGCGGCTGTCGAGATCGGCATAGCCCGCCGAAAGCGCGAGATCGGCGAAAGGACGGCCACCAGCAAAGCGGTAGTCCGGAGACCAGCCGCCAAGCGCCGTCAGCACGATATGCGTGGAGTCGGAACTGGTGCCACCCGTCACGCTGGAGCGGCCATGCAGCAATGTCGCCGCCGCCCCCACCGACCAGACGGGCGACGGAGAAAAGCGGAAACCGATCGTCTCCGACGTCGCCTGCGCTTTCACCGCGGGATCGAGGCTCGTGGCCGTACGGTCCGCGAGCAGCCGCTCGGCCTGCAGGAAAATATGTCCCCTGCCCCAGGCATTCTCGAAATTATAGGTCGTGGCATCGCTGGCGCCCGCGGCACTCGCGACGCGCAGCGGCACGGCGCCGCCTTGCCCCCGGCCCGCGCCGAAACCCGAAAGGGCGCGCCGCTGCGTGCGGCCGAAATTGACAAGCGTGCCGTCACCCAGCACTGCATGCACCTGCGGCGAGGTGAGCTGCGAATAGGCGGCAAGCGCAATGAGTTCATGCGTCCGCGTGGACGGATGCACGAGATCCCACATGATGCGTTCGGCTTCCTGTTCCGGCGTGCAGTTATTGACCACATTGACGCCCGTGCCCGAGATGCAGGGCGTGAGCGGCGTGTTCGGGTCGAAGCCAAAAAGCGCCGGGTTGTCCGCGAAATGGCGGATGAGTGAGGCGGAATCGATATAGATGATGTCGATACCGAGCGTCTGCTTCGCCTCGATATAGGCGCCGGTGATGGTGACGTTGATATTGTTGTCGGCGGGACCGCGATAATTGATCACCATGAAGTGCCGCGCTCCGGCATTCGCCATGCGCGAGAGCCCGTCCACGATATTCGCGTGGGTGGTTGCGGCGTTTGGCGTCCAGCCGAGCGGCAGCGCCTCGAGGAAATCATTGCCGCCGATGCTCAGGAAATAGAGCGCATTCGGATCGAGCACCCCGCCCTTCTCGTTGAGCAGGAAGGTGAGCTGGCTGTCCACGCCGTTCCAGTTCCGGCCCGGCCGGTTCTGCATTTCGAACGGAAAGCGGAAAGGCTCGAAATTGCTGCCGGAGGCGGCACCCCCGATCGCATAATTCTCCGGATGCCCGGACATGCCGAGCATGGCCGCAAGATATTCCGGCGCGGCAGGCCCGTTCGAAAAGCGTCCGTTCGGACGCGCCACCGTCAATTGCGCCGGATTGATCTGCCAGACTTCATAGCCGCGCTTCAGCGCTTCGCTCTGCATGCCATCGTCCACCCAGCTGTCGCCGGTAACGATGATGCTGCTGAACGGGCTTGCCTCTGCCGGTGCGCCGGCAATCAGGCAGCACAGTGCCGTTACCGCCGCGGAGCGGCGGATTGTCGATAAAGAGATCATGTCTCCTCCCGATTTTCACCCCGCGCCTGACCGGCGCGATGGACGGGGAGACTAACGCAAAAGATAATTTTGGTATACTATTTTGTATACAATTTTAGCGGACACGGAAGCGCCGCTAAGCCCGACAAAAAAGGCCCGGCGGCGACATCTCTGCCTTCCGCCGGGCCGAATGACCGGACGAGACCGGGCCTTGCGCGCTCAGAGCGAGACGCCGCCGCCGACGATCACGACCTGGCCGCTGATATAGTTCGATTCCGGCGTGCAGAAAAGATAGACGCCGTCCGCCGCTTCTTCCGGCGTGCCGGCGCGTCCGATCGGAATCATCTGCTTTTCCATCGCATCGATGAAAGCGGGCTGCACGCCCACTGCGATCTTGCGTCCTTCCACATCGATGCTGGCGCCCTCGCCCGTCAGCGGCTGGGTGAGGCGCGTCTTGATGAAGCCGAAGGCGACGCAGTTCACATTCACCTTGTAGCGGCCCCACTCCTTCGACAGCGTCTTCGTCATGCCGACAAGGCCCGCCTTGGCGGAGGAATAGCTCACCTGCCCCGTATTGCCGCCAAGGCCTGCAACGGAAGAGATGTTCACGATCTTGCGGAAGACCTCGCGCCCCTCGCCCGCTTCCTTCTTCGAGAAGACGCGGATCGGCTCGGCCGCCGCGCGGAGAATCCGGAACGGCGCTGCGAGATGCACATCAAGCATGGCCTGGAACTGCTCATCCGTCATTTTCTGGATGACATTGTCCCAGGTATAACCGGCATTGTTGACGATGATGTCGAGGCCGTTCCATGTATCGAGCGCCGTCTTGACAAAGCGGTCGCCGAAATCCGGTTCCGTCACGCTGCCCACGCAGGCGACGGCCTCGCCGCCAAGCTTGCGGATATCTTCGACCGTCTCCGCCGCCGGCTCCTTGTCCATATCGTTCACGACGATGCGCGCGCCTTCCGAGGCGAGCTTCAGCGCCAGCGCGCGGCCGATGCCGCGGCCCGACCCCGAGATCAGGGCCACTTTTCCTTCGAGTTTCGACACTTTGGATATTCCTTCGTTATGCGAGCGCGACGACGGCATCGCCCATGAGCTTCACATCGCCTTTTTGATCCATGGCGACGAGTTCGAGCCTCGCCCGCTTCTCCCCTGCCTCCTCGAAACGCTCGACGAGCTTCGCGACACAGGTGATCTCGGAACCGAGCTGAGTGATCGAGGTGAAGCGCGCCCCGAAACCGCGCAGGGCGGTTTGCGGCGCAAGCTTCGTCACCAGCCGTCCGAGAAAGGCCATGGAAAGCATGCCATGCGCGAAGACATCGGGCATGCCGGCCGCCTTGGCGAAATCGATATCCACATGGATGGGGTTGTGATCGCCGGAGGCCCCGCAATAAAGCGCGAGCATATGCCGCGTGATCCGGTCGGCGGTGATGCGGCCGATCTCCGTGCCGGGTGCCGCTGTTGCAATATCGGTCATGTTCCTGTCCTCACCCGTTCCGCACCACGATGGAGCGGCGCATATCGGCAACATGCTCGCCCTTCTCGTTTCGGCATTCCGTATCCATCACGATGAATTCCAGCGCGCCGTTCTTCTTGTCGTAGATGTCCGTGATGCGCGAGCGAAAGGTGATCCGGTCACCCGCGCAGACAGGCGCGCGATAGGTGAAACTCTGCTCGCCATGCAGCACGCGGCCGAGATCGACTTTCAGAAGATCGAGAAAATCCATCGGATCGTCCCGGTCCATCTCGAGGCAGAAGAGAAAGGTGGGCGGCGCAGGAAGGGAGGGATATCCCGCCGCCGCCGCTGCCGCCTCGTCCGAATAGACGGGGTCGGCATTGCCCGTCGCCTTGGCGAAGAAGCGCAGACGCCCCTTCTCCACTTCGGCCGTCACGGGCGCAAATTCATGTCCGATGAAGGAACGGTCGATCATTGATTATCCCACGCGTTCGTAAAGCGTGACGACGCAGGCGCCGCCAAGACCCAGATTGTGCTGAAGCGCGACGCGCGCGCCCTCGACCTGCCGAAGACCGGCCTGTCCGCGGAGCTGCCATGTGAGCTCCGCGCATTGGCCAAGCCCCGTCGCGCCGAGCGGATGGCCCTTCGAGAGCAGCCCGCCGGAAGGATTGGTCACGACCTTGCCGCCATAGGTATTGTCGCCATCCCAGACGAATTTCTCCGCACCGCCCTCGGGGCAGAGGCCGAGCCCCTCATAGGTGATGACTTCATTGGTGGTGAAGCAGTCATGGAGCTCCACCACATCCACATCCTCCGGGCCGATCCCCGCCTGCTCGTAGACGCGGCGCGCCGCTTCCTTCGTCATGTCGGAACCGACGACCTTGATGAGGCTCTTCTCGGCAAAGGTCGAAGGGAAGTCCGTCGTCATGGCTTGGCCGGAAATGACGATGCTCGCATCGAGCCCGTGCTTTCTCGCGAATTCCTCCGTGCAGAGAACCGCCGCCGCCGCGCCGCAGCTCGGCGGGCAGCACTGGAGCCTGGTGAGGTTCAGGAACATTTTCGGCGACTGCATCACCTCGTCCACGCTCACCGGCGCGCGAAAGATCGCCCGCTCATTGTGTTCGGCGTGCCGGCTCGCCTTCTCGCGCACCTTGGCGAAGGTTTCGGTCTTCGCGCCGAATATCTGCTGATACTCATAGCCCGCGCCGCCGAAGAGGCGCAGCGCCATCGGCACTTCGCCCGCGCCCTGAAAACTGTCGTCGGCAACCTGCAGGAATTCGCCGAGCGGGTTCGGGCGGTCGTTGAACATCGTACCGAGCGCGCCCGGCACCATCTGCTCGAAGCCGAACGCCAACGCGCAATCGACGACACCTGCCTCCACCGCCTGCCGCGCGAGGAACAACGCGGAGGAGCCTGTGGAACAGTTATTGTTGACGTTGACGACGGGAATGCCGCTCAGCCCGACCTTGTAGAGCGCGGCCTGACCCGCGGTCGAGTCGCCATAGACCCAGCCCGCATAGGCCTGCTGCACCTTGCCATAGTCGAGCCCCGCATCCGCCAGCGCGAGGCGCACGGCATCCGCCCCCATCTCGTCATATGAGGCGCTCGCTCCCGGCTTCACGAAGGGAAGCATGCCGACGCCCGCGACAACCACTCGATTGCCCATCACGTTCATTCCTTTCTAGCTGACATTGCGTGCCTGGTTTTCCCAATAGGGACGGCGCAATTCGGTTTTGAGGATCTTGCCCGCGGCCGATTTCGGCAGCGGCTCCATGCGGATATCGACACTGCGCGGACATTTGTATCCGGCGATGAGCGCCCGGCAGTGCGGCGCGACGTCCTCCGCATTGAGCGAGACACCTGCCTTCGGCACGACAACCGCATGCACGCGCTCGCCCCATTTCGGGTCCGGCACGCCGATCACCGCGCATTCGGCCACGCCGTCGAGCTGCATGATCGCGTTCTCGACCTCCGCCGAGAACACGTTCTCGCCGCCCGAAACGATCATGTCCTTGATGCGGTCGACGATGTAGAGAAAGCCGTCCTCGTCCATATAGCCGCCGTCGCCCGTCATCACCCAGCCATCGACAAGCGTGGCCGCCGTCTGCTCCGGCTTGTTCCAGTAGCCGAGCATGGTGTTCGGCCCGCGCACCGCGACCTCGCCCACCTCGCCCCGCGGCAGCTCCTTGCCATCGGCGTCGAGAATGCGGACCTCGACGCAGAGACCGGACTGCCCGGCCGAGCGCAGACGATGCGGATGCGCCCCATCGAGCACGTGATGCTCGGGCCCGAGCAGCGTCGCGATGGGCGCAAGCTCCGTCTGGCCATAGCCTTGCGTGAAGGCGACATGCGGCAGCTTCGTCAGCGCCTCGCGCAACATCGCCTCCGCCATGGGCGAGGCGCCGTAGAGCATGCCTTTCCAGGAAGAGAGATCGTGCTTGTCGAAAGCCGGGCAGTCGAGCAGCAGCCGGATCATGGTCGGCACGAGCAGCGTGTAGCTCGCCTTGTGCTCCTCCATCAGCTTGAGGAACGAGACGGGTTCGAACCCCGGCATGAAGACGTGAGAGCCGCCGAAGAGCGACGTCGCATTCGACATCGCGAAATCCGCGAGATGGAACATCGGCGCCGCATGGAGATAGCGCATCTCGGGATTGAAACCCTCCGTCCCGGCCCCGATCGACAGCGCGCTCGTCCAGAGCGCCTGATGGGAGAGCATCACCCCCTTGGGAAAACCGGTCGTCCCGCCCGTGTAGAAGATGCCTGCAAGCTCCTCGCCGCCGCGGCGCGCATCTTCCACCGTCCTGGCAGACGCAATGAGCTCCTCATAAGACTTCGTGCCGATGGGCGCCGCGCCATCGCCCATATGGATCGTGTGCCGGATTTGCGGACAGGCGTCCCGCACGGCTAGGCCCGTCTCCGCGAAGGTGTCGTCCACGAGAAGCAGCGATGCGCCGGCATCCTCGATCGAATAGACATGCTCGGCCACCGACCAGCGCGTGTTCATCGGCACGATGACGGCATCCGCCCACCAGGCGGCAAAGCAGGTTTCGAGATAGCGGTCGGAATTCATCGACAGGATGGCGATTCGGTCGCCGCGTTCGACGCCGAGCGATTTCAGCGCGCCCGCCAGCCGGGCAACGCGGTCGCGAAATTCCTGCCATGTCGTCCTACGGGCACCGCTGATCGTCGCGGTCTTGCCCGGCGTCAGCGCAACCGCGCGGTGAAGCGCTTGCGTGAGATACATGCCTGCTCCTCCCTGCAAGACATGGCGCCTCGCCCGGCGCCTTTTCTACTTTTGAGTAACTTATTTTCTTGTTGGTATGTTGTCAAATCCCGGCCTTCGCCTATTCTCTGCACATCCTTCGAATCCGGAGTCCCAATGGCACGTACGGCAATCGACTCCCCCTGGAAGAAAGAAGCGGAACGCAAGCAGGAACGCGCCCTGAAACGCGAGGCAGTGCTTGCAGCCGCGGCCCATGTGTTTTCGGAATGGGGCTATCACCGCGCCTCGCTCGACGAGGTGGCGCGCGTGCTCAACGTCACGAAGCCGACGCTCTATTATTATTTCAAGAACAAGGAGGCGATGCTCTTCGCCTGCATCCAGCACGGCCTCGACCGGCTCGATGCCGCCGCGGACTTCGCGGACGATGCGCGGGCCAGCGGCATGGAGCGCCTCGTCGCCTATCTCCGGCGCTATGCGGCCGTGATCGATTCCGATTTCGGACGTTGCGCCGTGCGGATCAGCGATACCGAACTTTCCGGGCAGAGCCGGAAGAAGGTCCGCCGCATCAAGGGCGTGATCGACCGGCAGATCCGGGCGCTCGTGTCCGCCGGCATCGAGGACGGCTCCATCGCCTCGTCCGACCCGAAAGTCACCGCCTTCGCGCTTGCGGGCGCGCTCAACTCCATCGGACAGTGGCCGCCCGGCGAGGCAAGCCTGCCGGGCGTGAAGCTTGCCGATGAATATATCGCCCTGCTCGTGCAGGGCCTCGCGCCCCGCTGAGCACTGGCCCATCGAGAGCATGGCCGCGCCGCGGCCCCGGCTGCTAGTCTCGACGCTCCACAAGGGAGCTATCGGCGATGAAGAATTTCGACAGGTTTCTGATTGGCGGCCAATGGGCGACCCCCTCTTCTCGCGAGAGGCGCGACCTTCGCAATCCGGCGAATGACGAAATCTACGGCAGCGTCGCCATGGGGACGGCAGCGGACGCCGATGCAGCCATCCGCGCGGCCCACGCCGCTTTCCCCGCTTTCGCAGCCACGAGCAAGGAAGACCGGCTTGAGCTTCTGAGGCGCATCCTCGACATCTATGAGCGCCGCTACGATGAATTTGCCGCCGCCATGACCGAGGAAATGGGCGCGCCCTCAAGGCTTTCGCACGAGGCGCAAGCGGCCGCGGGCGCCGACTATATCCGCGCCACTCTCAAGGCCTTCGAAACCTTCGACATCGAACGCCCCGGCGCGGGCCATGTCATCCTCCGGCGCGAACCGGTCGGCGTCTGCGCTCTCATCACGCCCTGGAACTGGCCGCTCAACCAGATCGCCGGCAAGGTTGCGCCCGCGCTGGCCACAGGCTGCACCATGGTCCTGAAGCCGAGCGAACTCACGCCCATGTCGGCCACTCTTTTCGCCGAGGTGCTGGTCGAAGCGGGCGTACCTGCCGGCGCCTTTAATCTGGTGCATGGCGATGGACGGGAGGTCGGCACGGCGCTCTCCATGCATCCCCTTGTCGACATGGTGTCCTTCACCGGATCGACCGCGGCGGGCGTGCAGGTGGCCATCAACGCCGCACCCACCGTGAAGCGCGTGACGCAGGAACTGGGTGGCAAGTCGCCGAACATCCTGCTGCGCGATGCGGATTTCAATACCGCCATCGAACAATCCGTCCGCGCCTGCATGGAAAACAGCGGCCAGTCCTGCAATGCGCCGACACGGCTCATCGTGCCCGCAGAGCGGCATGACGACATCGCAAACACGGCCGCCGCCATTGCGAATGCCCTCCGCGTCGGAGACCCTCAGGATGAGCACACGGATATCGGCCCCCTCGTTTCCCGCGCGCATTACGAGCGCGTGCTCAACTATATCCGCGTCGGCCAGCAGGAAGGCGCGGTCCTCGCCGCGGGCGGGCCGGACCCCGTTGCCGGTCTCGCGCCGGGCTATTTCGTGCGTCCCACCGTCTTCGCCCAGGTGAAGCCCGAAATGACCATCGCACGAGAGGAAATATTCGGCCCCGTGCTCGTCATCCTCTCCTATGAGGACGAAGAGCAAGCCATCGCCATGGCGAACGACACGCCTTACGGCCTTGCCGCCTATGTCTTCTCGCAAAACGAGGCCCACGCGCTCTCCGTGGCGCGGCGCCTTCGCGCCGGTCAGGTCCATATCAATATGTCAGTTCCCGGTGCCGAAACACCCTTTGGCGGCTACCGTCAATCCGGCAACGGTCGCGAGGGCGGGGTTTTCGGCATCGAGGAATTCACAGAAATCAAGGCGATCGTCCGCCCCTGACACGCTGGCCCAACAAGGATATGGCGCCCCTGGCCGCCGGACCGCTTACTATGCAAAACGCACAGAAGGGACTCCGGATGACCGACAAGCTCGACCTCGCCTATATGCCCGCCACGACGCAGCTTCGGCTCTATCGCTCGAAGCAGCTCTCGCCTGTCGAGGTGCTGGAAGCGCAGCTCGCGCGGGCGGAAACGGTCGAACCGAAGATCAATGCCTTTGCCTGGAAATTCTACGATGAAGCACGGGTGGCGGCGAAGAAGGCCGAGCGGCGCTATGCAAGCGGCGAGGCGCGCCCGCTCGAAGGCGTCACCCTCGCCGTGAAAGACGATACGGATGTCGCAGGCAAGGTGACGGCCTCGGGCTCGAAACTCTTCCTCGATTATGTCGCGCCGTCATCGCACCCCATGGTGCAGCGCTATCTCGACGCGGGCGCGATCGTCCACGCCAAGACCACCGTGCCGGAATTCTGCATCAGCACTGTCACCACCTCGCCGCATTGGGGCATAACGCGCAACCCCTGGAATCTCGCCTATACGCCGTCGGGTTCTTCCGGCGGCTCGGGTGCTGCGCTTGCCGCAGGTACGACGACGCTCGCGACGGGCAGCGATTCCGGCGGCTCGATCCGCCTGCCCGCAAGCGTCAACGGCGTCTATGGCTTCAAGGCACCCTTCGGCCGCTTTCCGAGCATCGCACCCTGGACGTTGGTGCCGAATTCCGTCTATGGGCCGATGGCGCGCAGCATGGCCGACCTTTCGCTGATGTACGACCTCGGCAACGGTCCCGCCTCCTGCGACCACACGGCTCTGCCGAAGCACGCCCTGCCCACGCCGCTTCCCGCCGTCTCCGGCATGCGGATCGCCTACAGCCCGGATCTCGGCTTTGCGCAGATCGATCCGGAAGTGCGCGCGAACACGGAACGCGCCCTCGCCCGTTTCGAAGCGCTTGGCGCAACGGTCGAGGAAGTGAAGCTGGACTGGACGGCCGAAAAGATTCAGGAAGCCATGTACGGCACGCTGTTCAACGGCTTCTGGCGCAATTTCCTCGACCAGATTCAGGAAATGATGACGGATCCGGCCGAGCTTTCCGACCAGTACCACAACTTCTACCGGAAGGCGCATTCGCTGCCCGCGAGCTCGCAGGAAACCGCTGCCCTGCTGGTCGCCGAACTCAACACCGGCATCCATGCGATCTTCAGCGCCGGTTTCGATGCGCTCGTCACGCCGACGACCGGCCTTCCCTCGATCCCGGCCGGGACGAACCACGCGAAGGACACGCTCGTCATCAACAATGTCACCGTCGACCCCACGATCGGCTGGTGCCTCACCCACCCCTTCAACCTGCTCTATCTGCACCCGATCGTCGTGGCACAGACGGGCCGCGCGTCGACGAATGTGCCGACATCGATCCAGATCATCGGCAACCGCTACGATGACGATACGGTCTTCGCGCTGGCCCATGCCTATGAGCGCATCGCCGAACCGCTTTATAAGGGCGATGCGTTCCCGGACTTCCGTCACACCGCCGCCTGAGCGCTACGTCTCCTTGCGGTCCGCGGCGAGCGCGGGAATGACCCCGGCAAGCGCTGCAAGGACGAGCACGCCAAGCGCGACAGCAAATGCAATGACGTAGGAGTCGCCGTCGATCAGGAAGCCGACCAGCGCCGGGCCGAGCCCCGCGCCGACCGACACGACGATCACGCCCCAGACGGCGAGCCGCCCGCTGCGGTCGAGCGCGGCCTGGACCGCCTGGAAATAAGGCGCGACCACGGCCCAGGCGATGCTCTGCACCACCATCGCGCCGATGAATATGCTCGCCGTTACCTCCGAAAGCCCGAAGACGATGACGGGCGCGGTATAGACCGCAAGCGCAAGCATGAGCGGCACCGTTCGTCCGAAACGCGCACCAAGCACCACGACAAGGATCGTGCCTGGAATGCCGCACAGCGCGGAGAGCGCAAGAATATGCGCGACTTCGCCAGCCTCGATGCCGATCAGCTCGCCATATCGCAGCATATAGCTCCAGAGGCCGACGGCGGCGACGCTGAAGAAACCGAAGGCGAGAACGGCGAGCAGCTTGAGTATCGGACCGCTTTCCGATGCCGTATCGCGCAGCGCCGGCGATGCTTCCCGCAAGGGCACATCGCCGCCATTCAGATTGAGAAGCGGCACAAGCAGAAAGGAAATGAGTGCCAGAACGAGCAGGCAGAGATAGACGCTCGCGCCCTTGGCATATGCCGCAAGCGCCGGCACGGCGGCGATATAGCCGGCCGCCAGCACGAATTGCAGCATGGTATACATGCCGAAACCGCGTGCCGCCTGATCGTGCCTTCCGATCCAGTTGGCAATCGCGCCGGTGAGAAGGCCGACGCCGAGCCCCGAGAGCCCGCGCAGGATGCAAAGCTCGATGAACCCGTCCGCCCAGATGGAAAGCGCGTCGCCTGTCATCGCAAGCAGGAGGCCGAGCTGTCCGATGCGCGGCAGCGGCCAGCGCGACACGAGAAAAAGCGCGGCGCCAAGGCCGAGCGTCGCGCCGAGAACATTTGCCGCCGCAACCTCCCCCGCCGCCTGCTCGCTGAGCCCCGCATCGGAGATCCATGCCCCGACCAGGCTCGGCAGGATGGAAACGATAATCGCGCCATAGGCCCCGCAGAGCGCGACGAGAAAGAGCGCCGGAAGCCCCGCCCTGTCCAATCCGCTCCACCACCCCTGCGCCATGCCGCCCGCTCCCCTGTGCATCCCCATTGGCCTTACCCCGTTTGCCCCCGTCCCTTCAACAGAAAGGGCGGAGACATTCCGTCTCCGCCCAGGCTTTGCCTGGCCCCCGGCCCCCGGGATAGCTCTAGCGCGTTCCGAGCTTTCGCAGCGAGCCCACCTCGAACATCGCATCCGTCACTTCGGCGGCGGCGTGGAAGTTCGGGCGGCGATCGTCGTTGAAAACGAGATCAAGGATGTAGCGGCCGACCTGCAGGTCGTAAAGCGCCTGGCCGAAGCCGAAGCAGGTGGGCACATCATAGGCGTTGACGGTCGTCTCTTCCTGATAACGCCACAGATTGCCACGGCCGTCATACATATCCGCCGCCACGACGCGCCAGCTATCCTCGTCGACATAAAAGACGCGCTTTGCGAGAAGATGGCGGATGCCCGGCTTCACATTCGCCTCCACCACCCAGACGCGGTGAAGCTCGTAGCGCATCGCATCGCGGCTCGGATAGGACGGCCCCGCCAGATCGGCGACGCTGTGCTTTGAATGAGCGAACTCGTAATTATTGTAGGGAATATAGATTTCCTTCTTCCCGACAAGCGTCCAGTCGTAGCGGTCGAGACGGCCGTTATACATGTAAAGCTGGTCGGCCGTGCCGAGGCCTTCATAGCCCGAAACCGGATTGTCGTAAGAAAGTGTCGGTGCGCGGCGCACACGGCGCAGACCCGGGCTGTAGAACCAGGCATTGCGCTCGCCGTTCAACGTCTCATGCACGAGATACATTTCGCCGGCAACACGCGCGGGCGCAATATAGGAACTCAGATATTTGAGCTGCACATTGCCGAGCTGCGAGAACTCGGTTCGCTCTGGATTGTAGTAATTCGAAAGCCTGATCTCGTCCCATTTGAGCGGAACGAAACTGCCATCGGCGGCGACCACCGCCGTCGTACCGAGCACGCTGCGCGCCACGCCCTCGAAGGCCATGCGATGGTTCCACATCACCTCGGCACCCGACTTCGGCAAGGGGAAGGGAAACCCGCCCGGAACCGCATCGACGAGATCGTTCGTTCCTTCCTCGACCCTCGCCCTGCCGGCATTCTCGGCAGTCTTCTCATAGACGCGCGCCGGGAAGGCGCAGCTCCGCCGGGTTGGATAGACATCCATCCGGTACCCCTCATGGCGGTTGAGAAGCGCGACCTGCCCTTCCGTCAGCTTGTCGCGGTGACTGTCGAGATTGTCCCGCGTGATAGAGAAGCGCTTTGCATCGCCCGCGTGAGGATCGACATAGTCGGCGCCCTGCACATAGCCCGCGACCGGTGCGGTGATGCCGCCCATCCATGCGGGGATCGTCCCGTCTGCATTGCCCGCCGCTTCCGCGCCGATGGGCGTGAGCCGTGAGCCGAGATCGGCGGCGTCCTCTGCGAGAGCCGGGGCTGCAACGATGCTGCAAGCGAGGAGAGCAACAGTTGCGGAAACCTTGATCGACATATTCATGTTCCTTTCGCCTTCCGTTACTTCACAAGCCGCCTAGAAGGCGTAGGACACAGTAAAGGACGCGAAATCGCGGTCCTGCGCGAAGTTCGTCATGCCGCCACCGAAATTGTTGGTATAGGCAAGGCCGAGGCTCCAGGCGGATTGATAGTCCGCCGTGAGCCGGAGCGTGATCTGCTTGCGCCCGTCGATATGCGTATCGGTGAGCGCATAGTCGAGCGCCGTGCCGTTCACGTCATGCCGGAAGGCGATACCGGGATAGAGCACCCAGGGCGTACCGAAAATACCCTGATAGCTGCCGGTCACATCGAGGATGTAGCCGACCGCATTTCGCGCACCGAATGTATTCACAGGCTTGCTGTCGAAATGCGTCCAGGTGCCTTCCGCAATGATCGTCAGATCGTCCATGCCGAGCGCGGTGATCGCCGTGCCGAGGACGGGCGCCGCCGGTCCCGCGGAATAGATCGCATTCAGAATGGTCTGCGTCCGGTTCTCACGGATGAAACCCGCTTCGTCGGCCGTGCCGGTAAAGCCCACCGGGTCTTCAAGGAAGGCCGTCGTAGCTGCCGCGGTGAACGGATCGGCGAGCGGCACCGGATAATCGGGCTGGTAGTTGAGATCGATGCCGAAGGAAATGTCCTGCCAGACGAAGCTCGCTGTCGCGCCGACGAGATCCTGATCGGGCACATAGTTGCGGTAATAGGCAACCGCATAGCAGAAGAACACGGGATCGCAGGCCGCCTGCGCACCGACAACCGGCACCTTCTGGTGATAGCGCATATAGTAAAGGCCGAACTCGGTCTGCAGCGCCTCGGCGAAATAGCGTCCGCTGACCCCCCACTGCCCGCCATGCGATGGCTCACGGTCGTCGATCAGCGGAATGCCCGTTCCGAGAAGGAATTGCGTTTGCACATCGACGCCCGATGCAGCCGGATCGCCGAACCCGCCAAGACCGGGGCCGTAGAAAATACCCACCGCGCCTGGACCCACCGCATCTTCAAGCGAATGGAACGTGCCGACAGGATCGAGCTCCGTCTCGTTCCAGCGGAACTGGTAATAGGCGGAGATGTCGAGATTGGCGATCGGCGAGAACTGGGCGAGAGCCATGGGTGCCGGGAGATAGGCTTCCTTGATCTCGGCGCCTGCGCCGCGCAGCTTCGTCATGTCGAAGGAATTGGTCTGCGCGATACCGCCTGCATAGAAGATGCTCTCGCCCCAGTTGATCACCTGGTTGCCGAGGCGAAGATTGACCGGCATGTCGCCCACCGGAATATCGCCATAGACATAGGCATCGAGCAGGCGCGCGCGGCGGCCGAGGCGGCTCACCGCTGCGTCGGTCAGATCGGTGCGACGGGTCGAGTCCCGGTCCATGTTGACGGGGTCGAAGAAATAGGAGCCGCGAATGAAGGCGCCCATGTTCTCCATCTTGACCTCAAGCTCGGAGATACCCGAGACCGGTGCGGAGAAGATGTCCCAGCGGTCGTAGTTGAGGTTGCCGTCGTCGTAATTGTCGGTCAGCCCGTCATTGGCGCAGCCCTGCGGGTTCGCGGCGCTGATGAAGGCGCAATCCCGCCCCGACGTGCGAACCGACACGCCTGCCGAGATGGTCGTATCGAGGGAAATATCCGCCCGGCCATATTTGAACTGCATCGCTTCCGCGGATCCCGGAACCGAGACTGCGAGAAGCGCCGCCATACCGGCTGCAAAGGCTTTGGGCCTGCGCGGCGCACGAAACGGCTTGTGGCGTCGAGACATCTATTCCCCCTTCTTCCCGGCCCGCTCCCGAAAGAGCCGGCCCCCAAACGATCCGCCTTCCCATGGCGGCACTCTCAAAGGCTAGGCCGCATCCGCGCAAGCGGGATATGGCCTAGATAGGACAAACCGGCTAACCGAAGCTGATGCCTTCCCTGGCAAGCTCGTCGGCGGTATCGAGAATGGCGTCGTGCAAGACGCCCGCCACGAAGTCGATTTCGTCACGCTCCAGCGTCAGCGGGGGCGATAGCACATTGAGATGGGCAAGCGGCCGCACCAGAAGCCCCCGCTTCTGGCAATGCCGCCAGATGCGCTTGCCGATCCGGATATCGTCTCCGAAGAGTTCCTTCCGCTCCTTGTCCGCCACATATTCGATGCACATCATGAAGCGGCGGCCGCGCACATCGCCGACAAGCGGAAGCTCCGCAAGCGGGGCCAGCCGCTCCTCGAAATAGGGACCGATCTCGCGCACGCGCTCGCAGATCCGTTCGCGCTCTATGATCTCTATATTCTTGAGCGCGGCGACGCAGGCCACCGCATGGCCCGTATAGGTGAAGCCGGTATTGAAATAGGTGCCGGGGCGGCTCAGCACGTCGTAGATCTCATCGGACATGATGACCGCGCCGGCGGGGATATAGCCCGAGGTGAGCCCCTTGGCGCAGGTGATGATATCCGGGACGATGCCGAACTCCGCTTCGGAGGAAAACATGTGCCCGAGGCGGCCAAACGCCGTCACCACTTCATCCGAGACGTAGAGAAGACCGTATTTGCGGCAAAGCGCATGCATGCGCTTCAGATAGCCCTCAGGCGCGACGATGACGCCGCCGGAGCCCTGGATCGGTTCGGCGATGAAACAGGCGACGTTCTCCGCCCCGAGATCGAGAATCTTCGCTTCGAACTCACCGGCAAGAATGTCGAGAAACTCCGCCTCGCTCGTGCCTTCAGGGCGGCGATACAGACCAGGCGCGCTCAGGTGATGGATAAAGCCGCCTTCCGCCATCCAGTCGGTCGAGTAGCCCCGGTCGCTCAGCGACGCCGTGAGATAGGTGCTGCCGTGATAGGCCTTGTCCCGCGTAATGACGTGCTTGCGCGTGGGCTCGCCCTTGCGGATGAAATAATGATGGATAAGGCGGATGGCGGAATCCGCCGCTGTGGAACCGCCCGTCGTGAAGAGCACGCGATTGAGCGAACCCGGCGCGCGCCGTGCTAATTCTTCGGCGAGCGTTGCCATCGGCGCGGAGGTCAGATCGTCGAAGGGCGAGTAATAGTCGAGGCGGCGGACCTGCTCCGCGATCGCTTCGGCCATCTCGTCTCGGCCATGGCCGATATTGACGCACCACATGCCGCCGAGACCGTCGAGGAATTTACGCCCGTCCTCGCCATAGACATAGTTGCCCTTCGCGGAGGCGATCACGGTGCGCTCCGCGGCCTCCATCACGGCAAGGTCCGTGAAGGGATGGATATTGTAGCGCCGGTCGGCGGCTTCGACGCTTGCGTGATTGATCTTGCGCTCGGCGAGGCTCAAGACACTCTCCCTGCTTCTGCGGTCTTTCGAAGCCCCATGAATACGCCATCCCCCGCGCGGCTTCTGTGGCCTTGGTAGGCTATAGGGCGGCAATCCGCAGGCTGGGCATGGTGACGAAGCGTGCTACACTTTTGTAAAGGCAGGCCGAATGACGGCGCCGGGAGGACGCCGGAGCGAGAGGAATGATCGAGAAAAACAGCAAGAACGGTTCATTGCCGCTCGACAGCGTGGCGGCATGGAGCAGAAACCTCGCCGCATGTCTCGCCGCGAACGGAATGGAAGAAAGTGCCGCAAGGCTCGCCGATGGATTGACCGCGCTCGTCCCCGAAACGCGCATCTATACCGGTCTCTACCGCCGCGCAGCGCCGCCCATCGTGATCGACTTCGACGGCCACGACGAATGGAACCACGGCTATAGCGACGGCAAATATCTGCTCGACCCGACCTATGACCGTTTCCTTTCGGGCAAGCAAAGCGTCTGTCTCTCGCCGAAGGAAATCTTCCCGCCCGACTTCCGCAAGAGCGATTACTACATCTCCTACTACCGGCCTTACGGCATGGTGGATGAAATCTGCTATCTGCTCCATGTGGAGCCGGACGCGGCGATCTATGTCTCGCTGATGCGTCTCGCACCCGCTGCGGCCTTCACCGCGGCCGAGTTCCGCCGGCTCGCCGCCGTGCTGGAGGCGGTGGAAACGGCGGCGCGGCATCTGCGCGCGCAAATGCCGGACCGGGGCGCGAGCGACGACAATTCGCTCCGGCTGCACCGCGTTCTCTCTGCCGCCTATGAGCGCTTCGGCGGCGAAAGCCTGAGCGAGCGCGAAAAGGAAGTGACGAACCTGCTGCTCAAGGGCCTGCCGCCCAAGGCGGTCGGCCGCATGCTCGGCATCGCTCCGGGCACGGTCCGCAACCACATCAAGCGCATCTATGTGAAGCTCGATGTCCGCTCGCAGGCAGAGCTTCTTGCCCTTTTCTTCGAGACATTGAACGACGCCGCCGCCGACAGCGCGGCCTGACCCCCGTCCCAAACGGGACATATGGTTCCCCGCCTGCCCCCGTTAGCCTTGCCCGGAAAACCGACCGAGGGAGGCACCCATGTCCGAACTGCCAAGGATCGTTTCCGCGCCGAGCCCGGAAACGCTGCCCGCCGAATGGTACTGGAGTGAGGACGCCTGGCAGATCGAGCGCCGCGAAATCTGGGCGAAGCACTGGGTGTTGATCGGCCGCGCCGCGCAATTCGCGGCGGCGGGCGACTACGTCTCCACTGAATTGGCGGGCTATCCCGTCTTCGCGATCAAGGGCAAGGACGGCGTCATCCGCGCCTTCCACAATGTCTGCCGTCATCGCGCCTCACCGCTGGTGCAGGAATGCGCCGGGCATGTGGACCGTATCTCCTGCCCCTATCATCGCTGGCTTTACGATTTCGAAGGCCGTCTCAAGGGCGCGCCGAGCATGGAGATCGACAAGGACGAATACGGCCTCTTCCCCGTTCGCTGCGCGGTCTGGCGCGGTCTCGTCTTCGTGTCGATCGATCCCGCCGCTCCCATCGAAGAATGGCTCGAGGACATCGCGAAGGCGGCGCTGCGCTATCCGATCGAGGAATTGCAGCTCGCGCGCGAATTCACCATCGAGGCGGAAGTAAACTGGAAAACCTACGCCGACAACTATGCCGAGGCCTGGCACATACCGACCATTCATCCGGGCCTCAACGCCTCGATCGACATGGCGAGCTACCGGATCGATACGGTCGGCGACACGCTGCAAAGCCACACTGCGGATACGCGCGACGGCGGCAAGACGGATGGCTTCTGGGTCTGGCGGCTCCCCGGTCTCTTCTTCAACATGTATAACTGGGGCATGAACGTCGCCCAGCTCGAGCCCATGGGCCCGCGCAGCATGCGCCTGACCTATCGCTACTTCGTGAAGGACCTCGACCCCGCGAAACGGGAAGAACGCGACGCGCTGATCGACTGGGCCTATATGGTCGCCAGGGAGGACATCGACATCTGCAAGGCCGTGCAGAAGAACCTCGAAACCGGCATCTACGACCGCGGCCGTCTCTCCGGCGTTCACGAGAACGGCGTCATCCAGTTCCAGAGCATGGTGCTCAAGGCGCACCGGGCAGGCTGAGGGCGGGTCTGCGACGCCCGCCCTCGAGACAAGAACCTCAGCCGGCGACGAACTTCAGCAGATCGTCGTTCAGCACGCCGGCATTCACCGTCAGCATGCCGTGAGAGAAGCCGGGATAGGTCTTGAGCGTGCCGTTCGGCAGCAGCTTGACGGCCTTCAAGGCGGAAGCGGCGATCGGCACGATCTGGTCGTCCTCCCCGTGGAGTACGAGCGTCGGCACGGTGATCGCCTTGAGGTCTTCGGTCTGGTCGGTTTCCGAGAAGGCCTTGATGCCGTCGTAATGCGCCTTGGCGCTGCCCATCATGCCTTGCCGCCACCAGTTCTGGACCACACCTTCATGGACCGTGGCGCCATCGCGGTTGAAGCCGTAGAACGGGCCCGATGGAACGTCCCGGAAAAACTGTGCACGGTTGCCGGCCAGCGCCGTCCGAAAGCCGTCGAAGACCTCCATCGGCGTGCCTTCGGGGTTGTCGTCGGTCTTCAACATCAGGGGCGGAATGGCGGCGACGAGAACCGCCTTGGCCACGCGGCCCGCGGGTTCGCCGAATTTGGCCACATAGCGGGCCACCTCGCCACCGCCGGTAGAATGACCGATATGAACTGCGTTCCGCAGATCCAGCGCCTCGGCGACGGCGAAGGCGTCTGCCGCGTAGTGGTCGATGTCGTGACCCTCGTCGACTTGGCTCGACCGTCCGTGACCGCGCCTGTCATGCGCGACGACGCGGTAGCCCTTCGACAGGAAGAACAGCATCTGCGCATCCCAATCGTCGGAGCTGAGCGGCCAGCCATGATGAAAAACGATGGGCTGGGCGTCCTTGGGGCCCCAGTCCTTCACGAAGATCCGCACGTCGTCTTTGGTGGTGACAAAGCTCATGGTGTGTTCTCCTTCCGGAGTGTTGTGGATCGCAGGTTCCGCGGCACGCGCGGTACCCAGATGAAAGGCGAAACTTGCTGCAAATGCCGATGCCGAGATCAAAGCATCGCGACGGCTGAGGGGCAGACCAGGGACGGAGGTATCGGGCATGGGGGCGCTCCGTGAATTCTGCAAAGGCTGCGTGACGAAATCATGCGCGGGTCGTGCATGGCAGCAGACATGCACCGAAGGACAAGTCGTCTGGAAATCAGGATGTCAGCTCGATCCGCAAGGCGGTAGTCCATCCCGGCGGGAAGCTGTGTCGCCAAACGCGGAACCCCAAGCCCGACCGAATTGGAGCGCCGTTACCGCCTGGCTTTACCTCACTGCTGTTTGGACACGGGCGTATTGGCGAGCGGCTCGGGAACGGGCTTTGTGTGCAACCGGTCCAGACCCGACATGATGTCTCCCTGAACCTGCTCGGACAGGCGCTCGGCATCCCGCTGGCGGATGTCGGCAGCGGCTTCTTCGACCTCGAGTTCGGAAAAGCCCAGTGCACGAAGCCCTTCCGCTCCCATCAGATAGGCAGATTCTACCGTCTCCCGAATCTGATAGTCGACGCCCGCACGGAGCAACTCGACGGAATGCCCGCGGTCGTAGCTTCGCACCAGCAGTTTGGCCTGCGGAAATTCGTGTTGCGCGAGTTCCACGATCTGCAACGCAGCCTTCCAGTCATCGACACAAATCATGATCGCATCGGCCGCACTCGCGCCCGAATGGTGCAGCGTATCGAGCCGCGTACCGTCGCCGAAGAAGACCTTGAATCCAAATCGTGCCGCATCGCGGATCCGGTCTGGGTCTCTGTCGATAACGGAAAGGCTGACGCCTCTCGACAGCAGCGGCTGCGATGCGATCTGGCCGAAGCGGCCAAAACCGATGACGAGTATCCGGCCCTTGAGATCCTGGGCGACGTCGACGCCATCCATCGACGCTTCGGCACGCAGCAAGCGGTCCGTCGCGATTATCAGGAGCGGCGTCAACGCCATGGAGAGGATGACGACGGTCGTGAACAGCGAATTCTCCCGCGCATCGATCACACCGCTTGCCGCCGCCGCGGCGTAGAGCACGAAGGCAAACTCGCCGCCCTGCAGGAACATCGACGTCCGGTGCAACGACTGATGGTTCGAGCCGCCGAAGAAGCGCGCGACCGTATAGACCACGACTCCCTTTGCGAGGGTGAAGACCAGCAGCATGGACAGCAGAAACCAGGGTTCAGCCACGACGATGGAAAGATCGAGCGACATGCCGACAGCCAGGAAGAACAGTCCCATGAGCAGGCCGCGAAACGGCTCGATGTCGCTCTCGATCTGGTGCCGATAGCTCGAACTCGACAACATCACGCCGGCAAGGAACGCGCCCATCGCCATCGACAGGCCGGCGGCCTCCATCAGCAGCGCCGCGCCCAGAACCACCAGCAATGCGCCGGCGGTGAGCACCTCTCTGGTCCGGGTTCGCGCCAGCAGGGCGAAGAAGGGATTGAGGCCCCAGTAGGAAACGCCGAGCAGCGCGAGCAATGCCGCCAGCGCCACCAGAACATGCGTCCACCCCGCATCGCCGGTTGCCAGCGGCGACAGGAAGGCGACCACCGCCAGCAGCGGCACGATCATCAGATCCTCGAACAGGAGGATGGAGACGGATTTCTGGCCTTCACTGCTGGCAATCTCGCCCCGGTCCTGAAGCATCGACATGATGACCGCCGTCGAGGAGAGAACGAAGCCCGCACCGGCCACGAAGGCGACCTGACCGGGCAGGTCGAAGACCAGGGCTCCCGCAAGGGCAAGAGCGGCAGTTGCGGCAGCCACCTGCACGAGACCCAGACCGAAAATCTGACCGCGCATTGCCCACAGCTTTCGAGGGCGCAGTTCCAGTCCTATGACGAACAGGAACATGACGACCCCGAGCTCGGAGAAATGCAGGATGGACTGCGTATCGGTGATGAGTCCGAGCACCGATGGCCCTACAAGGAGGCCCGCAGCGAAATAGCCAAGGACCGAACCGAGGCCAAGCCGCTGAAACAGCGGCACCGCGACGACCGCCGCCCCCATCAACAGGACCGCAGGCCCTACCGTATGCATCAAGCCCGCTTCAGCCATCGACTTAGCCTTTCCAGTAGTTTGCCCCGACGCGGTGTCCCACAAGCCGGCATAGTCAGCTTTTCCGCATCAGGATCATCTTTTCCTGTGTCATGTCGCGCATGGTGTAGGGCACGCCGCCAGTACCGTATCCGGATTCCCTGCGACCGGCGAAGGGCATCCAGTCGGTTCGGAAGGCGGTGGGATCGTTGACCATTACGGCCGAGGCGTCGAGGCGATTTGCCGCGCGCATTGCCACGTCTATGTCCTGTGCGAAGACGCTGGCCTGAAAGGCTGTCGACAGGGAATTGGCCTGGCGAATGGCCTCGTCGAGATCGGCATATCGATAGACCGCGACAAGGGGGCCGAAGACCTCCAGCGTCGATATCTTCGCATCGGCTGCGGGGTCGAGCAGCACCGCCGGCCGCAGTGTCGTGTCGGACAGGCGTTCGCCCCCGGTCGCGAGGGTGGCTCCGCCCCCGACAGCTTCCTTGATCCACTCCGCGACCCGGTCCGCTTCGCGCGGCAGGATCAGCGGACCGACCTCGGTATCTTTCAGCCTGGGGTCGGCGGTGCGCAGTTTCTCGACGCGGGCGACGAGCATCTGCGTGAACTCTTCGGCGATGTCGTCGTGGACGAAGATGCGCTGCGTCGACACGCAGACCTGCCCGGCATGATAGTAGCCGCCCTTGACGACGGGTTCGATGACCTTGTCGAGGCTGGCGCTGCGGTCGACGATCGCCGGTGCGGCGCCGCCATGCTCCAATGCCGAGCGTGTGCCGGGGGCAAGCCTGGAATGCAGATACCAGCCGACCCGGGCTGAGCCGATGAAGCTGAGGAAGGCGACGCGCCGGTCGGTCGCCAGCTTTTCGGCGAGTGCGTTGTCATCTGTGATGAAGGTCTGGCACCATGGCTCGGGCAGGCCCGCTTCCCGGGCAAGCGCCACGAAGTCGAGACAGGACAGCGGCGTCGTGATCGCCGGCTTGACGATCACCGGGCAGCCGACCGCAATGGCCGGCGCCACCTGGTGGACGATCAGGTTCAACGGATGATTGAAAGCGGAGATCGCCGCGACGATGCCGATGGGCTCCCTGGTCGTGAAAGCCCACCGGTTCTCTGCCGCCGCCGACAACCCCATCGGGATTTCCCGCCCGGCGAAATTGCGCAATTCATCTGCGGCGTTCTGGACGCCGTCGATCGCGCGGTTCGCCTCGATGATGGCATCGGGAAGCGGCTTGCCACCCTCTCGCGCGATCTGCATGGCGAGGTGATCGGCCCTGTCTTGCATCAGCACGGCAAGCCTGCGAAGTATCGAGATACGCTGGTGAGGCTTCAGCCAGCCATCGCGATCCCTGAAGACCTTTTCGGCAGCTTGCAGCTTGCGCTCCAGCGCGGCGGCATCGTCCATCTCGATCTCTGTGATCGGCGCGCGGTCGAAAGCCTGCACAACTGTCAGCATCGCCGGTCTCCCTACGACGGAACTAGGCACACTCGACATCCGGCGCGCGGTTGCGCAACTCGTCGACAAGCACGCGCGTGTTCTCGGAATAGTCGATGGGTACGTCAACGAGATGAACCCCGCCGCTGGCGAAAGCGGCCTCAAGCGTCGGCACGAGATCCCCGACCGCGCTCACGCGGGAAGCCTTTGCACCATAAGATTCGGCATAGCGCACGAAATCGGGGTTGCCGAAGCTCATGCCGAAATCCGGGAAGCCGTCTACCGCCTGCTTCCAGCGGATCATGCCATAGGCGCTGTCGTTCAGGACGACCACCACGAGATTCAGCCCGAGCCGTACCGCCGTTTCCAGCTCCTGCGAGTTCATCATGAACCCGCCATCGCCGCAGACGGCCATGACGCGTCTCTCGGGATAGAGCATTGCCGCCATCATCGCCGAGGGCAGGCCGGCTCCCATCGTGGCGAGCGCGTTGTCGAGCAGCAACGTGTTGGCGACATGGGTGCGATAGTTGCGGGCGAACCAGATCTTGTACATGCCGTTATCGAGACAGACGATGCCGTCCTCCGGCATGACCTCGCGAACATCGTGGACGATGCGCTGCGGCGTCGGCGGGAAGCGGTCTTCCTCGGCGCGGTCGTTTATGCGGGCCAGAATCTTCTGACGCAGTTCCAGCATCCCCCCATCCGTCGACAGCCGGCCTTCGAGCCGCACGCCGAGCGCCTCGACGGAAGCTCCGATGTCTCCGATCAGTTCGATATCCGGGTGATAAACCTGTTCGACGCTGGCGGACTGATAACCGACATGGATAACCTTCGGCCCGCCGGCGCTCTGCATCAGGAAGGGTGGCTTTTCGATCGTATCGTGGCCGATGGCGATGATCAGATCGGCGCGGGCGACAGCCTCGTGCACGTAATCGCCCTCCGAAAGCGCGGCGGTTCCCATATAGAGGTTGGAGCCGCCGGTGACGGCGCCCTTGCCCATCTGCGTGTTGAAAAAGGGCAGTCGGGTGCGGGTCACGAAAGCCGACAGCGGGTCGACCAGCGACGGCCGGTTGCCGGCCGCGCCGATCATCACCAGCGGGCGCCGGGCAGCGAGGATCGCCTCCGCCACCCTGTCGAGCGCGGTGGCATGAGCAACGGGGCGCTCCACTGCGTGGCGTGGAATGACGGGGGCATTATCCACCTCATCGGCCGCGACGTCCTCGGGAAGCTCGAGATGCACCGGTCCTGGCCGCTCTTCCATCGCGATGCGAAATGCATCGCGCACCGTGGAGGGGATCGCCGCTGCGCTGACGATCTGGCGCGTCATCTTGGTGAGCGGCTTCATCGAGGCGACGATATCGACGATCTGGAAGCGGGCCTGCTTGGCACTCCTTACAGGCTTCTGACCGGTGATGAGGATCATCGGCATCGCGCCCAGATGCGCATAGGCCGCGCCGGTCGCGAAGTTCAGCGCGCCGGGACCCAGCGTGGCGAGGCAGACGCCGGGCCTGCCGGTAAGCCGCCCATGCGTGGCCGCCATGAAGGCCGCGGCCTGCTCATGACGGCTCAGGACAAGTTCGATGCTGGAGGTTCTCAGCGACTCCAGAAGATCGAGATTCTCCTCACCAGGCACGCCGAAGATGCGGTCCACGCCTTCATTTTCGAGCGCTGCGACCAGAAGATCCGATCCTTTCGGCATAACCCAAGCTCCTGTGTTGACGGTCTGGATGGAACTCACGACGACCATGCACGGGTTGCGCAATCGTCACATGTCGTCCCTGTGTGACTGGACCGCATTGGATTGGGTGGCTTGCGGCTGGGACGGCTCTGGACGAGTGCGATGTGCTCCTTCCCCTGGATCGAACATCGGGAGACCGGCAACGCCTGCCGTCACCGTTATCTCATTCTGCAACACATCCCAATGCTCGGCCAGCTTGCCGTCCTCGACCCGGAATATATCGACCACAATCTGCGGCTCGTCCGCCCAGCCGCGGATGCGGCCATGGATGGCGACGAGATCGCCCTCGGCAATGATCAGGCCCGGCTCGTAGTAAACGGCAGGAGACAGGGCCTCGACGAGACCCCGCAATGCATCCCGGCCTTGCGGGATGCCGGGGTTGTGCTGGATGTAATCCTCTGCATAGAGGCGTTCGACCGCCGAGGCATCGTGCCGCTGAAAGAGGGAAGTCATGGCATCCAGCACCAGCGCCTTGTTGCGGTGGGGATGATCGTCGGCAGCATGATCGGCGGACCGTCTGATTGAAACTGTCCCCTTCATTCGTAGAAACCAGCCATCAGGTAGCGTAGCGAACGAATGGATGACGCCGCGATCGTAATCCTGGATATTCGTGACCGTCGAACCGTCGTTCTCCTGCCAACTGACAGCGAAAATGCCATTGCCGAGCGGATCGACTTTTATATCGACTGTCTCGGCCCGGGCGTACGGCCCTTCCTTGATCTCGAATTTCAACTGTGAAGTTGAAACGAGCACCAGACTGACCTGGAAATCCGGATAGGTGACATCCATTTCCAGCCCGACCGGGAAACGATCCATAGAGATTTTCATGGGCACTCCCCCGATGCAGCAGGGATCGCAAGGATTGAAACCGGAAGGGCGAGGATGGCGAGGGCCGGCAGCAGGATCGGTTGCCGCGCTTCCGGAGCACTCGCCATCTCCACTCAGATCACTCTGCGGCGCGTGAAAGCGGCGTGTTGAGGAGCTGCTGCTCCCAGAGGAAGGCGATGCCGCTGCCGGCGCAGTGCGACACGATCACATCGGTGAGCGCTTCCGCCGTTTTGGTCCGCGCCCAGTCGCGCTGCCATTCGGACGCCACGGCCAGCCACGTCATCATATTGACGCCGGCGGCGACCATGCGCTGGATTGCGACCTGGTGTGCCTCGAGCGAGGTGCCACCCGACGCGTCGGTGACTACGGTCACGTCCCAGCCTTCGCCTGCAGCCTGGATCGCGGGCATCGCGACGCAGACTTCGGTCCAAAGACCTGCAATGATCAACTGCTTGCGGCCGGTCGCCTTGACCGCGTCGACGGTCGGCTTGTCTTCCCAGGTGTTGATGAAGGTGCGGTCGATCACCTCCTGGCCGGGGAACACGTCGGTGATCGACGGGAACAGCTTTCCGCCGCGATCGGCGACGACACTGGTCAAGATGGTCGGGACAGCGAACACCTTGGCAGCCTTGGCGAGGCCGGTCGTATTGTTGACCACCATGTGCGGATCGTGACTGTTCAGGTTCGCGAGCTGATAGGGCTGATGGTCGATCAGCACGAGGACCGAGTCTTCGGGACGAAGAAGCGAATCCAGACCGTTACGAAAAGTCATTGGAATTCCTTTCTCTACCGCTATGGACGGCAATGGGTTCAGGGGAGGTGACATGCGCCAGCGGATGACGGTGCCTGAACGCACTTTGCTGTTCCCTCTTGCGAGGCGGTAGTGCCATAGTCAGGCAAGCTGTGTCGCGGAACGAGGAACACGGACGTGGAGATCGAGGATCTGCAGACATTCGTCGCCGTTGCCGATGCGGGAGGCATATCGGCCGCCGCGCGCCGCCTGGGCGTCTCCAAATCGATCGTGAGCCGGCGGCTTTTCCGGGTTGAAGCGGAGCTTGGCGTGCAGCTTCTCGCGCGGACGACACGCGGGGCGGCGCTCACCGAAGCGGGCCTTACATTCAGAGACCATGCCGCCCGAGCCACTGCCGAGATCGACACGGCGCGGGACACGCTCCTTCCGACCGGTGCGCTGCGCGGGCGCCTGAGGGTCGCCATTCCGCTTTCTCTCGGCCCGACCCACTTCGCGCCGGTACTTGCGGAAATGGCGCTGCGCCACCCCCAGCTTCACGTCCATACGTCCTACAGCGATCGCTTTGTCGATCTCATCGCCGAGGGCTTCGATTGCGCAATCCGCGTCGGCTACCTCCAGGACTCCAATTTGATCGCAAAGCGCGTCGGGCCGATCTATGGAAAGCTTGTTGCAAGCCCGGACTACATCAAGGCGCATGGCGCTCCCGAGACGCTGGAACAGATCAGCGACCATCAGGCGCTCATGCAGGGAACGGAGACCTGGCAATTCATGGATGGCGACAGGATCGTCACGGTTCAGCCTCAAGGCAGGTTCAAGGCCGACAATGCCACGGTGCTCGCTGCCGCGGCAGCCGCAGGGCTGGGCCTCGCCTTTCTCCCCGATTGCGTCACACATGGCTATGTGGCCTCCGGCGCGCTCGTTCCCGTAATGACGCAGCATCCCCTGCCCTCAGCGGGCGCCTATGTCATCCGCCCGCCGGGTCCACATCCCGCACGGAAAGTCCGGGTTCTCACCGACATGCTGATCGAGTACTTCGCGAGCAATCCGGACGTCTGGGGCCGGGACAGCTGAACCCGGACGGGCAATGCCTCGTGGAGAATTGACGCTCGCCGCCGGACTCGGCGTTCCGCTTCCCGCGACACAGCTCGACGCATCGCAGGGCTAGTTGAGCGCACCGCTCCCCGCCAGTCTGGGCTTTCATACCGGCAAGGACAAAGCCTCCCGGAAGCCCAGAAAAGGACGGTTCGCATGAGCTGGAACCCCTCACTCGCCCCCGGCTGCCCCGATGAAGTGGGTATCGACGCGATCGACACACTCATTATTCCGCGCGCTCGCGATCTCGGCGGCTTCGAGGTTCGCCGCGCCCTGCCCGCGCCGAAGCGGCAGATGGTGGGTCCGTTCATTTTCTTCGACCAGGCCGGGCCAGCCGAAATGCTGGCCGGCCAGGGCTTCGACGTGCGGCCGCATCCGCATATAGGTCTCGGCACAGTCACCTATCTCTATCGCGGCGACTTCCATCATCGCGACAGCACGGGGGCCGACCAGATGATCCGCCCGGGCGAACTGAACTGGATGATCGCAGGGCGCGGCGTTACCCATTCTGAACGCACATCGACCACCGCCCGGAAAGGCCCGAACAGCCTTTTCGGCATTCAGACCTGGCTGGCACTGCCCGAGCGCCACGAGGACATGGCGCCGGCGTTCGAGCACCACGGCAAGGATGCGCTGCCGGCGATCGAGGATAGCGGCGTCACGATCCGCCTCATCCTCGGAAACGCCTATGGCGAAACCGCCCCCGCGACGATGCTCTCGGAAACATTCTATGCCGATGTCGTGCTCGACGCGGGCAGCCGGCTGCCGATGCCGGACGACCACGAAGACCGCGGCATCTACATCGTCGAAGGATCGATCCTGATCGCCGGACAGGAATTCGAGGCATCGCAGATGATGGTGTTCCGTCCCCGCGACAAGATCACGGTCGCCGCCGGCGACCGGGGCGCGCGGCTGATGATCCTTGGCGGCGCAACGCTCGATGGACCGCGCCACGTCTGGTGGAACTTCGTCGCCTCCTCGAAGGAGCGCATCGAAGAAGCAAAGGCCGAATGGCGCGCCGCGGACTGGGGCAAGGGACGTTTCGATCTGCCCGCCGACGACCGGGACGAATACATCCCGCTACCGGACTGACCGGCGCCGGTTGAGATTGCCCGCAAGAAAACTGGTGGGCCCGGCAGGACTCGAACCTGCGACCAAACCGTTATGAGCGGTCCGCTCTAACCAACTGAGCTACAGGCCCCCAGCTTTTGCGCGGGGCGGCGGGGCCGCCCGGCCCCCGCCATATAGCAGGTGGCGCGCCGCTGGCACAGGCCCTTGCTCCCGATATCCGCCCCAATTTTGCCCCGATCCCGCCGGAAGCTCGCGATAATTCATTCAGGCCGGGTTCAGCGGAAAAGGCCGATAAGGCTTCCATCTGACGGCCATCTCGCTCAAGGAGGCATCGCATGCCGCTCGCCCTTCCCCGCTCCCGCCGGGGCCTGACCATCCTGCCGCTTTCCGCCCTCTTCCTCGCCGCAAGCCTCATGGCCGCGCCCGCCGCCCATGCGACCGAGGAACGGCCCCGCACCATCACCATCACCGGCGAAGGCGAAGTGACCGCGACGCCCGACATCGCCTATGTCGAAACCGGCGTCGTCACCGAGGGCAAGACGGCCGGCGAAGCGCTCGCCGCGAACACGGCGGCCATGGAAAAGGTCTTTGCAGGCCTCGAACAGGCGGGCATCGAGAAGAAGGACATGCAGACCTCGAACTTCTCCGTCTACCCCGTCTATGAGCAGGTGCGCCCGGATGACGGCCGCCCCTATACGCCGAAGATCGGCGGCTACCGCGTGCAGAACCAGCTCACCGTGAAGGTGCGCAACCTCGACAATCTCGGCTCCATTCTCGACAAGGTCGTCTCGCTCGGCTCGAACCAGCTCTCCGGCATCCGCTTCGCGATCGACGATCCGAAGCCGCTGATGAACGAGGCACACAAGGACGCGGTGAAGAACGCGCTCGACAAGGCGAAGCTCTATGCGGGCGCAGCCGGCGTCTCGGTCGGCGAGATCATCTCGATCTCGGAAAACGGCTTCTCCATGCCGCAGCCCTATTACGCCAAGGACATGGTGATGCAGGCCCGCGCGGAAGGCGCGGCGGTGCCGATGGCAGCGGGCGAGCAGACGGTGACGGCAAACGTCACCCTCGTCATAAGGATCAACTGACCGGACACAGCATTCGGCCGAAGGGACTTCGACCGGGAACTGGCCCCCGCGGCCCCGCATATAAGGACCGGCAGATAGGGCAAGGCGGCGTTCTTCATGAACGCCGCCCTTTTCTTTGGCGGGCGGCAGGGCGCGGCAAGCGGCAGGGCGCATTCCTCTCCTCGCTGGAGTATTCGACGGGAGTGAGCGTAACGCCGGTGCCGGGGGGCGGGGATAAGTTTTCAGGAGGCAGGCGGAAATGCCGGGCCATCCGTGGACGGATCGAGGGGCACAAATTCCATGACCCTCTCTTACTCGTCATGGCCCGCTTTATGCGGGCCATGACGATGATTTTTTTGAATCTCGTGACGCTCACCTTTGGCAGAAAACGCCGCTTCCTTGTCCTTTCCGCCTGAGACATCCCGCGCCAGCATGGGGCCCATGATCGTCCCATGACAAACGCGGAGTCACTCCCATACGCGAACCTTATCCGAACGACACGCGCCGCCCTGCCCTTCGCCTCTGCATCGCCCTGCTGCTGACGCTGATGGCGGCATCGCTCCTGATGGGCGCGGCGCGGGCCGCGAGCATCGAGCCCTCCCATGGCCGCGAGCGCGTGCTGGTGGCCGTTGCCGCGCTCAACAAGGGCACCGAGGTGACGGACTTCCTGGTGCCTTACGGCATTCTCGCGGAAGCGGGTGCCGAGGTGGTGGCCGTCGCGCCCGAGGCGGCGCCCGTCGCGCTCTGGCCGGCGGGGCGCATAAGCCCGCATATGGATTTCGCGGGTTTCGACGCGGTGCATGAAGCGGGCGCCGACATCGTCATCATCCCCGCCATGATCGAACGGGCGGATGAGGCTGTCGTCGAGTGGCTTCGCGAACAGGCGGCGAAGGGCGCGTTGATGGTTTCGATCTGCGAAGGAAGCCAGACGCTCGCCGCGACGGGCCTTCTCGACGGGCGGCGCGCGACCGGCCATTTCTACGAGGAGGGAACGCGGCTGAAGCACTTCCCTGCCGTGAACTGGCAGCGGAACATCCGCTATGTCGAGGACGGCAACACGATCTCTTCTTCCGGCGTGAGCGCCTCGCTGCCCATCTCGCTGATGCTGGCCGAACGCATCGCAGGCCCCGCCCGCGCCGCGGAGATCGCCGCGCATTACGGCGTGACGGACTGGAGCGCGGATCATGACAGCGAGGCCTTCGATATCGGCATGCGCGAAATGGCGACGGCGCTGAAGAACCTCGTGTTCGGCTGGCCGCGCGCGGACATATTGATCGCGGCCGGGGACGGCGTGAGCGAGGTGGACCTCGCCTTCCCGCTCGACTTCGCGGCGCGGAGCTGGAAGAGCGAGGCACGGCTCTTTGCGGCGACGGACGAGGTGACGACGCGGCACGGCCTCACCCTCCTCGCCGATGTGACGGGCGAGGCGCCGAAGCGCGCGCATGTGATCCGCCTGCCGGGCGATGAGGGCGAAGGCTGCCTCGAAATCGAAAGCTCCGCCACGCTGCGCGAGGACATGCTCGCCTGGATCGGCGAGAAGATGGGGCGAGGCACGGCGCATTTCGTGGCGGTGCAGCTTGAATATCCGGTACCGGGCGAGACCAGGTAGCAGGCGCCGCGCCCCCTCACCCTTCCCACTGCCGCTGTGCGGCAGCGGGCCCCTTCCCTCTCCCCAAGGGGAGAGGGAGAAGCGATGCGCAGACTGAAAATCTTTTCCCTCTCCCCTTGGGGAGAGGGAGGGAGCGGGCGAAGCCCGCGGAAGGGTGAGGGGGAGCCGCGCTCTCTCACTTGTGACTGGACCCCGGCGCGCGGGCGATGCAGCCTCTTCCGCAACAGGGAGAGCGCCATGACCATCGAAAGCGTGAAGGAATATTACGGGCAGACGCTGAAAGGCTCGGCCGACCTGAAGACGGACGCCTGCTGCGACCCCGGCGCCATGCCCGAGCATGTGAAGGGCGCGCTCGCGCTCATCCATGACGAGGTGCTGACGCGCTATTACGGCTGCGGCCTCGTCATTCCCGACAAGCTCGACGGCATGCGCGTGCTCGATCTCGGCTGCGGCGCGGGGCGCGACGCCTATGCGCTGGCGCGGCTCGTCGGGCCCGAGGGCCATGTCACGGGTGTCGACATGACGCCGGAGCAGCTTGCCGTGGCGCGCAAACATATCGGCTGGCACATGGAGCGCTTCGGGCACCCTCACGCGAATGTGGATTTCCGCGAGGGTTACATCGAGCGGCTCGGCGAGCTCGGGCTCGAACCCGCAAGCTTCGACATCATCGTCTCGAACTGCGTGGTGAACCTCTCGCCGGACAAGCGCGCGGTGCTCGAAGGCGCGAGGCGGCTGCTGAAACCCGGCGGCGAATTCTACTTCGCGGATGTCTATGCCGACCGCAGGCTCGATCCCTCGCTCCGCGAAGACCCCGTGCTGCTCGGCGAATGCCTCGGCGGCGCGCTCTACTGGAACGATTTCCAGAACCTCGCAAAGACAAGCGGCTTCGCCGATCCGCGCCTCGTGACGAGCCGGCCGATCGAGGTGGTGGAACCCGCGATCCGCCGCAAGCTCGGCGATGCGCGCTTCTTCTCCGCGACCTACCGGCTTTTCAACATCGAGGGGCTGGAGCCCGCCTGCGAGGATCACGGCCAGGCGGTGATCTACAATGGCGGCATCGCCCATGCCGAAGACGCCTTCCTGCTCGACGGGCACCACCGGATCGAGAAGGGCCGCGTCTTCCCGGTCTGCGGCAATACATTCCGTATGCTGAAGGAAAGCCGTTTTGCACCGCATTTCGCCTTCATCGGCGACTTCTCGCGCCATTTCGGCATTTTTCCCGGCTGCGGCACGGCGATGCCCTTCGCCGAAACGGGCGGCGAGACCTCCGGCGCCTGCTGCTGAAGCACCTTCGGCTCCGCGAAGCGCGAGGCTTCCGGAGGGATGAAAAGAGAGGGTGCGCGGGGCACAATGGAACTCGGCCGCACGGTGAAGTGCGGGTCGTGGCAGGGAGCGGCGTCGTTCCGCCCCGCGCGCCGCGATGCCGGCTTCGGCGGAGCACGCATGGCCCCGCTTCGGCTTTACGGGCGGAGACGAAGCCTCCGCACCACGATACCGCGACACCCGCCCCCGCATCTGGTCATTCCGGATACGCCCTCATGCGGAACGGGTGCATCCAATATGAGGCCTCGCGGGAAAGCGGGGATAAGTTTTTTCGGGGGGGTGAAGAAATCAACGCACGCGCGCCCGGCTACTTGCCGTATTTGCCGGAGAGAACTTTTCTGCGGACCTGCGGAGAGGCATCGCGTCTGTCCATCTCACGAAAATCCGCCGCCATCTCCACCGGCATGTGAAGCCCCTCCACCGCGCTGATTGCGGCAAAGGCCTGGCGTCCGACCACAAACCGGCCGGTGCGGGCGTCGCGGGTGATGGACGTCTTCTTCGACATGATTTCAGTCTACATCATCTGAAATGAACGGGGAATGCCGCCCAAATTGAAAGGCCCGGTCCTTTCCGGTCCGGGCTCCGGCATTTAAATGCCTAACTGTCATGCCCGGGCTTGACCCGGGCATCCAGTACGGCAGGCGAGGCCCCAAGAGTTTTCCCTGACGCCGCAAAGCGGCTTCTGGATTGCCGGGTCAAGCCCGGCAATGACGAGTCAGGTTAGTTATCGAGGAACGACCTGAGCTTCCGGCTCCGCGACGGGTGCTTGAGCTTCCGGAGCGCCTTTGCCTCGATCTGGCGGATGCGTTCGCGCGTGACGGAGAACTGCTGGCCGACTTCTTCCAGCGTGTGGTCCGTGTTCATGCCGATGCCGAAGCGCATGCGCAGCACGCGCTCCTCGCGCGGCGTGAGCGAGGCCAGAACCCGCGTCGTCGTCTCGCGCAGGTTCGACTGGATCGCCGCATCGATGGGCAGGATCGCGTTCTTGTCCTCGATGAAATCGCCGAGATGGCTGTCTTCCTCGTCGCCGATCGGCGTTTCGAGGGAGATCGGCTCCTTCGCGATCTTCAGAACCTTGCGCACTTTCTCGAGCGGCATGCCGAGCTTTTCGGCGAGTTCTTCCGGCGTCGGCTCGCGGCCGATTTCATGCAGCATCTGGCGCGAGGTGCGCACCAGCTTGTTGATCGTCTCGATCATGTGGACCGGGATGCGGATGGTGCGCGCCTGGTCGGCGATCGAGCGCGTGATCGCCTGCCGGATCCACCATGTCGCGTAGGTGCTGAACTTGTAGCCGCGGCGATATTCGAATTTGTCGACCGCTTTCATGAGGCCGATATTGCCTTCCTGAATGAGATCGAGGAACTGCAACCCGCGGTTCGTGTATTTCTTGGCGATGGAGATGACGAGACGCAGGTTCGCCTCCACCATTTCCTTCTTCGCGATGCGCGCCTCGCGCTCGCCCTTCTGCACCATCGCGACGATGCGGCGATATTCCTGGATA
>PNMC01000004.1 GCA_013823365.1 Parvibaculum sp. | reverse complement strand
GTCAGATGACAGGACAAGGACCATCGCAATCCCCCTTGATATAATGACATTCATAGTGTCATTATATTTGCATACGCATGCAGGCGGTGGAGGGAGCGATTGGGCGCAGGTATCTGGATCTGGGGCATCGCCGTGCTGGCAGCCATCGCCTTCCTTGTCTGGTATCGAAACTGGCGCGGGCCGCTTTCGAAGGATGAGATCGAACGCTACATGGCAAGAGCCATGGATATGCACAGCGCCAATGGTTTCAACGATTTCGACACCGTACGGCGTTTCCTCGAAGCCGATGACGGGCGCGAATTCGTGATGGTCAATCTGGTCCGGCTCGCGCCGGGCGAGGTGCCCGATCCCGAGACGGGCGTGCCCACGCGCCCGGCCGAGCTGCTCCAGCGATATACGGGGCCTTTCACGCGGGCGCTCATCCGCCGGGGCGGACATCCGGCTATCGTTACACGCAAGGTCGGCGGCTATGTCGATGCCTGGCGCGTCCCGCCCGATCCCGGCTGGACCATTGTCGGCTTCATGCGCTACCGCAGCCGCCGCGACATGATCGAGCTGGTGATCGACTCCAGATTTGCGGGCTCGCATGCCTTCAAGTTCGCCGCCACGGCAGAGACTTTTTCCTTCCCGACACAGCCGATCCTTCGGCTCTATCCGTCGCCGATTGTCTGGGTACCGCTGTTTCTGGCGCTGATCGCGGCGCTCCTCCATCTCGCCACCCTGCTGCTTGCGATCTGACGCGCAGGTCCGACCTGCCGGGCTATGCCTTCGAGCCGCACAACACGCAAATCAGGGGCGAGAATGGCGCGAAGCTCGCCCGCCTCCCGGTTTATGGTTAACGCGAATTCCCTTTTGCATGCCGGAACAGGGCTTGCCAAAATGGGACAGAAGACGGCAAAAAGCCGCGGGGGAAGTTTTTGGGGGGAGTGTTGTTGTGCCGATTGATTTGACGTCGATCTGGATTCCGGTGGGGATCATCGGACTGCTCGGCCTTTACATGGTCATGCAGTTCATTCAGGAACAGCGCCTGTCGCGCGAACTGATCCTGGCCGAGACGGCTGCTGCGGCTGCCGCTCCGGTCCCGGAGACTGCTCCTGCACCCGCGCCGGAACCGGCGCCTGCGCCCGCAGCTGCGGCCGTCCCGGCAGCAGCACCCGAGCCAAAGAAGAAGGCAAAGCTCCGCTGGCGCACGGCATGGATATGGCTTCCGTTCCTGATCGGGTTTTTCGGTCAGGCCTATCTGAGTTTCATCAAGCCGATGATGGAGTCGAGCGGGCAGTAGGGCGTCCTGTGCCTCAATAGAGATCGAGACGGGGAATCTCACCACCGTCGGCGAGGCCTAGGATCGCATCGACGAGACGGTCCGGGTCGCCCGCCTTGCCATGGGAAAGAAGCATCTTCGCCTTGGCAATCATGTCTTCGCGGCTCAGGGGCGCCTCGGGATCGCCCTTTGCATTCGTTCTCTCCGCCGCGTATTCCGCGCCCGAAGCAAGCCTCACCGTCACGCGCCCGCCCCATGAGACGGGGTAGGCCGAAGCCCAGGGCTCCGCGCGCTTCACCTTCACACGCGCAGCAAGCGGCGCACAGGCGGAGCGGGCCTTGTCCCCAAAGGCGTCGAAATTCACCTGCGGATAGATGAGGGCGGCGGCAATCGAATGCTGCAGCGAGAACTTCGCCTCATAGTCGCTTGTGGCCACCGGCCGGTCGCAAACATCGAGCGCCGCCTGGTATGTCTCCACCTCGATCTCATCGATGGCGTCGATCCCGACTTTGTCTGCGCGCAGCCGTGCCTGAAGTTCCTCGCCCGCATCGATCGTCGGGTGAGTATGCCGGCAGGACGGCCAAGGCTTGATCGATGTGCGGGTGAGCTGCCAGGGCGCTTGCGGATCGCGCGTCACAGCCTCCGGATCGGCGTCCGGACAGGTCGCGCGAAAGAAACCCTTCTCGCCTTCGAGGATTTGCGGGGGGCCTGTGAAGCCGAGGGCGGCAAGCTCCGCCGCCCTGACACCCGCTTCCGCCGCGTGGCCGGCATGGAGATGCTTGGTCATCGCGCCGGTATCGAGAAATTGCCAAAGGCCCGAGGACTGGCTGCCCGCATTGCCCAGCGCATGAACCGCCGCCTCGTCTTCGAGATCGAGAAGCGACGCGGCAGCAAGGGCGGCTCCAAAGGGTCCGCAGGTCGCCGTGTTGTGCCAGATGCGGTAGTGAGCGGGACCGACCGCCATGCCGATCCGCGTTGCCGCCTCGAAGCCGTGCAGGATAGCGGTCAGCAAGGCCCGGCCGCCATGGCCGTGCTTTTCGGCAAGGGCGAAGGCGGCAGGCACGACCACGCAGCCGGGATGAACCACGGATTCCCGGTGCAGGTCGTCCGTTTCCAGGATGTGGCAGAGGCCGCCCAGCAGGAAGGCCACGCGGCCCGCATCCGGCACCGTGTTGGCAGCATTTCCGCCATACCACTCAGACAGAATGCGGCCCGGCTCCGAATTGCGGCCGGCAATGCTGTTTGCCAGCGCATCGAGGGTAAAGAGCGCTACCGCCTCCATATCCGCGCCGGATATGGGCTTTGCCCGCGTGATATGTACGAGGTCGCGGGTGAGCGAGGGCGCTGAGGAGCGGGGGGAGGACAAATCGTTCACGGTGGACCTTCGGCGACAGGAATTCTTCACGGCTTCGTGCTGCACTCGCCCGGGACAGGCAAGGCGCGGCGGCGACTATACCGGCGGGCGCTTCGCCTTGCCCGAAAAAGCGTCACTTATTATAAGGATTTAGTCGTTCGAAGGGTGATTCGCGCAGGGACAGGCGGGAAGGCCACGAACCGGGGTTTCCGATGACTATTCGATACAGAGCTTCAGACCGCCGCAGCGCCATCGCGCGCGGCTTGATTATGGCGGTGATTGCCCCTGCCTTCCTGGTGCTTGCTGCCTGCGGCACGCCGCAGACAAAGACGCCACCCGCCGCGACGGGGCCCCTTCCGAAGGGAGGCGGCTATTACAAGGTCGGCAATCCCTATCAGATCAACGGCATCTGGTATTACCCGGCCGAGAACGAGAAATACGACGCCACCGGCATTGCCTCCTGGTACGGGCCAGGCTTTCACGGCCTGAAGACCGCCAATGGCGAGGTTTTCGACGAGAACGAGCTTTCCGCCGCGCATCCGACGCTTCCGATGCCGGTCATCGCGCGTGTGACCAATCTCGAAAACGGCAAGTCCGTGGTTCTGCGTATCAATGATCGCGGTCCCTTTGCCTCGGGGCGCGAAATCGACCTTTCGAAAAAGGCCGCCGAGGTGCTCGGCTTCAAGCAGAAGGGCACGGCCAAGGTACGCGTTCAGTATATCGGCCGGGCTCCGATTGAAGGCGGTATCGGCGACGGCATGGGGGTCGCGGAAACCTTCGTCGCGCCGCCGGTCGACACGCCGCCGGAGGAGCGCCGCGTTGCCGGCACCGCTCCCGTGACCAGCGTGGCGACCGTGTCCGCCACCGAACTCGCACCGCCTTCCGTTCCCGTCGCCTCCGCGCCCGCCGCCACCATGGCGCCGATTTCGGATGCGGCGCCTGCGGGCGGTACCGGCGCTGAACCGCCGGTCGTTGCCGGCCCGGGCAGCATCTATGTTCAGGCGGGCTCCTTCCAGAGCCTTCAAAATGCCGAGGCCGTCCGCCAGCAACTGAGCGGTGTCGGGCGTGTGGAAATCCAGACGACGATGGTGGACGGCACGCCGTTCTACCGTGTCCGCGTCGGACCTCTGAGCGACGTCCCTGCCGCAGATACCTCGCTGCAGAACGTCATCGCGCAGGGCCATCGCAGCGCCCGCATCGTTGTCGACTGACCGATAAATCCGAATAAGGAAAAGCAAGATATCATGATGGCCCGTGCGACCTTCGCATCCCTGTTCCTGTCCCTTCTGATCGCGGCTGCAACGCTTCTGCCGCGCGCCGCATCGGCGCTCGAAACGACCGCCGAATTCGCCATGCTGATGGATTACGAAACGGGCACGGTCCTCTGGGGCAAGAATGTCGACGAGCAGATGTATCCCTCCAGCATGAGCAAGCTCATGACGCTGGAAATGCTGTTTGCCGCGCTTCGCGAAGGCAGCGTGTCGCTCGAAGACGAGTTCCGCATCAGCGAATATGCCTGGCGTGTCGGCGGCGCGGCGTCCGGCTCCTCCACCATGTTCGCGGATCTGAACTCGAATGTGCCGGTCGATGCGATCGTGCGCAGCATCATCATCCAGTCGGGCAACGATGCCTGTATTGCGACTGCCGAGGCGCTCTCCGGATCGGAAAGCGCCTTCGCCGAGGCCATGAACGAGCGGGCCAAGGAACTCGGCATGCATAATTCGCATTTCGTGAACTCGACCGGCTGGCCGCATCCCGAGCATGTGATGACGCCTTACGATCTCGGGCTTCTCGCTCGGCACCTGATCAAGGATTTTCCCGAGTTCTATCCGATCTTCCGCGAGACCGAATTCACCTGGAACGGCATCCGCCAGGGGAACCGCAATCCCGCGCTCTATCTCGATCCGACGGTAGACGGCCTCAAGACCGGCCATACCCAGGCGGCGGGCTACGGCCTTGTCGCTTCGGCGAAGCGGGGCGACCAGCGGCTCATTCTCGTCGTGAACGGGCTTCCGAGCGAGAAGGCGCGCGCGGATGAAAGCGTGCGTCTCATGGACTGGGGCTTCCGCTCCTTCAAGACCTACAAGCTCTTCGAGGCCAATGCGCCGGTAGAGAACGCCCCGGTCTGGCAAGGCACCTATGCCGAGGTGCCGCTTGTCAGCCGAACGGATATCAACACGATCATGTCTCCTGCGCAGCGCCGCGACATGAAAGTGAGCGTCGTCTACGACACACCGGTAAGCGCTCCTGTCGAACTCGGACAACAGATCGGTGTACTGAAGATCGAGGCACCAGACATGCCCGCCAAGGAATATCCGCTGGTTGCCGGCGCGGCAGTAGAGCGGCAAGGCATTTTCAGCCGTGCGATGAGCGCGCTGAAGCACATGATCCTCGGCGACTGACGGTGGCGCGCGGGCGTTTCATCACGCTTGAAGGCGGCGAGGGGGCGGGAAAGTCGACGCAGGTGAAGCGCCTTGCGGCGAAGCTTGAAGCAAAGGGCTACCGTGTCGTTGTCACCCGAGAGCCCGGCGGCGCCCCCGGCGCCGAAGCGATCCGCGAATTGCTTGTGAAAGGCGATACCGGCCGCTGGGCGCCGCGCACGGAAGCGCTGCTGCATTTCGCGGCCCGTGAAGAACATCTCGCGCGAACGATACGTCCCGCACTCGATCGCGGCGACTGGGTGATCTCCGACCGGTTCGTCGATTCGACCATGGCCTATCAGGGCGTGGCGCAGGGACTTGGCGCCGAATTCATTACCCGGCTTCGCGATCTCGTGGTCCGTGACGATATGCCGGCGCTGACGCTCATCCTCGACCTTCCGCCCGAGCTGGGGCTCGCCCGGGCGGCGGGGCGGACGAATGATGGCGAAGACCGCTATGAGCGGATGAAACTGGAATTTCATCAGATTCTGCGCCAAGCCTTTCTCGATATTGCGAAAAGCGAGCCGGGCAGGTGCGCCGTGATCGATGCAGCGCAGGATGAGGACCGCGTGGCTGAGGCGATCTGGACGGAAACGAAGACCCGCCTGACCGCATAGTGTCACCTAGATTTCACAAATTTCGACCGCTCATCACGGTTAATCCTGTTTGCCCTGGGGCAATCTGTCGACTATAGAAGGCGGGCCTTTATGTTCCCGTGAAACAGGGCCCCGCACCGATGCCGGGCCGATAGCAGAAGATGGATCGCCGATGAAACGACGACACCGGAATTCTTTTGGCCGATCGCTTCTTCCGGTGGCCGCGTCTCTCCTGGTTTCCGCCTTCCTCGTTCTTCCTGCCCATGCGACCGATACCGTCGCAGAACTTGCAACCATCGGTTACATCCTCCCGCTGTCAAAACCGAAACCCGCCGTCGCCGCTTACCCCGAGCGCGGCCTTCATTTCGGCGATCCCATCGACACCTCCAAGGCGCGCATGACCTCCGGCTTCGGCTGGCGCACGCATCCCGTGCTGAAGGACAAGCGTTTCCACCGCGGCGTCGATTATGCCGCGCCGAAGGGAACGCCTGTCTATGCGACCGAGGATGGCATTGTGGGTCGCGCGGGCTGGCGCGGGAATTACGGCAAGCTTGTCACGATCAAGCATTCGGATCACGTCGAGACCTTCTATGCCCACCTCTCCGGTTTCGCGCCGGGCATCCGTCCGGGAGCAGGGGTCAAGAAGGGCGATGTGATCGGTTATGTCGGCATGACCGGGCTCGCGACCGGTAACCACCTCTATTACGAGGTCGTGGTCAATAACGAGCATGTCGATCCGCTTGCCGCCGATCTCAACGAGCAGGTCAACGTACTCGCGGCCGCCGTCGAGCGTCCCCGGAATCGCGTTGCCGAACGGTTGGACGGCGTGGAAGCGCGCTGAGCCTAACCGGCCCGATACTCCATTGCATGATCGAGGAATCTGCGCGCCGCGGATGAAGGCGGCATGTCGCGTCGCAGGACGATCTGCGTCTGTTTGACGAGGTCGGAATTCTCGATCTCCAGTGCGACAAGCGTTCCGGCGGCAATTTCGTCCGAAACGGCCGACGCCATTACGAGGGAAATGCCAAGCCCGGCGCGAACGGCGCGTTTGACCGCTTCGGTACTTCCCAACCCATCGGCGGTGGTGAGTTGCGCGGCAACCGGCCCCAGCCGCTCGCGCAGCAGGGTGCCCGTGCCGGTGCCGCGCTCGCCACCAAGCAATTTCTCGCCGATCAATTCTTCGACCCTGACGCTTGTTCGCCCCGCGAAGCGGTGGGAAGGATGGGCGATGACGACAAGGCGTTCTCGCGCCCAGGGCCAGGCCTCGAAGTCGTCCGCTGCAGTCCAGTGTTCGACAATCGCGATGTCCGCCGTTCCCTGATCGAGCCGCTCGAAGACTGCCGGGTTGCTTCCGATCCAGAGTTCGACGTCCGATCTGTCGTGTTCGCGGAAATCGGCGAGCGGACGTTGCAGCATATAAGTACCGATATTGCTCGACGCGGCGAGGCGAAGCGGCCCGCCAGCAACGAGGGCACGAGCGCGTTCGGCCGTGGCCACGAGGGCGCGGGCAAGCGGGACGAAGATTGCGCCTTGCGGTGTCGGCTGGGCGGCGCCGCGGCGGCGTACGATCAGCGAGACGCCGAGCTCGGCCTCAAGCTGCCCGACATGATCGAGGATCGTCGAGGGTGCCATATCGGTCATGCGGGAAGCGGCGCGAAAGCCGCCCGCGTCAACGACCGCCAGAAATGTTCTTGCGTGCTGCAGGTTCAGCATCTTCAGCCAGTTCATATGAGGGATTGAAGGGGTCGTTGACGGCATGGGCGGGCCGCCGGCCTGCGATCGCATCGACGATGCTGCGCGCGGCGGAAAGCTCGATGTTTCGCCGGACATCCACCACGGCGGAACCGATATGCGGCGTCAGTACCGTGCGGTCGCGCTCCATCAACAGTCGCGGCTCGATTGCGTCAGGACGATCCTTGCGTGCCCAGTCCTCGCATTCGAAGACATCGGCGGCATAGCCGCCAAGGTGACCGGCGGCCAGCGCGTCGGCGATCGCCGTCTCGTCGACCAGCGAGCCCCGCGCGGGGTTGACGATGCGGGCACCCGGTTTCATTCGCGCAATGGCTGACCGGTCGATCACATGCTGCGTGCCGGCATTGAGCGGCAGCGCGAGGACGAGCCAGTCGGCTTCGGCGATAACCTCATCTTTGTCTGTAAAGACGACGCCGTTTCGTTGCGTGTCGCAGACCGGATTGGCATCCGCTGCAAGAATACGGCAGCCGAAAGGCGAGAGCCGTTTGGCGATCGCCTGGCCGACAAGGCCGAAGCCGAGAATGCCGACGGTGGTTCCATCCAGCCCGGTGCCGTAAAGCGCGGGGCGCCAGCCCTGGAAGCCGTGGCTTCGTATTGCCTCATCGCCGCGCAGGATGTTGCGGCCGAGCGAAAGCATGAGCCCGATGGCGAGTTCCGCCGTCGGTATCGTCAGCAGGTCCGGCACGATGGTGACCGTGACGCCTGCGCGCGTGCATGCCTCGACATCGATATTGTCATAGCCCTTCAAGGCTGCGCCGACGATTTTCAGCTCGGGGCAGGCGGCGAGGAAGTCCTCTCCGATACTGTCCGTCATGAAGGCCATGAGACCGAAGGCATCCCGGCAATGATGTTTCAGTTCGTCGTCCGGCCAAGGCTCGCCGCTTTCATTCACGACCAGTTGCGCATGGGCTTCGAGGAGCGCCCTGGTTTCCGGAAACACGCGATTGGTGATGACGATCTTCTGCTTTTCCATTCGTTTCTTCTTTCTCTATTTCAAAGCCTTGCGGAGACGCGCGCCCAGAGCATCGACAACGACGACGCAGGCGAGAATGGAGAGCAGGATCGCGGAGACCTGGTCGTAGGCGATGAGGCGAAGCGCTGCCATGAGCTCGAAGCCGATGCCGCCCGCACCGACGATGCCGAGCACGGCCGAGGCGCGGAAGTGATACTCCCAGCGATAGAGCGTGATGTCTGCGAGTTGCGGGAACACCTGCGGCAGCACCGCATGAGTGATGACCTGCATCCGGGTCGCCCCCGCCGCGCGGGCCGCTTCGAGCGGCTTCGGGTCCACATGCTCGATCGCTTCGGCGTAGAACTTGCCGACCATGCCGACCGAATGGAGGGCGAGGGCGAGGACGCCGGGCAGCGCGCCGAAGCCGACGGCTGCGACGAAGATGACGCCGAGGATGATTTCCGGAATCGAGCGCAGGAAGGCGAGGATCGTGCGGGTGAATTGATAGACGAGGGGATTGGGCGAGGTATTCGGCGCAGCAAGGATCGCGAGCGGCAGCGAGATGACCACGGCAAGCGCCGTTCCGGCGATCGACATGGCGAGCGTGTCGAGAAGCGGCCGCAACCAGTGTTGCCAGCGCGAGAAATCCGGCGGCACCATTTCCGAGCCGAGCTGGCCAAGGGCCGGCAGTCCTTCGGCAAAGCGGCGCCCGTCGAAAAAGCCAGTGATCCAGAGGGCGGCGACACAGATGGCAACGACCGTGGCGACAAGCGCCGCGTGGCGTAAACCACCGCGGCGCTCTTCGGCCAGGATCGTCGCGTAGGATTGCGACTGGCTCATCAGTTCATCTTCGCGAGTTCGAGGTTCAGGAGCTCTGCGGTTTCGCGCAGCACGTCATAGGAGCTGTCGCTCGCCGCTTCGAAGCCTTCGACGCGGAAGGACTGGAGAATTTCCGGTTCCTTGAGGTCGAGGAAGGCCGCGCGGATCTTTTCCTTCAGTTCCGGCGCGAGGTAGCCCTGCATGGTGATCGGATAGTTCGGGATCGGCGCGGTAAGATCGAGTTCGACGATCTTCGAGGCGTCGATCGTGCCGCGGGCGATGAGGTTGCGCAGGATCGGCTCGGAGAGGGCGCCGGCCGGAATCTGGCCCTGCTGCACCGCGCGGGCGACGGCGTCATGCGTGCCGAGATGCACGACCTTGTAGTCATCGTTGCCGACAAGCCCGTTCTTCACCAGATGGGCGCGGGGCGCGAGGTGGCTCGACGTCGATGCCTGGTCGCCGAAGCCGAAGGACTTGCCCTTCACATCCGCGAGGGTTTTCACCGGGCCGCCCGCTGTGGCGATCAGAACCGAATTGTAGGTCGGCTTGCCTTTTTCGACGCCGACGGCAAAGGCTTCGATTTCCGGCGCACGGGATTTCGCGAGGACATAGGAGAAGGGACCGAAATAGCCGATCTCGATGCGCCCGAACCGCATGGCTTCGATCATCGAGGAATAGTCGGTCGTGACGACGATCTCGACCTTCTTGCCGAGGGTCTCGGCGAGATACTCCTTCAAGGGCTGGGCGTTCTGGATGAGCGTCGCCGCATTTTCATCGGGCAGCAGCGCCACGCGCAGCGTGTCCGGGTTGGACTTGTCCGCGAGGGCGGCAACGGGGGAGAGCGCGGCAGTGAGCGCAATGGCGGACGCGATGAAGGCGCGGCGCGAGAATGAGAGTTTCATGCGAGTGGGTTCCTCAGGCTGTTTTGGCCATCTTCAGGGGAGGCTGGGACTGGCCGGGTTGAACGGAAGTCTTCAGGGAGGGGCCATAGATGCGGTCGAGGGAGGCGCCACAGAGCGTTTGGCCGGCGCCATCGAACACGATGCGGCCGTCTGCGAGGCCGTAAATCCGGTCGCCGTAGCGCCGCGCGAGTTCGACCTGGTGAAGGCTCACCACGGCGGTTATGCCGTCTTCGCGGCAGATGCGGTGGAGCAGGGCGAGCACCTTGTCGGCGGTAGCGGGATCGAGCGAGGCAACGGGCTCGTCGGCGAGAATGGCGGCGGGGCGCTGCGCCAGGGCGCGGGCGATGCCGACGCGCTGCTGCTGTCCGCCGGAGAGCTGGTCGGCGCGGTGGAGGGCGCGGTCGCCAAGGCCCACCCGGTCCAGCGCCTCGATGGCCACCAGCCGGTCGGCGCGGGGAAGCGGCAGCATGGAACGGAAGGTGCCGTGAAAGGCGAGGCGTCCCATCAGGACATTCTGGAGTGCGGTCAGCCGGCCGATCAGGTGGTGCTGCTGGAAGATCATGCCGGTCTGCTGACGGTGACGGCGGAGCACGGCGGCGCTGGCGAAAATGTCGCCTTCCCGTTCGGAGCGAACCTTGCCGGATGTCGGCCGGACGAGGCCGTTCAGGCAGCGCAGCATGGTCGACTTTCCCGCCCCGGACGGGCCGAGAAGGACGATGAACTGCCCCTGCGGGAATGCGGCGCTGGCATCTTCCAGCGCGGTCACGCGATTGGCGTAGCGGACAGTTACATTGTCGAGATCGAGCATCGGTGCCCCTTTCCGAATGAGCGGTAAAACCGAACGAAGATCGGTTTTGATCGGTATTGGCGGTCTAACAGGGTGGGGTGACGCGGTTACGACAGGTCCGTCTCAATCTCGTGACATTGGGGGGCGGAGGAACTTGCCGCCGGAGTCGGGGGTTTTGTGCCGCCCCGCTACCCCGTGCTACCAAGGGGCATGAGCGAGACAGAGATTCCCGAAAGCGACCGGCTGGGCAGCTTCCCGCACCCGCGCGAAGTGGCGCGGCTTGCCGGGCAGGAGGAAGCCGAGCGGGCGCTTTTCGATGCCTTCATGAGCGGCCGGATGCAGCACGCCTGGCTCCTGACCGGGCCGAAGGGCATCGGCAAGGCGACGCTTGCCTATCGCATGGCGCGGTTTGCGCTGCATTACGGAACGCCGGAGGCGGCGCGCGCTGCAGGGGCCCGCGATCTGTCGGTGCCGGAAGATGCTTCCGTCTTCCATCAGGTGGCCGCCGGGAGCCATCCGAACCTGTTGACGGTGCGGCGCCCCTGGGATGACAAGGCGAAGAAGCTCAAGACCGTCATCACCGTGGATGAGGTACGCCGCATCGGCCATTTCTTCGGACTGACCGCGACGGAGCGCGGCGCATGGCGGGTGGTCATCATCGACAGCGCCGACGAAATGAATACGAACGCCGCCAATGCACTTCTCAAAGCACTTGAAGAACCGCCCGCTAACGGGCTGTTTCTGGTGCTTTCCCATCAGCCGGGACGGTTGTTGCCCACGATCCGCTCGCGCTGCCGGATGCTGCGCATGACGCCGCTCGATGAAGGCGAGATCGAAGGCCTGATGGCCTCGACCGAGATGCCGGACACGGGCAAGAAACGCAAAAGCGCCACGCCGAGCGATGAAGAGCGGCGGCAGATCGCGCAGCTTGCCGAAGGCAGCGCGGGCAGGGCGCTGTCGCTTGCAGAAAGCGGCGGGCTCGATCTCTACAAGGATGTCGCCGCACTTCTCACGGCCTTGCCGCGGCTCGACGTGGCCGCCGTTCATGCGCTTGCCGACAAGGCCGGCCGCAAGGGTGCCGACAGCGATTATGAGGTCATGATCGAGCTCATCACGCTCTGGCTGCAGCGGCTCATTCGGGCCGGCGCCGGGCTCGATGCCGGGCGGGACATCGTGCCGGGCGAGGGCGCGGCAATGGCCCGTCTCGCTGCCGGGGCGAGCCTTGATCGCTGGGTCGAGGTATGGGAAAAGATCGTCCAATCCACGGCCCGCGGCGAAGCCTTGAACACGGATCGCAAGCTCGTGATCCTGAACGCTTTTTCGATGCTCGAAGCAGCCGCGAGCGAACGCGCCGGAGCGTGAGCCCGGCGCTCTTTATTTCTGAGCGGATGAGTAAATGACGGCCCCCAAAGCCTTTTACGTCACGACCCCGATCTATTACGTGAACGACGTACCGCATATCGGCCACGCCTATACGACGCTTGCCTGCGATGTGCTGGCGCGTTTCAAGCGGCTCGACGGCTATGACGTGATGTTCCTGACGGGGACCGACGAGCACGGGCAGAAGGTCGAAAAGGCGGCGGCGCTTGCCGGCGTCACGCCGCAGGCTTTCACCGATCGCGTGTCGCAGAATTTCCGCGATCTCTGCCAGACGATGAACTACACGAACGACCAGTTCATTCGCACGACCGAACCGCGCCATGCGGCGGCCTGCCAGGATCTCTGGAAGAAGCTGGAAGCCAGCGGCAATATCTATCTCGGTTCCTATTCGGGCTGGTATGCGGTGCGCGACGAGGCCTTTTACGGCGAGGACGAGCTCACCGAAGGACCGAACGGCAAGAAGATCGCGCCGACGGGTGCCGAGGTCGAATGGGTGGAAGAGCCCTCCTATTTCTTCAAGCTGTCGGCCTGGGCCGAGCCGCTCCTGAAATTCTATGAGGAGAACCCCGACTTCATCGCGCCCACCGCGCGGCGGAACGAGGTGGTGAGCTTCGTGAAGGGCGGCCTCCACGATCTTTCGATCAGCCGTACGACCTTCGACTGGGGCGTGCAGGTGCCGGGCGACGAGAAGCATGTGATGTATGTCTGGCTCGACGCTCTGACCAACTACATGACGGCGGTCGGCTATCCCGATACCGGCAACGAGGCCTACAAGCGCTATTGGCCGGCCGATCTGCACATGATCGGCAAGGACATTCTGCGTTTCCACGCCGTCTACTGGCCGGCTTTCCTGCTGGCCGCGGGCCTCGAAACGCCCAAGCGCGTCTTCGCGCATGGCTGGTGGACGGTCGAAGGCCAGAAAATGTCGAAGTCGCTCGGTAACGTGATCGCGCCGGACCATCTGGTGTCGACCTATGGGCTCGATGCTTCGCGCTATTTCCTGCTCCGCGAAGTGCCTTTCGGCAGCGATGGCGATTTCTCGCACAAGGCGATCGTGCATCGGACGAATGGCGATCTCGCGAACGATCTCGGCAATCTGGCGCAGCGCTCGCTTTCCATGATCGCCAAGAATTGCGGCGCGGCCGTGCCGCAGCCGGGCGTCTTCACCGAGGCGGACAATGCGTTGCTCGGCAAGGCACATGGGCTGCTCGAGCGGGTACGCGCCGAGTTCGATGCGCAGCTCTTCCACAAGGGGCTCGAAGCGATCTGGTCCGTCTGCGGCGATGCCAACCGCTATATCGACGAGCAGGCGCCCTGGGCGCTCAAAAAAACCGATCCCGAGCGGATGGCGACGGTGCTTTATGTGCTGGCCGAGACGATCCGCCATATCGCCATTCTGGTGCAGCCGGTGGTGCCGGACTCGGCGGCGAAGATGCTGGACCAGCTGGCGCTCGGACCGGGGGAGCGGAGCTTTGCCGCGCTCGGCCCGCACGGCGCGCTGAAGCCCGGCACGCCGCTGCCCGCGCCGCAGGGCGTTTTCCCGCGCTATGTGGAACCGGAGGCCGCTTCCTGATGACGCTGCCCGTCCTCATCGACAGCCATTGCCACCTCGACTTCCCGGATTTCGGCCCGGAGGTGGAGGAGGTCGTTGCGCGGGCGCATGGGGCGGGCGTCGGGCTCATGCTCACCATTTCGACCAAGGTCAGCGAGTTCGACCGGGTGAGGGCGGTGGCGGAGCGGTTTCCCCATGTCTATTGCACGGTCGGCATCCACCCGCATGAGGCGGCAACCGAGCCCGAAACCGACACGGCGACGCTGGTCGAAATGGCCAAGCACCCGAAGGTCGTCGGCATCGGCGAGACGGGGCTCGACTATTTCTACGAGCATTCCCCGCGCGAGGCGCAGCAGCGGAACTTCCGCGCCCATATCGCCGCCGCGCGCGAAACGGGACTGCCGCTCGTCGTGCATACGCGCGATGCGGATGAAGACACGGGCGAGATTCTGGCCGAGGAAATGGGGAAGGGCGCCTTTCCGGGGCTTCTCCATTGCTTCAGCTCAGGCCCACAACTCGCTGAAAAGGCTCTTGAAATCGGGCTTTACATCTCGCTGTCCGGTATTCTCACCTTCAAGAATGCCGTGGAACTGCGCGAGACGGCGGCGAAAGTGCCGATGGACCGGCTGCTGGTCGAAACAGATGCGCCATATCTCGCGCCGGTCCCGAAGCGCGGCAAGCGGAACGAGCCGAGCTTCGTGGTCCACACAGCCGAAAAGCTCGCCGAGGTGAAAGGCGTCAGCGCCGCGGTGCTCGCCGACGCGACGACGGCCAATTTTCTCAGGCTTTTCAGCCGCGTACCGGCGGAGGCTGTGCGCCGGGCATGAAGATGCGCGCAACGATCCTTGGCTGCGGTTCCTCGGGCGGTGTGCCGCGCCCTGGCATTGGCGGACCGTTCTGGGGCGCCTGCGACCCGGAGGAGCCGAAGAACCGGCGCCGGCGCTGCTCGCTGCTCGTTGAGCAATGGGACAAGGACCCGAACGAAAAGACGGTCGTCCTGGTCGATACGTCGCCCGACATGCGCGACCAGCTGATCGATGCGAAGACCGGCTGGGTCGATGCGGTGCTTTTCACACATGACCATGCCGACCAGTGCCACGGGATCGACGATCTCCGGATGCTCGCCATCAACAAGCGCCGCCGGGTCGATTGCTGGATGGATGCGCCGACCGCCGACACGCTGCTGACGCGTTTCGGCTATTGCTTTCGGGAGAAGCCGGGCTCGGGCTATCCGGCGATCCTGAACGCTCACATGATCGACAGCCCCGGCAAGCCCATCCGGATCGACGGACCCGGCGGTACGATTACCGCGCTGCCATTCGATCAGGATCACGGCAATATCCGCTCGCTCGGGTTCCGCTTCGGGCCCTTTGCCTATTCGGCCGATGCAGTTGGCATTCCGGACGAGAGTTTCGCGCTACTCGAAGGTATTCATTGCTGGATCGTCGATGCGCTGCGTTACGCGCCGCATCCGACGCATGCGCATGTCGACATGGCGCTCGAATGGCTGAAGCGGGTGAGGGCACCGCAGGGCATCCTGACCAACATGCATGTCGATCTCGATTATGGCCGCCTCAAGGGTGAGCTGCCGGAAGGCGTTGAGCCTGCCTATGACGGCATGGCAGTCGAATTCGAGGTATGAAAAAGCCGCGGCCCGGACGTCGCAAGACGTCCGGGCCGCATACCACGCGATGTTTCGCGCTTACTGGTTTTTGGACTGCTTCGGCGTCTCGCGCACGATTTCGCCCGTTGCCGGGTCGACAACGACCTCGACCTTGTTGCCATGCGTGTCGATCGCAGTGAACGCGCTGCCATCGGCTTCGGCGGCGCCTTCCCGAGGACGGATATCGGTGTAGCCGCGCTGCGTGAGGATCTGGCTCACCTGACCTGCGCCGGCAGGAGCGTCCATCGCTCCGGTTGCGGCGCCTGTGGCGTCACCCGTGGTCCCGCCGGTTCCGAGCGTGCCATCGACGGTGCCAGTGGCGCCGCCCGTTGTACCCGTGGCTCCGGTCGTGCCCGTACCAGTCGCGCCGCCGGTCACACCGCCTGTGGTTCCGGGCGTGCCGGTCGTGCCGTCGATGGTGCCGGTTGCGCCACCCGTGGCGCCCGTTGTGCCGCCTGCAGCGCTGCCGGCATCCTGCGCCAGCGCGGGGGAAGCGGCGAGGGCCAGAACGGCCGAACCGGCAAGAAGGGACTTAGTCCAGGATTTCATTGATCGTCCTCCAATCTGTGTCTGTGTCCCCACATCACCACCCATAGGAGCGAACTGGGGCAACCGGGGACCGGGTCAATGGCGGGGGCCCCGATTCCGCGGCACCTGCCGAAAAAACAGGCCCGCGCATCACACAGATGGCGGGCCATTTTTCGTTTATTTCCGGAACTTATTGCTTCGACGGCTTGTCGAGTTTGCGCAGGTAGGTTTCGCGGGTGATCTCGCCGCTGCGCTTGTCGACAATCAGTTTCACAGGCTCGCCCATGCGGTTCGCCGCATGAAACGCCATCTCGCTTTCCAGCGTGACACCCGGCACGCGCTCGGCGCTGTGGTAGCCTTTCTCCTCAAGCCAGGCGATGGGATCGACGAGGTCCATCGTGTTGCCGACCAACGGGCCCGTTGTCGTCGTGGTGACCGTCGTCGTGGTCACGGTGCCGGTCGCCGGATCGACATAGGTGTCGGAGGCGGCGCCGACGGCTGGAGCGCCCTGAACAACGACCAGCGAGTCAGCCTGAGCCGCGAAAGGGGCGGCGGCGATACCGGCTGCTGCGGCAGCAATAAGAAGCGGCTTTCTGATCTTCTGCATGAGACTTGTCTCCTTCGATCCGTCCCCGTGCACCCATCATAATAACGTCTGGCTCCGGGAACCGCTCCCGGACATCCGGAACTGCATGTCTAAAAATGCAATGTTTTTAGTCGGTTACTGGAGTTTCCTAATGTCGAACATGACAACGGCGCGGAAGCTGAAACCTCCGCGCCGCTCGTCAATCCCGGAGACGGGATTAGTAGGCGGGCTCTTCGCCGATCACCGTCGCCGTGTTGGCGTCAAACTCCACCGTCACACGGTCGCCATCGATGTTCGTGGCATTGAAGCGCTGCACGCCATCCTCGGAAGCATCGCCCTCAGCTTCGACCGGTTCGATGTCGGTGTAGCCGAGCGCCTGCAGCGTGGTCTCCGCATCGGCAGCCGGCGAAAGCTCCACAGCGCCTTCCATCTGCGTGTCCGCAGCGCCACCGGCGGGCGCGTCCATATCCGCAGCAAGCGCGGGGCCGGCGATCAGGCCAAGGCTGGCAGTACCGGCGAGAAGAAGCTTCTTGAAGTTCGTCATGGGATCTTTCCTCCAGACAATGGTTCACATCAAGTCCCCGTAGTGCCAGAAGAACGAGCGGCTGGCGGATTGGTTTCCATGTGCCGTCGAATTACCCAAACATGGGCGAGAGTCCGGAGAAACTGTGGCGACCGACGGCTTTGAGCCATTACGCGACCTATTTAGTCGCCATAATATATATTATCGGCTATCGAGGATACGGGGTCCGGGCCTTGCGGCCCGTGCCCTTCGCCGATCAGCTCGCCGGAGCGAGGCGCAGCACTTCTCCATCCGAATGCTCGGTCAACAGCCAGATGTGCCCGTCGGGACCAATCTGGACATCGCGGATGCGCCGGCCGATCTCTATGGTCTCCTTGTCGGCCACAGCGCCTTCTTCCAGGCGAACACGGACGACGGCTTCGGCATACATGGCGCCGATGAGCATATCCCCAGCCCATTCTTCGAGCGCGGAACCTTCCGGAACGAAGGTCAGCCCAGACGGAGCCTTGGTTTCCTCGAAGATGTGAACCGGCGGCGTCATGCCTTCCATGCTGGTTCCGGAACCGAGTTGCGCATCCGAATAATCAATGCCGCCGGTAATCTTGGGCCAGCCGTAATTGTTGCCAGCAATCACAAGGTTGAGTTCGTCGCCGCCTTGCGGGCCGTGATCGGCGGCCCAGATTTCGCCGGTCGCCGGGTGGATGCCCAAGGCCTGAATGTTTCGATGACCGATGGAGAAGAGATAAGGGTCCGAAGTGCCCTCCTCTTCATCGACCTCGAAGCTCACATTGTCCCGATGCGGCTCTCCCGTATCCGTCATTCTGAGGACCGATCCGGCCTGGTCGGAGGCGTCCTGCGCCCGCGAGATGTTCCGCCTTTCGCCGACTGACAAATAAAGCGAGTTGTCAGCTGGGTCGAAGGCCATGCGGCCACCGAAATGCAGGCCGCTGGAGTCCTGATCCTCCTCCTTCATGACGAAGATGTCCTCGACATCCTCGAAGCTCACGCCGCTGCCATTCTGCGCCACGCGCGCGCGAATGACGGTGAGGGCCGCGCCGCGCTCCGTCGCGCGCGAATAGCTGACATAGGCCCAGCCATTCGACGCAAATTCGGGATGAAGCACGATGTCGAAAAGACCGGCCTGGCTGCGGCTGGTTTCGCCCTCGTAGCGGAAAAGGTCTTCGGCGGTCCAGACCGGCTCGGAAATACCGCCGTCCCGGTTCACCACACGTATGTTGCCGCTGTTGCGCTCGCTCACCAGAAAGTGGGTTTCGGAGAGGAAGGCCATCCCCCAGGGGTGGCTCAGCCCTTCAGCGACGGTTTCCACATTCAGCGTGTAGCCTCCGGCGGTGACGGAGTCGTTTTGGGCGGCGGCCGGAGCGGCCACGAGAAGCGCGGCGGATACAAATGCGAAAGCGCGAGCAGAAATCACGGGACTTCCTCCTTGGCTGGGGGCGGAAAGTGTCGCTCGTCAACCATGGGAGGGCCTCAGGGTTCCGCGGTCCGGCCCGGAAAGCGCCGCATTTCAAATCGCACGCAATTGGCTTAGGTTCGGCCCTATCGAATTTCACAGTTCAAAGGTCGCGTCGATGGCTCTGAAAGCCGCCATACTTCCCGTAACTCCGTTCCAGCAGAACTGCACCCTGATCTGGAACGATGAGACCATGCGCGGTGCGGTCAGCGATCCGGGCGGCGATCTTTCGCGGATCAAGGCGGCTGCCGCGGAAACCGGCGTGACCATCGAGAAGATATTGCTGACTCATGGCCATCTCGACCATGCCGCGGCCGCAGGCGATCTTGCGAAGGAACTCGGCGTCCCCATCGAAGGCCCGCATGAAGACGATCTTTTCCTGATCGAATCCCTGCCGGACCAAGCGGCGAAATACGGGTTCGGGGCTGTGGGCTCCTTCCGGCCCGACCGCTGGCTCAAGCATGGCGACAAGGTCGAAGTCGCCGGACTTACGTTTGACGTTGTCCACTGCCCCGGCCACACGCCCGGCCATGTCGTCTTCTTCCATGAACCGTCGCGGCTGGCGCTGGTCGGCGATGTGCTGTTCCAGGGGTCGATCGGCCGGACGGACTTCCCCCGCGGCGATCACGGCGCGCTGGTGCAGTCCATCCGCGAGCGGCTTTGGCCGCTTGGCGACGACGTCACCTTCGTCCCGGGCCACGGCCCCCTTTCGACATTCGGTGCCGAACGGCGGACAAACCCTTTTGTCGCCGACGAGAACTTCGCCTGACGGACATCACGTGGCAAAACCACACTTTCCGTAGCGAAAAGCATGGACAATCGGCGAACAATCGGCTTCCTTAGCGACGCTGACAAATAATCAATAACGACGCCCAAAACGGGCGCGGGAAGCCAGAGCGCCGTCGGCCATCAGGGGACGAAATGCAACAACGGAAGAATGTCACGCGTTGGCAGATGGGCGCCTATGCCCTGCCCTCGATCCCGATGGCGGCGCTCGGCCTGCCCATCGTTGTTTATCTGCCTCCCTTCTATGGCCATGAAATGGGCCTCGGCCTCACAGTCGCCGGCACGATATTCATGCTGGCGCGCTTCTGGGACGTTTTCACCGATCCGGTTCTCGGCATGGTGTCCGACCGCTTTCCGAGCCGCTGGGGGCGCAGGCGCCACTGGATCGTCCTGTCGACGCCGATCCTGCTGATTTCCGGCTACATGCTCTTCATGCCGAGCCCGCCGGTCACCTGGGTCTATCTCGCGACCTGGATGTTCTTTCTCTATATCGGCTGGACGCTGCTCACCATTTCCCACATGTCGTGGGGAGCCGAACTCTCCGAAGATTACGATGAGCGCTCGACCATCCAGGGCGTACGCGAGTTTCTCCTGATCCTCGGCATGTTCACCGTGCTTGCCTTGCCCGCGATCATCGAGATGCTGGCTGAGGACGGCGCCGGCGGCCGGGAGAAAGTCGCGGCGATGGGCTGGTTCATTCTGATCCTGCTGCCGATCACCGTGGGCCTCGCCGTCTGGAAAGCGCCGGAATTCAAGTCGGTGCCGCAGGCACAAATTCCGTGGCAGAAGGCCTGGGCCATCATCGCCCGCAACAGGCTGCTACAGCGCGTGTTGTTCGCCGATCTGCTGGTCAATATCGCGCCCGCCATTACCGGCTCGCTCTACATCTTCTTCGCCATCCATGTGATGGAACTGCCGCGCCATGCGAGCTTCCTGCTGCTCATCTATTTCATCTTCGGCTTTGTCGGCATTCCTTTCTGGATCCGCCTGAGCCATATGGCGGGCAAGCACAAGACGCTCGCGATCGCCATGGTCTATGGCGCCGTGTCGCTGCCGCTCGTCATCTTCTTCCCGCGCGGCGAGTTCTGGTGGCTATTCCTCGGCAACTCGCTTTACGGGATCGCCTATGGCGCGGGCTCCTTCCTGCTCCGCTCGATCATGGCGGATGTAATCGACACGGATTATCTGAAGACGGGCCAGCGCCGCACGGGGCTCTACTACTCGCTGCTCACCATGACGGCGAAGATCGGTGCGGCGCTTGCCGTCGGCATCACCTACCCGATCCTCGACTTTATCGGCTTCATGCCGGGTGGCGGCAATTCGCCCGAGACGCTCAATCAGTTCATGGCGATGTATGTCACGCTGCCGGCTCTGACCATGCTCGCGGCGGCGGCCGTCATGTGGGGTTTCCCGCTGGACAAGGGTGCGCAGGAAAAGCTGCGCCGGGAAATCAGGGAGCTCGAGGGCGAGCATAAACCGCATGAAGCGAGCGATGCCGCCGCCGCCGTCGTGCAAGTCGGCTCGGCAGGCGGTATCGTCGACCGTTCCGGCGACTAGGAGAGCGATATTGAGCGAACGCGCCATCGACCGGTTGCTTGCGATCATGGCGCGGCTTCGCGACCCCCAGGACGGTTGCCCTTGGGATATCGAGCAGAACTTCGCCTCCATCGCGCCCTATACGATCGAGGAAGCCTATGAAGTCGCCGACGCGATCGAGCGCGGCGACATGGACGACCTCAAGGACGAGCTCGGCGATCTTCTGCTGCAGGTGGTGTTTCACGCACGCATGGCGGAGGAAGCAGGCCTCTTTGCCTTTGACGATGTCGCCGACGCCATTTCCGCGAAAATGACCCGGCGCCATCCGCATGTTTTCGGCAGCGAAGGCGAGCGGATGTCAGGCGAGGTAAAGACCCGCTGGGAAGAGATCAAGGCGGAAGAGAAAGCGGCAAAAGGCGTTGCGTCAGCGAGTATCCTCGACGACGTGCCGCTCGCCCTTCCCGCTCTCGCCCGTGCCGTGAAACTGCAAAACCGGGCCGCGCGCGTGGGCTTCGACTGGCCGGATACGAGCCTCGTCATCGACAAGCTCAATGAAGAGATGCTCGAACTCTCCGCCGAGATTGCCAAGGGCGGCGATCCCGACCGGCTGGAAGACGAGATGGGCGACCTGCTCTTCGTCTACGCCAATCTCGCCCGTCACATGAAGGTCGATCCCGAAGCGGCGCTCAGGCGCGCCAATGCCAAATTCCGTCGCCGTTTCGGCAGGATCGAGGAAAAGCTCGCGGCACTGGGCAAGCGCCCGGAGGACTCGACTCTGGAGGAAATGGATAACCTCTGGAACGAGGCGAAGCGCGAGGAACGCGAGAGCTAGAGATGCGCGCGAAGGGCGCGGATCGCATCCGCCGTGCGTTGCCAGCTTTCCTCATCACGCGCCACGAGATGCGGCCCCTTGAGCATGCGCGGGGTGTAATCGAGGCCCGTTTCCATATTGCGCACCACGCCGCCCGCCTCGCGCAGGATCAACGATCCGGGCGCGTGATCCCAGGGCAACATCCGGTGGTATGTCACGAAGTCATGCTTGCCGCGGGCAACATTAGTGTAGTCGACAGCCGAACACAGAAAGGACGAGGATCTGCCGATCAGCGCCGAATGCGCGCCGATGGCGCCTTTCCATTCATCCGGCATGAAGCGGACATAGAAACTGGCTGATTGCGCGGCAGGCTCGTGCGGTGAAGCGCCTGCCTTGAGCTGCAGGGCACCGGACGCATCATGCCACCAGGCACCGCCACCCTTCGACGCGACGGCAAGCTCGTTCGTCACAGGCAGGTAGATCCAGGCATGCGTCACCTCGCCCTTCTCAACCAGGGACAGCATGACGCCGAAGGTTTCCTTCCCCGCCACGAAGTTCGCCGTTCCGTCCACCGGGTCGACGGTCCAGAGCCGGGTGTCCCGATCGAGAAGCGACATCAGCGAGACATCAGCGGCGGCCGCCTCCTCTCCGAGGACATGGGAGCCTGGGAGGAGAGCTTCAAGCCGCGGCGTCAGCCACTCCTCCGACGCGCGGTCGGCGATGGTGACGAGATCGCCCTTCTCCTTTTCCTCGACTTCGTGTTCCGCAAGGGCCCGGAAGCGCGGCATGATTTCCCGCGCGGCAACTTCCCGCATCAGCGCGGCGACATCTTCTGCAAAGCGATCCATCGCTATTGTGCCGCCGCGGCAGCCGGACCGAGCCTGCGGGCAAGGTCAGGAAAACGCTTCTCGAAACGGCCGACGACGATGGGTGTCATGCCAAGATCGAGATGGACCACCCCCTCGTCATCGTCGGTGCGCGCGCGGACATGCGCATTGGCATGAAGCCAGGCGATGGCCTCCCCTTCCCGCGAGGGAATATCCAGGTGAACGGGGCGTTCATCGTCGAGGACAAGACTGTCGATCAGGGCGAGGAGCCTGTCGGCTCCTTCTCCCGTCATCGCAGAGACCGCGATCGTCAGTTCCTCGCGCGCGGCAAGATTGACTGCTGCTTCGCGCTGTTCCTCGGGCAGCAGGTCGATCTTGTTCAGCACGTCGACGACCTGCTGTCCGTTCTCGGCGGCGCTCTCCCTGGTCACACCGAGGGAGGCAAGCACTTCCTCGACATCCTTTTTCTGGATGGCCGTTTCTTCATGCGATGCATCGCGGACATGAAGGATGATCTCGGCTTCCAGTACTTCTTCCAGCGTGGCGCGGAAGGCGGCGACGAGATGCGTCGGCAGATCGGAAATGAAGCCCACCGTGTCCGACAGGATCACCCGCCGCCCGCTCGGCAGTTCCAGCGCGCGCATGGTCGGATCGAGCGTCGCAAAAAGAAGGTTCTCGGCGAAAACGCCCGCAGATGTCAGCCGGTTGAACAGCGTCGACTTTCCGGCATTGGTATAGCCGACAAGCGCGACGATCGGATAAGGCGCATCGCGCCGCTTCTTGCGATGGAGTTCGCGGGTGCGCGTCACCGTCTCGAGCTGCCGCTCGATCTTGGTGATGCGTTCCTGAATCATGCGCCGGTCCGCTTCGATCTGGGTTTCGCCCGGGCCGCCGAGGAAGCCGAAGCCGCCGCGCTGGCGCTCAAGGTGGGTCCAGCTGCGCACGAGCCGCGTCTTCTGATAATTGAGATGCGCCAACTCGACCTGAAGCGAGCCTTCGCGCGTATGGGCGCGTTCGCCGAAAATCTCGAGGATGAGGCCGGTGCGGTCCAGCACCTTGACCTTCCACTCCTTTTCGAGATTGCGCTGCTGGCCGGGGCTGAGCGGGCCGTCGACCACCACAAGCTCGACGCGGAGTTCGGCAAGCTGCCCCTTCAGTTCCTCCACCTTGCCTTCGCCAAGCAGCGTGGCCGGGCGTGGCGTCGTGAGCGACACAACGGCCGTGCCGACGACGTTGAGCGAGATGGCAGCAGCGAGGCCCACGGCTTCCTCCAGCCGGGACTCGGGAGAGCGGCTGCCGCCCTCTTCCCGCTTTGCCTGCCGCGCGGCGGATTTCAGCCAGGGCACAAGAACGAAGGCGCGCGTCGGCTCTTTCGGAGACACCTGAAAGCCGCCCGAAGCCCGCCTGCCGTCGTCATTCTGTTCGTTATGGTCGTCCGTCAATCGGTTCTCTTGCCTGAGAAAGCTCAGGCCTCATCCCCGTTCCCTTCGGGTTCGAAGAGTTGAACGGGCTGGGCCGGCATGATGGTCGATATCGCATGCTTGTATACGAGCTGCGAATGTCCGTCCCGGCGCAACAACACACAAAAGTTATCAAACCAGGTAACCACACCCTGAAGCTTGACGCCATTGACGAGGAAGATCGTCAGGTTCGTCTTGTTCTTGCGGACATGGTTCAGGAACGTGTCCTGAAGGTTGTGAGTTTTTTCCATATGGGTAAACCCCATTTTTCAAAGTTCGTGGGGCCGGACCTTCGCCGCCGGGGCCCGGCTTTTTCTTTGCACAGTTTCCCGAGCTGGAAGGGGGAATCTGGCTGCGGCTCTCAATACCCTACAGTCATGCGTTTCAATTCATGCTGCAAGTGCGAAATTGCGTTCGCACCTGCAATTCGACCGGTTTGCGGCATTTCTTCGTTTCAGGGCGCCGTTCCGATCAGGTCAGCTCGCAGTATTTCATGTAAGCCTCGCGCAGGCGCAGGGAAAGGGAGCCCGGGGCGCCGTTTCCGACCGGCGCTCCGTCGATCGAGACCACAGGAATGACGATTGCCGAGGAAGCGCTGATAAAGGCTTCGCGAGCCGATTTCGCCTCTTCCGGCGTGAAGGCCCGCTCGACGACTTCCATCCCTTCGCCTCGCGCCGCCGCAAGGAGAACGAGCCTTGTGACGCCGTTCAGGATGTCGGGGCCTGCGGGCCGGGTGATCAGGCGGCCTTCCTTGTCGACGATCCAGGCGTTGGTGGAAGAGCCCTCGGTGACCTTGCCCTGCCCGTCCACCAGCCACGCCTCGTAAGCGCCCGCCTCGCGCGCCGATTGCTTGGCGAGAATATTGGGCAGAAGCGACACGGATTTGATGTCGCGCCGGCCCCAGCGGATATCCGGCAGCGTGACGACCGCGACGCCCTTCTCGACCGCCGCAGCGATCCGGTCCGCATTGAGGCGCTTCGCCGTGACGACGAGTGCGGGGCGCACCGGCTTCACAGGGAAAGGATGGTCGCGGGGCGCTGCACCCCGCGTGATCTGAAGATAGACAAGCCCGTCCGTCACGCGATTGCGACGCAGCACTTCCCGCATCACGAGACGCAGGGCGGGAATGCTCAGCGGCGGGCCGATCCGCAATTCGGCGAGGGAGCGCTCCAGCCTTTCGAGGTGAAGCCTTTCATCCATGAGTCTACCGGCGCGGACGCCGCAGACCTCATAGACGCCATCGGCAAACTGGTAGCCCCGATCCTCGATATGGATGGCGGCCTCGGCGTGGCGAATGTAACGGCCGTTAACATAAGCGATGCGGGACAAGATGCAGCCTTTCGGATCAGAAGAATTCGAGGCTGACGCGGAACATCTGCTCCACTTTCTTCACCTGATCGGAGAGCGCGAAGAGTACAACGCGGTCTCCGGCCCGCACTTCCGTCTCCCCGCGCGGAATGATGACCTCTTCATCGCGGATCACTGCGCCAACGAGGATGCCGCTCGGCAGCGCGACCTCGCGCAGCGGTTTGCCGACCAGCGGCGATGTTTCCAGCGCCTCCGCCTCGATGATCTCGGCCGCACCGTCGCGGACGGACTGCAACCCGCGGATGCGGCCGCGGCGAACATGCTGCAGCACCGTGGAAACCGTCGCGCTGCGCGGGTTGATGAAGGCGTCGATGCCAAGCGAGCGCATGAGCGGCTCGTAGGTATTGTTATTGATGAGAGCCATAGTCCGCTGGCAGCCTTCGCGTTTTGCCACCACGCTCGCAAGAATGTTCGCCTGATCGTCGTTCGTCAGCGTGACAAGCGTTTCGGTTTCGGAGATGCCCGCTTCCTGCAGCAGCTCCGGGTCGAGCCCGTCGCCATGCAGCACGATGGAGCGTTTCAGCTTGTCGGCGGCCTGGACGGCCTTTTCTCGGTCGCGTTCGATCAGCTTTACGCGTGTGCCCGGATGATTGGTTTCCAGCTCCTGCGCGACATGGAGGCCGATATTTCCCGCGCCGACGATGATGATACGCCGCGCCGCGACTTCCTCATGGCCGAAGATGCCGAGCGTGCGGCGCACGTCCCGGACGTCAGCGGCGAAATAGGCCTCGTCTCCCACCAGCATCGGATCGTCGCTCTGGGGCACGAAGAGCTCTCCGTTTCGCACGATGCCGACGACACGCGACTTGAGGTCCGGAAAGAGATCGGTGAGCTGGCGCAGCGGCGTGTTGACGATCGGGCAATCTTCCTCGAGCGATACACCGACGACGCTGACCTTGCCTTCGGCGAAATTCAGGATGTCGAAGGCGCCTGGCACGGCGAGGCGGCGTAACACTGCCTTGCCGACTTCGAGTTCCGGCGAGATGATCACGTCGATCGGCAGATGATCCTGCGAAAAGAGGTCCTGGAAACCCGGCTGCAGATAGGATTGCGAGCGGATACGCGCGATCTTGGTCGGCACGTTGAATACGGAATGCGCCACCTGACAGGCGATCATGTTCACCTCGTCATGGAAGGTGACGGCGATCAGCATGTCGGCGGAGGATGCGCCCGCACGCTCCAGCACATCGGGATGCGCGCCGTGGCCCACAAGGGCGCGCACGTCGAGCGAATCCGAAATCTGCTGCACGAGTTGCGGCGACTGATCGATCACCGTCACATCGTTCTGTTCTCCGGCGAGCTGGCGCGCGATGCCGAAGCCGACCTGTCCTGCGCCGCAGACGATAACTTTCATGATCGGGACTTTCGGATAGGAGCTGCCGTCAAATGGGAAGGTCCGGCCGGTTCGCCGCGGCGACGCCGAGCGACTTCAGCTTGCGGTGAAGCGCCGAGCGCTCCATGCCGATAAAGGCTGCCGTGCGCGAGATGTTTCCGCCAAAGCGGCTGATCTGCGCCATGAGATATTCCCGCTCGAAGGTTTCCCGTGCCTCGCGCAACGGCAATGCCATGATGTGTTCGCCGCCCGATCCATTGACCGACATCTGAGCCGATGCGCCGACTTCCGCCGGCAGCATATCGGCCGTCACGACGGCGGAAGGATCCCCGGAGGTGAGGATCAGAAGCCGTTCGATATTGTTGCGGAGCTGACGCACATTGCCCGGCCAGTCATGGGCCTGCAGCGCGGCCATGGCATCGTCCGACACGCGGCGCGGCGGCAGGCCGGTCGAGCGCGATATCTGCGACATGAAATGCTCGACCAGAAGCGGAATGTCCTCGCGGCGCGCCGCCAGAGGCGGCACGTTGATCGGCACCACGTTCAGGCGGTGATAGAGATCCTCGCGGAAGCGGCCCTTGGCGATTTCGTCCAGCAGGTCGCGGCTCGAGGAGGACACGACCCTCACATCGACCTTCACGCGGGCGCTGCCGCCGACGCGCTCGAAAGTCTGATCGACGAGCACGCGGAGGATCTTGCTCTGTGTCTCGACAGGCATTTCGGCGACTTCATCGAGAAAGAGCGTGCCGCCATGTGCCTGCTCGAAGACGCCGACCTTGCGCGGGCCCGCAGCGCTTTCCTCCGTTCCGAAGAGTTCCGCTTCCATGCGTTCCGGCGCCATGTTCGCGGCGTTGAGCGCCACGAAAGCATTCGTCGCGCGCCGCGATCTTTCATGGAGAAGCCGGGCGACGACTTCCTTGCCGGAACCCGACGGACCCTGAATGAGCACGCGGCTGTTGGTCGGGGCGACCTTGTCCACCGTCTGCCGCACCTGGGACAGGGCCGGCGAAATGCCGACCAGAGTCGTGTCGTCACCGGCGCGCAGCCGCAATTCGCTGTTCTCGCGGCGCAGGCGATAAGCCTCTATGGCGCGACGGACGACGAGAATAAGCCGGTCGGTCTTGAAGGGCTTCTCAATGAAATCATAAGCGCCCTTCTTGATGGCAGAGACGGCGGTTTCGATATTGCCGTGACCGCTGATGACGATGACCGGCAGATCGGGATGACGGTCGCGCACCACGTCGAGCAGTTCCAGCCCGTCGAGCTTGCTGCCTTGAAGCCAGATATCGAGGATCAGCAGGCCGGGACGGCGCGCCTCGATAGCCGCGAGCGCCTTGTCGCTGTCGCCCGCGCTCCGCGTGTCGTAGCCTTCGTCGTTCAGAATACCGGAGACGAGTTCGCGGATATCCGCTTCATCGTCGACGATCAGAATATCAGACGCCATTTACAGCCTCTTCGCTTGTCTTCGCGGAAGTGCGCTCGGCACCGCCGGAATTGTCTCCGCCTGCTCCCGCTTTCGCGGTGCGGCGCTTTGGAAAGACGAGCTTCACCCTCGCCCCGCTTTCCCAGCCCTCTTCGCTCGGCGCGTCTTCCAGTTGAAGATCGCCGCCATGGTCTTCCATCACCTTGTTCACGATGGCGAGGCCAAGGCCTGTGCCCTTGGTTCGCGTCGTCATATAGGGTTCGGTCAGGCGCGACCTGTCGGCCTCCGGCAGGCCGCAGCCCGAATCCGTGGCAACGATCGTCACCGTGTCGGCCTCGTCGAGAAGGCGGACATGAATACGACCCGCCTTTTCGCCCGGCCCATGCATCGCCGCCGACAGACCGCCTTCTTCCTCTGCTTCGCTTTCCTCGGGGCCGCGAATGGCCTCGGCAGCGTTCTTCAGGATATTCGTCAGAGCCTGGCTCACCAGACGCCCGTCGCATTCAAGGATGGTCGGCGTATCCGGCATGTCGAGCCTGTATTCGATATCCGGATGGCCGACACGCTGCAGGAATACCGACTGCCGCAGAATCTCGTTGATATCCAATTCCTTCATGGATGCGGAAGGCATCCGCGCGAACGAGGAGAACTCATCGACCATGCGGCCGATGTCGTTCACCTGCCGGATGATCGTCTGGGTGCATTGCTCGAAGACATCGGGGTCTGAGACGATTTCCTTACCATATTTGCGCCGGATGCGCTCCGCCGAAAGCTGGATCGGCGTCAACGGGTTCTTGATCTCGTGCGCGATGCGGCGGGCGACATCGGCCCAGGCGGATGTCCGCTGCGCGCGGACGAGTTCGGTAATGTCGTCGAAGGTGAGCACAAAGCCGCCCTTCCCCGAATCCGTCATCTCCCGGGTTGCCCTCAGGTTCAGCGTGCGGTCCTGGCCGGCGCGCGAGATGACGATCTGCGCCTGTGCCGTGCGATCGGGATGCGCGCGGGAGTCCGCCATCGCAGCCGCCATTTCAGGAATTGCCGTTTCCAGCATGCGGCCGAGAAGCTGCGACTCCGTCTGGCCGAAAAACCGCAAGGCGGCGCGGTTCGCATGCGTGATGCGGCCTTCATTGTCGAGGCCGAGCACGCCGGCGCTAACCCCCGACAGCACCGCTTCCGTGAACTGCCGGCGTTCATCGAGCTGGTGGTTTGCCTCGATGAGATCGTTGCGCTGGCTTTCGATCTGGCTCGTCATGCGGTTGAAGGCACCGCTGAGCATATCGAGTTCGTCGCCCGTGACGCCGACGGGCACCCGCGCGCGCAGGTCGCCGAGGCTGACCCGTTCCGCTGCGCCGACGAGACGGGAGATCGGATCGACAATGCGGTTTGCTGCCCAGAGGCCAAGCCAGATCGCGGCGAGAAGCGTGATGAGCGCAACCGTCACGTATATGAGCGCAAAGGTGACCTGAAACTGATTCCGCCGGCTCTCCAGATTTTCATATTCGCTGACCGCTGCCCGTGTTTCGGCCAGATGATCGAGCACCTGCGCGTCAACAAGCCGGGCAACATAGAGAAATGTCCCCTCCATCGCCGGCAAGGCGACAAGGGCGCGGATCTGGTTGTGGTCCTCGACCACGAAGAGCGCCACGTCATTGGCGCGCGCGGTATCGAAATAGCGCGTCTCAGGCATGCCCACATCGACGCTGCCCCGCGCCTTGGCGAGGATGCGTCCATCCGCGCGGATGAGATAGGCGGCATGAAGCGACCGCACCCGCATCTGCCCGTTGAACAGGGTCATAAAGTAAGGCGGATTGCTGTCGAGCAGATCGGACTCGCGGTTTATGTCCGTTGCCATGGCGAGCGTGTCGGCGCGCAGCACCTGACGGTGCTCGTTCAGATAGGCGGCGGCAACCGTCTCGGCATTCGAAATGATGGTCTGGGCGCGATCGCCGAACCAGGTGTCGAGGCCGCGATTGAGCGTCACGGCGGCGAAGACCGCGACGATGATCGCCGGCATGACGGCGACGATGGCGAAAAGCGTCACCAGCCGGGCGTGGAGCTTTGCGCCCGCCGTGCCGCTCACCCGCGCCAGGATGATCCGGATGACCCGCCAGATAATGAGCCCGACCAGCACCAGCACAATGGCCAGGTTGGCAAGGAGGAGCGAAATGACGAGGCCGCGCGTGGGGGAAAAAGGCGTCAGGCCCGTCAGCAGCATGTAAGTGAAGGAACCAAGGCAGATCGCCGCGACGACCAGACCGATCGACAAGGCAGCCGAAAACCGCCGGTGGCTGAACATGCGCCACAGCCGGCTTTCCCAGCGTGCTGCCCGGCCTGGCCGGATCTCATCCACCTGATCTGTCGGTACCATGCTCGTCCCTGCGCGGCCGGGACACTGCCTGCATTGAACGGGCACCTGAGGATACCACCTACCCCCTGCCTGTGCCCGATACGCCACGCTGCCAATCGGCAGCGCGCATTTTGCAACTGTCAGCGATACCGATCAACAACAATGTTGCGCGTTTACATCACTGTCATGCACCTGCAAAAAGGCCGGAATCCGGCCCTTCCCGGTCATTTCAGGCCACGAATGACCTGAACATCGAGTTCCCTGATCTTCTTGCGAAGCGTGTTCCGGTTGATGCCGAGAAGATGCGCCGCCTTGATCTGGTTTCCGCGCGTCGCGGCAAGGCTCATGGTGAAGAGCGGCCTCTCCACCTCGCGCAGCAGCCGGTCATAGAGGCCGGGCGGCGGCAACTCGTCGCCATGAGCGGAGAAGATACGGTTCAGCGTCCGCTCCACCGACGCGGAAAGCGGCTCGTCGGCGGCGGCCTGTTCCGCAGGCTTGCCAAAGTCCGGCTCGGCAAGTTCCGTCTCGAGGATCGCCGCACCGATCGTCTCTTCCGTATAGAGAGCGGCGAGGCGCCGGACCAGGTTTTCAAGCTCGCGGACATTGCCCGGCCAGCGATACCGCTTCAGCAGTTCCATGCCCTCGGCATCGATGGTCTTGGGCGGCAGGCCCTCGTCTTCGGCCTGACCGAGAAAATGGCGCACGAGGTCCGGGATGTCCTCCGAGCGCTCGCGGAGCGGCGGCAGACGAATGGGCACCACATTCAGGCGGAAGAAGAGATCCTCGCGGAACAGGCCCTGATTGATGAGCTGGCGCAGGTCGCGGTTCGTCGCCGCGACGATGCGCACATCGGTCTTGATCGGCGTGCGCCCGCCCACGGTCGTGTATTCGCCCTGCTGCAGGACGCGCAGAAGCCGCGTCTGTGCCTCCATCGGCATGTCGCCGATTTCATCGAGGAAAAGCGTGCCGCCCTCAGCCTGCTCGAAACGGCCCGTGGCGCGTTGGCTCGCCCCGGTGAAGGCGCCCTTCTCATGGCCGAAGAGTTCGCTTTCGATCAGTTCGCGGGGGATCGCCGCCATGTTCACGGCGACGAAGGGGCCGTTCCGCCGGCGGCCGTAATCATGCAGCGCGCGGGCAACGAGTTCCTTGCCGGTTCCGCTTTCGCCGGAAATCATCACGGTGAGATCGGTCTGCATCAGGCGCGCAAGCACGCGATAGATGTCCTGCATCGCGGGCGAGCGGCCGATCAGCGGAATCTTCTCGTCTTCTTCCGGCTGCTGGCGTGCGATTGCCGGCTCGCGCGGCGCGGTCATGGCGCGGTCCACCACGCGAATGAGTTCATTGAGGTCGAAAGGCTTCGGCAGATATTCGTAGGCGCCGCGTTCGGCCGCCGTGATCGCCGTCTTCAGCGTGTTCTGCGCGCTCATGACCACGATCGGGATTTCGGGGCGCGCGCGCTTGATGCGGGGAATGAGGTCGAAGGCGTTTTCATCCGGCATCACCACGTCCGTGATGATGAGGTCGCCCTCGCCCTGGCTCACCCAGCGCCAGAGCGTCGCTGCATTGCCGGTCGAGCGCACTTCGTATCCGACGCGGCCCAGCGCCTGATTGAGGACAGTGCGGATCGCCGCATCGTCATCTGCAAGAAGAATGGTTCCGCTAGCCATTTGCCGCTCCTGTTACTTGCCGCATAGCTTGTGCCTTGTTCTGTCCCACGGGTTCGCCGGTATGCATCGGCAGCAGTACACGGAAGATCGTCTTCCGCGCGAGGCTCTCGCATTCGACGATGCCGCCATGGTCACCGATGATCTTCGCGACCAGCGCGAGACCGAGACCGGTGCCTGACGTTTTCGTGGTCACGAAGGGATCGAAGAGATGTTCCATGAGGTCGGAGGGAACGCCGGGACCGTCGTCGATCACGCAGATTTCGAGCGGCAGGCTGACGCGATCGCGGCTTCCCGGCATGGAAAGGCGCACGCCCGGCCGGTAGGCTGTGGTCAGAACGATCTCGCCCTCGCCGCCCCCGATCGCTTCGGCCGCGTTCTTCACCAGATTGAGGAAGACCTGAATAAGCTGATCCTTGTCGCCCAATACGGGCGGCAGTGACGGATCGTATTCCTCGACGATGCGAATATTCTTTGCGAAGCCCGTCGCCGCGAGCTGCTTCACATGGCCCAGAACGAGGTGAATATTCACAGGTTCGCGCGGCACGGGGCGCTCGTCTGAGAAGACTTCCATCCGGTCGACAAGCTTGCAGATGCGGTCCGTTTCGTCGCAGATGAGACGGGTCAGCGTCTTGTCTTCCGGCGAACCGGAAAGCTCGAGCAACTGCGCCGCACCGCGAATGCCGGAAAGAGGGTTCTTGATTTCATGCGCGAGAATGGCCGCCATGCCGGTGACGGAGCGGGCAGCGCCGCGATGCGTCAACTGCCGGTCCATCTTCTGTGCCATGGTGCGCACCTGAAGCTGGAGCAGCACATGGCCGGGATATTCGACGAGCGGCGTAACCTGAATATCGACCTGACGATCGCCGATACGCGGCGTGCCGATCTCCACGCCATACTCATTGACCGAGACGCCGCGCTCGAACACCTGATCGACAAGCGCGAGCACCGGGCTGCCGAAAGCGACGATATCGCTCATCGAATGGCCGATCAGCATCGCAGAGCTCGACGCGAAGAATTCCTGCGCGCTGTCGTTCACATATTCGATCCGTTTGTCCCGGTCGATCAGCATGACGGGATGAGGCATCGATTTCAGAATGACGCTTGCTTCAGGCGTACCGCCCGAGCCTATTGCACGAACGGCCTGCGACATCAGGCGGCCTCCTTGTTTTTCGATTTCGAATGGGGCTCGGTGCGGGCTGCAAGCGTATAGAAGCTTGCAAGGCGGGAAAGCACCGCCGCCGGATTGTCCATACGCACGATCTCTCGCTTTGCCACCATCGCTTCGTCGGGGAAGCGGCGCGAGGCATCATCGAGGTACCAGACGAGATGTTTGCGCGCGACGCGAAGGCCGAGGCCTTCGCCATAGTGATCGATCATGTCGCGATAATGCGCGGCGGCGATCTCGCCCTGCTCTTCCCATGAAGGCGGCGCAAGCTTTTCGCCGGTCGCAAGGTAATGCGCGACCTGCGCGAGGAACCATGGACGGCCTTGTGCACCCCGGCCGATCATCACGCCGTCGGCGCCCGATGCATCGAGGATCGCGCGGGCGTCTTCCTCGGTCATCACGTCGCCATTGGCGATAACGGGGATCGAAACCGCCTTCTTCACCTCGGCGATGAAATTCCAGTCTGCCCTGCCCTTGTAGAACTGGCAGCGTGTGCGGCCGTGTACGGTGACGAGCCTCACGCCCGCAGCTTCCGCCCGGACGGCAAGCTCGGGCGCATTGCGTCTGGTCTCGTCCCAGCCCGTGCGCATTTTAAGCGTCACCGGCAAGTCGACGGCGCCGACTGTGGCCTCGATCAGGCTCAGCGCGTGGTCGAGGTCGCGCATCAGCGCAGAGCCGGAGAGGCCTGTTGTGACCTGCTTGGCGGGGCAGCCCATATTGATGTCGATGATGTCGGCACCCGCCGCTGCGGCGACCCTCGCCCCCTCGGCCATCCACCGGGCCTCGCGGCCTGCAAGCTGGATCGACAGCGGGCTGAATTCACCCGCCCCTGCCGCCCGGCGGACGACATCTGGCCGGGCACGGACCAGTTCATCGCTCGCGACCATCTCGGAGACGACAAGGCCCGCGCCCAGCCGGTGGGCCGCGCGGCGGAACGGCAGATCCGTTACTCCGGCCATGGGCGCCAGGAGAACGGGGTTGGCCAGAACGTGTGAACCGATGGAGATGGTCAAACTTTGGGCACCAGACAAAACTGCACAAATTTTGTCCAATTTAGCCGGTGCCTAAAGTTTCGGCAAGCCAATTCGCTTGCACAGTTTCGGCCGGGGTGCGAAACGAGCGGATATGAAAGTCGCCGCATTGATCGTGGCGGCCGGCCGCGGCAACCGCGCGGGTCCGGGCGCGCCCAAGCAATACCGTCTCCTGGGCGGGGAGCCCGTCCTCCGGCGGACGGCCAGCGTTTTTTCGCAGCATCCGGCCATTTCCAGCGTGCTTGCCGTCATCCACCCGGATGATCGGGCGTGCTACGATGCCGCCTGCGGCGACCTGCCGAAGCTTCGACAGCCTGTAACCGGCGGGGCAACGCGGCAGGCGTCCGTGCTGGCGGGACTCGAGGCTCTGGCCGCAGAGGACCGGCCCGATCTCGTGCTCATCCATGATGGCGCCCGGCCTTTCGTGTCCGAGCGGCTGATTTCGGCCTGCGTCGCGGCCCTCGCCTCTCATCAAGGTGCGCTCACCGCGCTACCTGTAACGGACACGATGCGCCGCGCCTCGGAGGGGCTTGCCGGCGAGACCGTGCCGCGCGACGGGCTCTGGCGCGCGCAAACGCCGCAAGCCTTCCGTTTCTCCTCTATCCTGGAAGCCCACCGGGCAGCGGCGGGTGGCGACTTTACCGACGATGTCGCTGTCGCGGCGGCAGCCGGAATATCCGTGGCGCTGGTCGAGGGCGATGAGGACAATTTCAAGATCACGACGGGGGCGGATGTCGAACGGGCGGAACGGATGCTGATGCGGGGCGGGGAAACGAGAACCGGAGCGGGCTTCGATGTTCACCGCTTCGGCGATGGCGATCATGTCTGGCTCTGCGGGGTGAAGATACCGCATGCCGTCGGGCTCGAAGGCCATTCGGACGCCGATGTGGGGCTTCACGCCCTGACCGACGCCATTCTTGGCGCGATCGGCGCAGGCGATATCGGGAAGCATTTCCCGCCATGCGATCCGCAATGGAAAGGCGCGTCCTCTGATCGTTTTCTGGCCCATGCCGCGGGTCTTGCCCGGCGCGCAGGTGCCGCGATTTCCAATGCCGATGTCACCCTTATCTGCGAGGCGCCAAAAATCTCTCCGTATACGGAGGCCATGCGGGCTCGTATCGCGGCGATACTCGACATCGACGTGTCGCGCGTCAGCGTCAAGGCGACGACGACCGAGGGGCTCGGCTTCACCGGCCGCCGCGAAGGCATCGCGGCGCAGGCCATTGCAACCCTTCGTTTCGGCTAGACCATGGCTGGATTGACCCCCCTTCCCGCCCCGCTCCGCCTGCACCATCCGGCCGCCTTGCTCGCGACATGGTTCGGCGCCGGCCTGCTCCGTCCGGCCCCCGGCACATGGGGCACGCTTGCCGGCTTTCCCTTCGCCTGGGGCCTGCATCTGGCGGGCGGGCCGCTGCTCCTGCTCGTTGCGGCTGCGATCATCTTCGCTGCCGGCATTCCGGCAGCCACCGCCTATTGCCGCGCGGCGGAGCGCGACGATGCATCAGAAGTGGTTGTCGACGAGGTCGCCGCGATATGGGGCGTGCTTGCGGCGCTTCCCCTGACGCCCGTTGCCTGGATCTCGGCCTTCATCCTCTTCCGATTTTTCGACATCCTGAAGCCCTGGCCCATCCGCGTGATCGAGCGGCGCTTCAAGGGGGGCTTCGGCGTGATGATCGACGACATGTTCGCCGCCATCCTTGCCATTGCAGCATGGTTCCTTCTGTACTTCCTGTGGAGGATCATCGCATGAGCATGTTCCCGCGCCGTCTCGTTCATCTCGCCGAGCTCACGCTTGCCGATGCGCGCGAGGCAAAGTTGAAGCTCGTTACGGCGGAGAGCTGCACGGGCGGTCTTATCGCCGGGCTTCTGACGGAGATAGCGGGTTCGTCAGATGTGGTGGAGCGCGGCTTCGTCGTCTACTCCAATGAGGCCAAGCGGGACATGCTGGGCGTGCCGGGCGATCTCATTGCGGATTTCGGCGCGGTGTCGGAACCGGTCGCCCGGTCGATGGCGGAGGGCGCGCTGAAAAATTCGCGCGCGCATATTTCCGTTTCTGTGACGGGCATCGCAGGGCCGGGCGGCGGCACACCGATGAAACCCGTCGGCCTCGTTCATTTCGGCGCGGCGCGCGCGGGGCGAAGCATCATTCACGAAATGCAGTTGTTCGGCGATATCGGGCGGGAAGAAATACGCCTCAAGGCGGTCGAGACGGCGCTCAATCTTGTGCGGCGGATGATGTAGCGAGCGCCGGGCCATCGCCCGATGAGCGTCCGGATTTTCCGTAGAGCGCATCGGCACGATCAATAAACGCCTGCATCATTCGCGCGAATGCCTTGGCGAAGACAGTACCGATCATCTTCTGCAGCATCGCGCTTCGAAACTCGAAGTCGATGAAGAAGTGGATGCGGGTGCCGCCATCGGGCAGCGCCTCGAACTGCCATTTGTTATGCAGATATTTGAACGGGCCTTGCACATAGGCGACATCGATCAACCGCGCCTCCCGGTCGAGTGTCACGCGGCTTGTGAACTGCTCCCGAAAAACCTTGTAGGACACGATGAGATCGGCCAGCAGCACTTCATTCGCGCCCTCGCGCTCGCGGCGGCGAATGCGTGCACCGTTGCACCAGGGCAGGAATTCCGGGTAGCGGTCGATCGCAGCCACCAGTTCGAACATGTCGTCCGCCGCGTAGGGCACATCGCGGGTTTGCTCAAGGGGCAACATGAAGATCAGAACCTGGCGAGAGAAGCATTGCGCGCTTCGCGCAGCCGCGCGAAATCCTCATCCGCATGATAGGAGGAGCGCGTCAGCGGGCTTGCGGAGACGAGCAGGAAGCCCTTGGTGCGGGCGATCGTCTCATAGGACTTGAACTCGTCCGGCGTGACGAAACGGTCGATTGCCGCGTGCTTGCGCGTCGGCTGGAGATATTGGCCGATGGTCAGGAAGTCGATGGCGGCCGAACGCATATCGTCCATCACCTGCAACACCTCCTCGCGCGCCTCGCCAAGGCCGACCATGATGCCGGACTTCGTGAAGATCGTCGGATCGAGTTCCTTCACCCGTTGCAGCAGGCGCAGCGAGTGGAAGTAGCGCGCGCCGGGGCGAATGTTGAGATAGAGCCGCGGCACGGTTTCGAGATTGTGATTGAAGACGTCGGGCCGCGCCGCCACGACCTTTTCAAGCGCGCCTTCCTTCCGCAGGAAATCGGGTGTCAGAATTTCGATTGTCGTGCCGGGCGAGCGCCGCCGGATCGCCTCGATCACCTCGACAAAATGCTGCGCGCCGCCGTCGGCGAGGTCGTCGCGGTCGACCGACGTAATCACGACATGGCGAAGGCCGAGCTTTGCAACCGCATTCGCAACCTTCTCCGGCTCTTCCGCATCGAGCGGCGCGGGAAGCCCCGTTTTCACATTGCAGAAGGAACAGGCGCGAGTGCAGGTATCGCCCATGATCATCATGGTCGCGTGCTTCTTGGTCCAGCACTCACCGATATTCGGGCAGCCCGCCTCCTCGCAAACGGTGACGAGACCGTTCTCGCGAACGACCTGTTTCGTCTCGGCATAGACAGGGGAGCCCGGCGCCTTTACGCGAATCCATTCCGGCTTGCGCAGAATGGGCGTGTCGGGTCGCTTCGCCTTTTCCGGATGCCGGGGCTTCGGCGTGCCTTGCTTCAGCGTATCGAGGATCGTGACCATGGACCGGATATGCCTTTACTTATCGGAACATGGATAGCCCTTTGGGCCGATTCAAGCAAATCCGTACGATTCAGGGCTTGTATCCTGCGAGATCGTAAAGCCCGCCGACCACTTGCGTCTCCCCCGCCAAGGTGCGGACCGGCAGGTAGATCGCCTCGTAATGCACGTGTTCGAGATCGAGCCCGATGAAATGCCCCTGAAGGCAGGCAGGTTTTCTCGTTTCCATGATACGGGTATGAAGCGCGATCTGCTCTGCAGCCATTTCGGGGGAATAACTGTCAGAGAAAAGCTCGCCGGTGAATTTCCGGCCGAGGCGCCGCTCGTTTTCGCTGCCGACAAGCCGATAACGCATATCCGCGCCGCCATCGACCGGTTCGACCACGAACATTCCGCCCATGGCCTGGGGCATGTCGAGCGGGTTGAAATCCGAACGCAGCATCAGCCCGTCCGGTTGCAGGCGGGCGAGCCAGTAGGCAAGCAGCATCCGGCAATGCGGATGGGCGGGTTCTTCCACCTCGACCACCGAATAGTCGATTTCACTCCCGGCGGCAGGCGCTTCTTTTTGTATCGCCATCGGCCACTCCTCCGGCATCAAGCCTAGGCCGCCGAAGGTTAAACAATCCCTATTTCAGACTGGAACAGAGTGACGATTGCATTTTTCGGCGCGCGGCAGGGAAATCCCCTTGGCCGAACGATCCCCCGGGGTCAGGTATGGAGGACGCGCCCATAGGCGTCGAGTACCGCCTCGTGCATGGCTTCGGAAAGCGTCGGATGCGGGAAGATGGTGTGCATCAGTTCCGCCTCGGTCGTCTCCAGCGACATGGCGATGCCATAGCCCTGGATGAGTTCGGTCACTTCCGGGCCGATCATATGGGCGCCGAGCAGCTCGCCGGTCTTTGCATCGAATACCGTCTTCACGAAGCCGCCCGTCTCGCCCAGCGCGATCGCCTTGCCATTCGCCTTGAAGGGGAAGCGGCCGACCTTCACCTCATGGCCTTTTTCCTTCGCCTTCGCTTCGGTGAGACCGACGCTCGCGATCTGCGGCGATGAATAGGTGCAGCCGGGAATGCGGCTCGTGTTCATCGGGTGGAGGCCTTTCACGCCGGCAATGCGCTCCACGGCGATCACGCCTTCATGGCTTGCCTTGTGCGCGAGCCAGGGCGGACCGGCGAGATCGCCGATGGCATAGACGCCCTTCACGCCCGTCTCCAGCCATTCGTTCACGACGACATGGGTCTTCTCGACCTTCACGCCCGCCTTTTCGAGGCCGAGATTTTCGACGTTGCCGACAATGCCGACAGCCGAGATGATTTTTTCGGCTTCGAGCGTCTCGCTCTTGCCGCCGACCGTAACCTCGATCTTCGCTCCGCTGCCGGAGATTTCCGTCTTGCCGATCTTCGCGCCTGTGAGGATGCGAATGCCGCGCTTCTTGAAGGCCCGCGCCGCTTCCTTCGAAATCTCTTCGTCCTCGACAGGGAGAATGCGGTCCAGCAGTTCGACGACGGTCACTTCCGCACCGAAGGCGCGGTAGAAACTGGCAAACTCGATGCCGATGGCGCCGGAGCCGATAACGATCAGCGATTTCGGAATCGTATTCGGCACCATCGCCTCGCGATAGGTCCAGACCGTCCTGCCATCGGGCTCCAGACCTTCGATCACGCGGGCGCGGGCGCCGGTCGCGAGGATGACATTCTTCGCGCCGATCTCGCGCGTCTTGCCCGCCTTGTCCTTGACGACGATCTTGCCTTCACCGGCGAGGCTGCCGGTGCCCTCGATTACGTCGATCTTGTTCTTCTTCATCAGGAAGGTAACGCCACCCGACAATTGCGCGGCGACATCGCGGCTGCGCTTCACGATGGCTTCGGCATCGAAACTCGCCTTCTCCACCTTGAGGCCGTACTCCGCCGCGTGCTGCATCGTCTCATAGACTTCCGCCGAGCGGAGCAGCGCCTTGGTCGGGATGCAGCCCCAGTTGAGGCAGATGCCGCCCAGTGCATCGCGCTCGACAATGGCGGCCTTGAGGCCAAGCTGTGCGGCACGGATCGCCGCGACATAGCCGCCGGGCCCAGAGCCGATCACCACGACATCGTAATTATCCGCCATCAGAGCAGCATCCTTGCCGGATATTCCACGAAGGACTTGAAGGCTTCGAGGAATCGCGCACCGAGCGCACCATCGATTGCGCGGTGATCGCAGGACATTGTCACCGTCATCACATTGGCGACTTCAAGCTTGCCGTTTCTCACCACCGGCCTCTCCTCGGCCTTGCCGACGGCGAGGATCGCCGCCTGGGGCGGATTGATGACGCCGGTGAAATGCTTGATGCCGAACATACCGAGATTGGAGATCGAGAAGCTGCCGCCTTCATATTCGTTCGGCTTCAGCTTCTTGTTGCGTGCGCGCTCGGCGAGCGATTTCGCTTCAGCGGAGATTTCGGCCAGGCCTTTCTTTTCCGCATTGCGGATGATCGGCGTAATGAGCCCCCCATCGAGCGCCACGGCGATACCGATATCGGCCGATTTGTGCTTCAGGATCGCATCGCCCGCGAAGCTCACATTCGCGTCCGGCACCTTGACGAGCGCGAGCGCCGCAGCGCGGATCAGGAAGTCGTTGACGGAAAGCTTCACGCCCTCGCCCGCAGCATCGTTCAGTTTCTTGCGCGCCACGAGCAACTCATCGAGTTCGCAATCGATCGTCAGATAGAAATGCGGGATCTCCTGCATCGATTGCGTGAGGCGGCGGGCAATCGTCTTGCGCATGCCGTCGAGCGGAATTTCCTCGTAGCTTCCCTTCTCGTAGAAAGCGCGTGCATCGATGCTGGACGCAGGCGCCGCCGCACCGGATGCCGCCTGCTTCTTCGGCGCCGATTTCGGTGCGCCTTCAAGGTCCGCCTTCACGATACGGCCGCGCGGGCCGGAACCTTCCATAGCGGAAAGGTCGATCCCCTGCTGCTCCGCCAGACGGCGCGCCAGCGGCGACGCGAAAATGCGGCCGGTCCTTTCAGACTTCGGTGCGGGTGCGGGCTTCGCATCCGATTTCTCTTCCGTCTTCTTCGGCTCGTCGGCCTTTTTTTCTTCCGCCTTCTTCTCTGTCTTCGGCTTCTCGGGTTTCGGCGCCGCGTCCGCATCTTTCAGCGCGCTCGCGTCTTCGCCCTCTTCGAGAAGCACGGCGATCACGTCATTGACGGGGACGCCTTCCGTTCCCTCCGCAACGCGAATCTCGCCGATCGTGCCTTCATCGACCGCTTCGACTTCCATCGTCGCCTTGTCGGTTTCGATCTCGGCGATCACATCGCCTGCGCTTACCTTGTCGCCCTTCTTCACATGCCATTTGGCAAGCGTGCCTTCCTCCATGGTAGGCGAAAGGGCGGGCATCAGAATATTGACCGGCATCGGCGCCTCCTCAGCGGTAGCAGACGGCTTTCACCGCCTCTACCACTTCTGCGGCGCTTGGCAGCGCGAGTTTTTCGAGATTGGCCGCGTAGGGCATCGGCACATCCTTCTGCGTCACGCGCAGGACCGGTGCATCGAGATAATCGAACGCCTTTTCCTGAACCGAGGCCGCAATCTCCGCGCCGATGCCGCAGACGGGCCATGTCTCCTCGACGGTGACGAGGCGGTTCGTCTTCTTCACGGAAGCGATCACCGTGTCCATGTCCAGCGGGCGGATGGTCCGCAGGTCGATCAGCTCGACGTCGATCCCCTCTTCTTCCAGCTTCGCCATCGCCTCGAGGCAATAGGTGAGCCCGTGGCTATGCGAGACGAGGGTTACATCGTTCCCCTCCTTCATTACACGTGCCTTGCCGATGGGCAGCACGAAATCCTCATGTTTCGGTACGTCGAAGCTCTTGCCGTAGAGCACTTCGTTTTCGAGGAAGATGACGGGGTTCGGGTCGCGGATCGCGGCCTTGAGAAGGCCCTTCGCGTCCGCCGCCGAATAGGGCGCGATCACGATGAGACCCGGCACATGCGCATACCAGGAACTGTAGTCCTGGCTGTGCTGCGCGGCCACGCGGGCCGCCGGTCCGTTCGGTCCGCGGAAGACGATGGGGCAAGACATCTGTCCGCCGGACATATAGCGCGTCTTCGCAGCCGAATTGATGATCTGGTCGATCGCCTGCATGGCGAAGTTGAACGTCATGAATTCGACGATGGGACGTAGCCCCGCCATTGCCGCGCCGACACCGAGACCGGCAAAGCCGTGTTCCGTGATCGGCGTATCGACCACGCGTTTGTCGCCGAATTCATCGAGCAGGCCCTGCGTTACCTTGTAGGCACCCTGATATTGCGCGACTTCCTCGCCCATGACGAAAACGCTTTCGTCGCGGCGCATCTCTTCGGCCATCGCATCGCGCAGCGCCTCGCGCACGGTCTGCGTCACGAACTCCGTGCCTTCCGGCAAGTCGGGATCGGCCTTCACCTCGGCCTTCGGTTTCCGGCTTTCTGCCTTTGTCTTCTCGCCGCTTTCGCGGCTCGTCGCCTCGCCCTGGCCGGGTTTCGTTTCCGGCGCCGGTTTCTCGGGCGCCTCGCCTTCATCGGCGGCGGAGGCATCTTCATCATCGCCCGCCAGCAGCGCGATGACCTCGTTCACCTTCACATTCTCGGTGCCTTCGTCGACAAGCAGCTTTTCGATCTTGCCATCATCGGCAGCTTCCACTTCCATCGTCGCCTTGTCGGTCTCGATCTCGGCGATCACGTCACCGGATTTCACCTCGTCGCCGACCTTTACATGCCATTTGGCAAGCGTTCCTTCCTCCATGGTCGGAGAAAGCGCGGGCATGAGCACCTTGATCGCCATGTGTCTCACGCCTCCATATCGGCCAGCACGTCGGTCCAGAGTTCCGAGGGATCGGGCTCCGGACTCGACTGCGCGAATTCGGCCGCCTCGTTCACCACGGCCTTGATCTCCTTGTCGATCTGTTTGAGATCGTCCTCGGTCAGCGCCTTGGACTCGATCAGGCGCATGCGGACCTGTTCGATCGGGTCGTGCTCGGCGCGCATCTTGTTCACTTCTTCCTTCGCGCGGTATTTCGCCGGGTCGGACATGGAGTGGCCGCGATAGCGGTAGGTCATCATTTCGAGAATATAGGGGCCCTTGCCCGCGCGGCAGGATTCGACGGCGCGCAGGCCCGCCTCGCGCACCGCACGCACATCCATGCCGTCCACCTGCTCACCGGGAATATTGAAGCTCACGCCGCGTTTCGAGAGGTTCGTCTGGGCGCTCGCGCGGGCAACGCTCGTACCCATCGCATATTGATTGTTCTCGATCACATAGACGACCGGCAGTTCCCAGAGTTCGGCCATGTTGAAACTCTCATAGACCTGGCCCTGGTTTGCCGCGCCGTCGCCAAAATAGGCAAGGCAGACGCGGTCATTGCCGCGGTAGCGATTGGCAAAAGCGAGACCCGTGCCGAGCGGCACCTGCGCGCCGACGATGCCGTGTCCGCCGAAAAATTGTTTCTCGCGGCTGAACATGTGCATGGAGCCGCCCTTGCCGCGCGAATAGCCAGCCTCGCGCCCTGTCAGTTCGGCCATCACGCCCTTGGGGTCCATGCCTGTCGCGAGCATATGGCCATGGTCGCGATAGCCGGTGATGACCTGGTCGCCGTCCTCGATCGCCATCTGCATGCCGACAACGACAGCCTCCTGCCCGATATAGAGATGGCAGAAGCCGCCAATGAGACCCATGCCATACATCTGGCCCGCCTTCTCCTCGAAGCGGCGGATCAACAGCATGTCGCGATAGGCCGCGATTTCCTCCTCTTCGGAAAAAGGAGCAGGTCCGTCCGCTGACTTCTTGGCGGTTTTTTTCTGCGCCGGCTTGGGAGATTTGGAAGCAGGTTTGGACGTCATTCTGGGGGGCCTCGACGCCGGTTGTTCAGGAATGAGCACAGGGTCGCATAGCGCGCGCTCTAGCGTCGCCACACTTTAGAAGTGGATTATAAAGGTTTGGTTTCAATGAAAAAATGCGCGATTAACCGGATTTCGGTTAAGTTCCGCTGGGGATCACTCCGCCAGGGTCAGCGTGCGGGACGGGCCTCTGCGGCCGGCGGGTCGAGAAAAATGACCAGCTCTCCGGGATTCGCATAGCCGAGGGCTGCCCGCGCCCTCTCATCCAGCAAATCCGGATCGAGACTTTCCGGGCGCAGCAGCGCCACCTGCCGGTCGAGCTGTTCGCGCTGGCGCTCCACATCGGAGAGCTGGTGTTCCAGGAGGTCGATGCGGTTCTGTATGTCGAGCCAGGAGATGAAGCCGAGGCGGCCATAGACCGCGTGATAGGCGAAATAGCCGAGCACAATGATGCAGACGAACGGAACCAGCGCCTGACGAAGGCGCAAGGGTTCCGAAGTCCGAATCACTATGCTGTTTTCCATGTCCATCATGGAATCATATAGCGATTCCAATGGTCAAGGTGATTTGGCGGAAATCGCGTGGAAGCGCTTGCCGCTAAGCCTTCAGGATCGACCGCCCGGCATATTCCGCCGTCGGCCCGAGCGCTTCCTCGATGCGGATGAGCTGGTTGTATTTCGCCAGCCGGTCCGAGCGCGCGAGCGAGCCGGTCTTGATCTGACCGCAATTCGTGGCCACTGCGAGGTCGGCGATGGTCGCATCTTCCGTCTCGCCCGAGCGGTGGGACATGACCGCCGTGTAGCGCGCCTTGTGCGCCATCTCCACGCTTTCGAGTGTCTCGGTGAGCGAACCGATCTGATTCACCTTCACAAGGATCGAATTTGCCGTGCCGCTTGAAATACCGTCTGCGAGGCGGCGCTTGTTCGTCACGAAAAGATCGTCGCCGACAAGCTGCACCTTCGCGCCAATGCGGTCGGTGAGCGCCTTCCAGCCCTCCCAGTCGTCTTCTGCCATGCCGTCTTCGATGGAGATGATCGGATATTTGCCGACAAGGTCTGCCCAGTAATCGACCATGCCGCCGGCATCGAGTTTCTTGCCTTCGCCTTTGAGGTCGTAGACGCCGTTCTTGAAGAATTCGGTCGAGGCGGCATCGAGCGCAAGGAAGATGTCGTCGCCCGGCTTGTAGCCCGCCTTTTCGATCGCCTTCATGATGAAGCCGATGGCTTCTTCCGTCGAAGCGAGGTTCGGCGCGAAGCCGCCTTCATCGCCGACATTCGTATTGTGGCCGGCGGCCTTCAACTCGCTTTTAAGCGTGTGAAAAACTTCAGAGCCCATGCGCACGGCATCGGCAATCGATCCTGCCGCCACCGGCATGATCATGAATTCCTGAATGTCGATCGGATTGTCGGCGTGTTCGCCGCCATTGACGATATTCATCATCGGCACAGGCAGCACGCGCGCGGCAGGCCCGCCGACATAGCGGAAAAGCGGCTGGCCGAGCGAGGCAGCTTCCGCCTTTGCAACCGCGAGCGAGACGCCGAGGATCGCGTTGGCGCCGAGGCGCGACTTGTTGTCGGTGCCGTCGAGCGCGATCATCGCGCGGTCGATCTGGATCTGCTCGGAAGCGTCCATGCCGCCGATCGCATCGAAGATTTCGCCGTTCACGGCGGCGACCGCCTTCTGCACGCCCTTGCCCTTGTAGCGGGCACCGCCATCGCGCAGTTCCACCGCCTCATGAGCGCCGGTCGAGGCGCCGGAGGGAACGCCCGCGCGGCCCAGCGAGCCGTCTTCCAGCAGCACATCCACCTCGACCGTCGGATTGCCCCGGCTGTCCAGAATTTCGCGACCGATAATGTCGATGATGGCAGCCATGTCGTCCCGTCTCTTCTATTGGTTGCAGGTGCGCCGGGCGCGGCCCGGTTTTGCGCGTTTCATAGCGGAGCGAGGCCCCGGACGAAAGGGCCTATTCGCGGAAATGATGGGGAATTCACGCAGAGTATTTGTGCCCCGGCCGTGTCCCGGCGGGGCTCATTTCGATCGATAACGCGCCCCACTCGCCGGTCTCAGGCGTGGTTCACTTCCCGGACCTCTTCGGGGCAGCTCGCGAGCAGGTCCGCCGAATGCTTCATGATGTAGTCGCGCTGCGCCTCCATCATGGCGCGGCCGAAGCCGATGCAGAATCGCTGCCCCTCCTGCAATGCTTCCTCCGCCTCGCGGCGGTCGAGGTCGCGCAGGGTCTCGTTCGTTTCGTCGAGTCTCTGCTCAAGCAGTTCCTTCACGCGCCAGCGCGGCAGAAACGGGGCAAAGCTCAGAATGAATATGAACTCGGAGCGCAGGCGATGCCTGGCATCCCCGGACATGAGCGCCCGCAGCGCCACGGCCCGCCCCGCGTCGGTCAGTTCATAGACTTTCTTGTTCGGACGATTGTCCTGCTCGACCCTCTGGAACGTGACCAGCCCCTCCG
>PNMC01000003.1 GCA_013823365.1 Parvibaculum sp. | reverse complement strand
GTCCGGCAAGGGCCGGCCTTGCGCATCGGTGGCATTCAGCATGGTACGGAACTTTATCATCTCGAAAGGTTGACCGTGGAGACCGGGGCGCAGCTGCCGGAAAAGGACGGGCGCGCCCATCCGCCAGCGGATCGCTGCGGCAACGAGAAGGATCACGGGCAGCAGAACGAGAAGCGCGGCAAGCGACCCCAGAATATCGATCATGCGCTTCATTGAACCGCCTTATGCCTTCCGCCCCGCAGCCGCATGAGCGGCGCCGGGCTCAAGTCCCAGCAGGAGCAACATCTCCCGATTGACCGATCCTACATCGTATTTTTCCTGCGCGCGCGCGAAGGCGGCCTCGGCCATCTGCGCAGTGCGCACGGGCTCGCGCAGCATGAGGGCCATCGCATCGGCAAGGGCTGCCGCATCGCGCGGCGGCACCAGATAGCCCTCCACGCCGTGGCGGATCGTCTCGCGGCAGCCGGGAACATCGGTGGTGACGATGGCGCGGCCCATCGCCATCGCCTCCAGAACGGAGCGCGGCGTACCCTCCCGATAGGACGGCAGCACATAGACCCGCGCCTGCGCGAGCGCCGGGCGCACATCGTCAAGCGCACCGAGATATTCGAGGCCGCCCGCCACCCAGACGTCGAGATCGCGGCGCGAGATACCGTCCGGCCCCGGATCGAAAGGGCCTGCGAGAAGGCAGCGCGCCTGCGGGTGCCGCTGGCGAAGCGCTGCCGCCGCTTCGGCATATTCCCGCACGCCCTTGGCGTTCAGCAGCCGCGCGATCATCAGGAACACGGGGGCTTCCGGCAGGGGCGCGCGCGCATAATGCGCCATGTCGACGCCGGACCCGTTCACCATGCCCGCCTTTGACGGATCGCGAAGGCAGCCGGCGGCAATGAAATCATCCCTGTCATCGGGGTTCTGGAAGATTACCTTCCGGTTCCGGCCTGTTGCTACCCGATAGAGCCTGCGGACGATGTGGCGCACAATCCGCTGCAGCAAAGAGGCGTGGTCCTTATCCGTGAAGGCATAGCCAAGCCCGGTGACCATGGCGACCGAGGGAATGCCGAGACTCGCCGCCGCGAGGGTGCCCCAGATGTTGGGCTTGACTGTGTAGGTCAGCACAAGGCCGGGTACGGCATGGCTCATTAGCCGCCGCAGCCGGACGAGGGAAAGGAGATCGTGAAACGGGTTGAGGCCTGTCCGCGCGAAGGGCGCATCGTGGCAGACCACGCCGCGCTCTTCGAGCCAGGAACGCTCTTTCCCATCGCCTATGAGCCCCGGCGCGGCCGTATGAACCTCGATCCCTCGCGCAAGCAATGCCTCAATCAACGCGCCACGGAAATTGCGCAATGTAGATGCTGCGGGAGCAACGATCAGAATCCGTTTCTCACCTGCCCTTGGCATGTGTCATCTGCACATGATGGAAGATAATAATCAGCAGTATCCAGAATGGTGTGAAACGCAGTCCCATATGCGTAACGGAGTATAGCAAAGGAGCCGACACCGTAAGGAGTATCGGCAAACTGGCGCCACGCAACACGTGAAACAGGTAAAGCAGAAACAATGTCAGCCCAACAATTCCAAAATTGAAAAGCAGTGCTCCGAAGGAAGAGTGAATTTCATTCCTTCCGTGAGGATGAAACCTTTCTTCGTGATGAGCCGATCCGGCACCTAAAAAATTGTACTCGGGGAACAACAATATTCGCTGATAATTTCGCTCCACGTAAATGTTGTCAACTTTCGTGTCAAGTCGACTCAACCTTGATTCAAGGCCACTAGCAAAAACACCATCGAACTGTGTATCAACTGCCGCTACTGCAAATATCACAATTATCGCCCCGATGGGCATTGCGATAATGCTGGATAAGCGCTTCACATTGGCAACCACAAGTGCCAGCAGTAATCCCGCGGAACCTGCCAATGCCCCAAGCGACACTGCCGACAAGAGTCCAATCACACCCATCGTATATCCAGCAACAACCGGCATGGAACTAACACGAAAGCCATTCAACACCATCAAACTTGCGACAGCACACATGCTGAAATAGGCAAGCTGATTGGGATTGTTGAAGAATCCAGTCGTTCGGCCCAACGGATCCCGCAGGTCCAAGAAAACTCCCGACGTTGACACGGCAAGCGCTGCAATTAGAGCCCATGAAAGGAGCTCACGCCCATTATGCAACCGCGTCAAAATCAAAAGCACTATTGCTGACGCAAAAAAATTGTAGAGCCAAAACAACGGCGCCCAAAGAAACTCTTCACTGGAATAGACGAGCGCCCATACAAGACTCACCAATGCTACCCAGATGACAAGAAGCCCAAAACTTCCCGGTATGCTGCCAATCATCATGTCGCCGCGTGTTGCTAGCGCAAAGACAGAGGCTGCGACAATTGCCGCCACCATAATGAAGTCGGCCGGTTGCGGCAGGCCGCTAGAAAACAAATATATCGGCGATAGCGCAACGGACAAAAAGACAAGGGCAGCGGTTAGCTTCAACATCTGAGAACCGAGCGCATGACTTCAAGAAGCTCTAACGCAAGGCGCTCGCGTGAATAGCGCAAGACCTCATCAACATTGGGCGCATAACTCGTAAAAAGTCCGCGGCCTTGCATCGTCTGATCCAGCATAGAAGGTAGCTGATCATATTCATCTGGCCCACACACCACACCCGCACCTGTGTCGCCAAGAACCGCCCCGATTTCAAACTCCGGGCGGCTTCCGACACAGAGGATGGGACGACCCGCAGCAATGTATTCAAAAAGCTTCCCAGTCAAGGTGCCGCGTGCTTCCGGTGCTGAACTTTCCAAAAGAAGAAGCAGATCGGCCTGACACTGCGCCGCAAGAGCGTCGTCTCGACTGACATGTCCCATAAGCCGGATGAATGGCGTAAAGAGGGGGTCACGAGCCAGCTGCCTCGCTACATCGACACGCGCTCCATAGAAATCAACAGTGATGTCGCCCTCAACAATGCGACCTGTTTCTTTGAGCTTGACCAGCGCTTCTAGTAACGGTTTTGGATCGCGGTGCCCTTCATACAACATCCCTGTGTGAACGATACGAAAAGGTTTACTGCTTGCCTTTGGTATCGCGGCGAGCCGCTGTCGCACCACCGTCTCATCGAGATCAAACCCGTTAGGCATTCGTATGACGGGTTTTCCAGTCAGCACACTCAGCTGATGCACCATATCATTCGACACCGCTGTCAGAAGATCAGCACGCTCGCCAACACTTTCCAGCTCCTGCTTGCGCGCGATCGCGTGCTTGGTTTCAGTAGCTTCCTCGGCATACCCCTGACTCCATAAATCACGGTAGTCGGCGACCCAACGCAGGCCTGGATTTACACGCTTCATATCGCTAGCAATGAGATGCGATGCGGCAGGGCCAAAAGTGCTGACGACAATGTCAGCTTCGCGGGCAAGTCGTTGTACAGCAGGTCGTGCCGCATCGCGCCAAGCCGCCCGCAGATCGACCGAAACAACGCCTTGGCGGCTCATCCATCGCTTCACTTTCCGTGCAAGCCAACGAAGCCGCTCGAGTCGTAGCGCCTTTCCCATCAACCTCGCGGCACCGCCATACGGTACTTCGATCACCTCAACTCCCGGCAACGCCGGCAAATGCAAATCCATCGGAGCGTCAAAAGGATACTTTGCCGCCGTGAGAACTTTAACCTGCGCCCCTGCCTCGCTCCAGTACCGCGCCCAAGAATAGGGCCGATGAGTACCAATGGCGTTACGCGGCGGCCAGTTATAGGTGACAATCACGATGTGCAGACACTTCACTCCAATATCCCCGCCAACACTCTCTCGGCGGCATCTCCATCTCCATAGAGCGCCATAGCTGTGGCCGGCGCATGAGCCGCATTAACTGCCGCCCGAATGGCCTCCGGATTTGCGCCGGTAAGTGTGTTCCACCCCGCTTCCACTAGTTCCACCCATTCGGTTTCTTCGCGCAACGTGACGCAGGGCTTACCAAAAAAATAGGCCTCCTTTTGCACACCACCGGAGTCGGTCGCGACTAGGCGGCAATGCGCTTCCAGCCACACCATCTCGAGATACCCCACCGGATCAACGACATGCACACCATCAGGTATAGCAATATCCATCGTCGCAATACGGTCCCGAGTTCGGGGGTGCAATGGCAGAACGACAGGTAGCCCCGCGCTTGCCAGTCCCCGGAGAATGTCCTGCAGACGGACCGGATTGTCCGCATTTTCCGCGCGATGCACAGTTGCCAGGATGAAATCCCGTTCGTCGAGCCGCATTACGCCTGCCCAGTCCGGTGCACGCGCTTTCTCTCGATAAAACAGTGACGCATCATACATCACGTCGCCCACCATCCGGGCGCGCCCGTCGCCAAGCCCTTCGTTTCTCAGATTGGCCATCGCCGTTTCGGTCGGCGCAAACAGCAGATCAGAAGCGTGATCGGTCAGGATACGATTCATCTCCTCCGGCATTCGGCGGTTAAAACTGCGCAAGCCTGCTTCGACATGGGCGACGGGAATATGCAGTTTCACCGCGGCGAGCGCTCCAGCGAGCGTAGAGTTTGTGTCGCCATAGACTAAAACCAGATCGGGATTTTCCCCGGACATTACGATCTCAAGTGCCTCCAGCATCCGCCCCGTCATCGCCCCATGGCTGCCTCCACCGACACCGAGGTGATGGTCAGGACGCGGGATCGACAGCTGGTCGAAGAAAATGTCGGACATATTTACGTCGTAGTGCTGTCCGGTGTGGACGATCACCTCGCGGATGTCGTCGCGCTCGGACACCACACGTGAGACCGTGGCGGCCTTGATGAATTGGGGCCGAGCGCCGATGACAGTGAGAAGCTTCATGCATCAATCCTTCTCATCAACATCTCGATCATCCAAATTTCTTACAATTCTCGCAGGCACACCGGCCAAGACAATCCGACCTTGCTCGAAGCTCTTGGTGACGACACTTCCCGCAGCAACGATTGTGCCGGACCCCAACCTTACGCCAGGTAGAAGCACCGAATTCATCCCGATCCAGCAGCCTGGGCCAAGCACGATGTCAGCACCAGGGAGATGGCGATCCAGATCGGCCAAGTCATGATTTTGAGTAATCAACCCGACGTTGGGCCCTATGTAGCACCCTCTCCCAATGTGGATCTTCGCTGTACCGCATTGAAAGTAGCATCCTCGTGACTGGAAATTGTTCAGATCATCGGGATGAAAGATAACATTCTTTGGATTAGATATGTGACAGGAGAAATGAACGGGCCACGGATAGGGGGGGCCTAACCTGAGTATATTGCGTGCCCAGATGGCATGGATTGCCCATTTGTATCCGCCAAGGCTTTGCTCAAAGAACCTGCCTTTGAGATACCCCCCCTTGAAAAAAACTCTTAAAAAAATTTTGGCGAGTGGGACTAAAATAATAAGGATAAGGTTCTTCATTTGGCCTCTGCTCTGAAGACATCAGCCGCGCTGCAGAATACCAAGAGAGCAACGGCGTAGAATATCGCGCCAGATATTGCGTAAGCTTCGGCGGCAAAGCCGCCCAACAAATAATGCGCACCAATCGGCATCGACAGCCTGAGAATTAGCCCGAAAATGGTCAACATCAACATTGAACGTTGCATCATTTTCACATGCATGATCATCGACACTGGCGAAGAAAGAAGCTTCAACACGAACCAAGGCGTCATCCACGCGGCCAACTCACCCGCCCGCCGCCACTCCTCTCCAAAAACAAACGCAAAGGCCGTGGGCGCAATTAGCGCGATAATGACAAGGGGTACCACGCCGATAATGGCAAGGCCCCTGAGTACCCCGATGGTAAACGAAGGCAAGCGCCCATTGCGCAACTCCCCTGGAGCACGGGACAGGTACACCTGTCCAGTCGCTCCGCCGATGAGTGTGATCGGAGTACCCATTGTGCGCATTGCGAGGAAAATGAATCCTGCTTCCGGACCAACGACCACCGCCGCGATCATAATCACCGGAAGCTGGATTGCGGCATTATTGGTCAGCGCATCGAAGGTCGAATACTGAGGAAACTTCCGGTATTTAGTAAAGGCTTTAACCATACCCTGCAGCGAGACCGCACGCAGGATCGAACGATCCGCGCGCAAGGATCGCCATGCGAGATTGACCACCCCTGCTCCCGCCATCAGAGCATGCCCCAGCATCAGCCCAATGGCGCCCACCCCAGCCCAGCCAAGGCCAAGTTGCGTGGTTAATCCGCTACCCGCCTGCGTCATACGTGTCAGAGCAATTGCCGAGAAGCGCTTTTTCCGCGTGCTCCAGAACTGAAATGCGGCATAGTTGCCCGCGAGCCAAATGCCGAAAGGCAAGAGCCAGCCGAACGGCTGCATTTGTGGTTGCCCGACGGCCTGAAAGAATGCCGCCCCGAAAAACACAACCACTGCCGCCGCAATCAACGCACTCAGTGTGGCAAAGATTACCCCAAGCGCGAGCAGGTTCGCCGCCTCGTCATCGTCCTCAGGTATAGGAATTGCGATCTCAAGACGCAGGCAGGCGACGACCGACACCATCGTCAGCATTGCCACATATACGGCCAGAAGACTGAAATCTTCAGGCGTATAGAGCCGCGTCAGAAGCGGCAGAGCCAGCACTGTCAGCGCCTGAGCAGCCGCCGTACCGCCCACCAATATGCCGGCCGACCGGACGAAGCCATGACGCCTGACGGCACCCAGGTATGACTTCAGACTCATTATCTCTTTATCCCAGAGCCGCCTGGAACGCCGCGCATATCTGCGCCTGCATAGCGGCATCGAGATAGGGATGCATCGGGAGGCTCAACACCTCGTTGGCAGCCCGATCTCCTTCGGTCAGAAATGCGTCCGGATCCGCAACCGCAGGCTGACGATTCAGGGGCAGAGGGTAATGCACTGCAACCGGAATACCGCTTTCATTCAGCGACCGCCTTACGGCCTCGCGATTCGCTACCCTGACTGTATATTGTGCCCAAGCGCTCCGGCTGTGACGAGCGATCTGCGGCAGCCCGACACCCATTGCCCGCAGCTGTGCGCCATATGCTTCGGCCACGCGCTGTCGTGCCGAAATTTCATTGTCGAGGATTGCCAGCTTCGGCAGCAGGATTGCTGCTTGAAGCGTATCAAGCCGCGAATTCACACCCAAGCGCACATGATGATAGCGCTCTGCCTGACCGTGGCGGGCGATCTGGCGGATAATTTTTGCCAAATCAGGATCGGAGGTGAAGACAGCGCCGCCATCGCCGTAACAGCCCAGCGGCTTTGATGGAAAAAAGCTGGTGCAGCCGATGGTGGACAGGTTGCAGGACTTCCATCCTTTGTATGACGCGCCAAAGCTTTGCGCCGCATCCTCGATCACCGGAACTCCATGGCGCGCGGCAATGACATTGATCTCGTCAAAATCTGCTGGCTGACCATAAAGCGATACAGGCAGTATCGCTCTGGTACGAGGCGTGATCGCGGCATCCAGAAGCGCCGGGTCCATGTTGTAGGTCACCGGATCGATATCGACATAAACCACTTTCGCCCCCAGCAGCACCGCGGCTTCGGCAGTCGCGATATAGCTGAAGCCGGGTGTGATCACCTCGTCTCCCGGCCCCACCCCCAGTGCCATCAAGGCGATTTGAAGTGCGTCGGTTCCGTTGGCCACGGTGATGCAATGCGTCGCGCCGGTGTAGTCAACAAGTCTCTCTTCCAGTTCGGTCACTTCTGGACCGAGGATGTATTGCCCATGCGCGAGAACGCGGGCGATGCCCGACTCGATTTCTTCGCGCAGACGTTCCTGCTGCGCGGCGAGGTCGATGAAGGGGATCATATCACCGCCCGTTCGCGAACGAGCTCACCATCTTTCAGAAGGTACTGTTCGCCGGTATGAGGACAAACCGTCTCGCCCGAGCCTGACAATGGAAGGTCAAGCCGCTCTCCATAGGCGCTCATCCAGCCCACCTGACGCGCGGGGACACCAACCATAAGCGCAAAATCCGCAACGTCCCCGACGACCACCGCACCAGCAGCGATAAAGGCGAACTGCCCTATCGTTACACCGCATACAATGGTGCAGTTGGCACCGAGCGTTGCGCCGCGCCGCACCAAGGTATCGCGATATTCGTCCTTGCGCTCAACCAGAGCGCGAGGGTTGTAGACATTCGTGAACACCATGGACGGCCCGCAAAAGACGCCTTCCTCCAATGTTACATTGTCAAAGACCGACACATTATTTTGAATCTTGCACCTATCGCCGATGACAACATTGTTGCCAACAAAGACGTTCTGACCCAGTGAGACGCCTTTACCAATTCTTGCGCGAGCGCATATATGCACGAAATGCCAGATACGGCTACCTTCGCCAATCTCGGCTCCTTCATCGACGATAGCACTGGGATGAACACTAATCGTCATGCGCTCGCTCTCCCGACAAAGGGGTGAATTTCACCGCTCCTCATCGTCGGCGCATTGCGAATATGCGCCACCGTCTCAATGGCAACTCGATTCTCATCAAGCCCAAATCCACGCCCGGCAAGAATTTCTTCGTAGCTGCGCGTGTGCAAATCCGTAAATCCGTCTGAAAATTCTACATCCTCACCATTTGCCGCGATGGACCTAAAGGTACGCTTGCCCTTCGCGCGCTCAGACTCAGGCACATCATTGACATCGACAGACAGAAACCAGCGCACACGCGCTCGCTCATATTCCAGATAGCCCGCCGCTTTGGTTGCGCCGCTCAGATGCACCACATTTTCTTGTATGTCCCCAAAAACAAAATGCAGCATGTCATAGAAATGCACACCAATATTGGTCGCAATTCCCCCTGACTTTTTCTCATCTCCTTTCCAGCTCTGCAGATACCAGTTGCCGCGCGAGGTAATATATGTGAGATCGACATCGAACTTCTGATCCCCCGCCGCGTTCCGCACCTTTTCGCGCAATCCTATGATTGCCGGATGCAATCGAAGTTGCAGTATGGTGTTGATCTTTCGGCCCGTATCGGCCTCAATTTCCTTCAAACCATCGATGTTCCACGGGTTGAGCACCAGCGGCTTTTCGCATATCGCATCGGCGCCAGATCGCAGCGCAAATCGCATATGGCTGTCATGCAGATAGTTGGGCGAAGCTATAGAGACATAATCGACCGCACTTCCGCTGCGGCGCAACTTGTCGATGTGACGATCAAAGCGTTCAAACTCCGTGAAGAAGTGCGCTTGCGGAAAATAGCTATCGATGATGCCCACAGAGTCATTCGGGTCGAGCGCGGCGACAAGATCGTTGCCGGTATCTCGTATCGCGGTCATGTGGCGCGGCGCGATATAGCCTGCGGCGCCGACAAGGGCGAAGCGTTTCGTCATAATGCCATTCCCATTCACAGCCTCAAATCGCTTTCATCCGCCGGCAGAACATATTTCAGATCGTAGAGCACGTGACCTTTCCGCCCGAGGTGGCGAAGCCCCGCTGCGCCCATCTCGCGGAAGGCATCATGCGCGACGGCCAGCACGATTGCGTCATAGGCGCCTTGCACCGGCTGCGCGACGGGCCTTATGCCATATTCATGGAAGGCCTCTTCCGCATCCACCCAGGGATCGTGAACATCCACGACGGCGCCATAGTCCTCCAGTTCCGCTACCACATCGACAACGCGCGTGTTGCGCAGGTCCGGGCAGTTCTCCTTGAAGGTGAGGCCCATCACCAGCACCCGCGCGCCGCCGACCTGCAACCGCCGCCTCAGCATCTCCTTGACGAGCCGCCCGGCGACATGGGCGCCCATGCCGTCGTTCAGCCTGCGGCCGGCAAGGATGATCTGCGGGTGATAGCCGATGGCCTCGGCCTTGTGCGTCAGGTAATAGGGGTCGACGCCGATGCAATGCCCGCCCACAAGCCCGGGCCGGAAGGGGAGAAAGTTCCATTTGGTGCCGGCCGCCTTCAGCACCGCCTCCGTGTCGATGCCCATACGGTCGAAGATGATCGCGAGTTCGTTCACCAGCGCAATGTTGAGATCGCGCTGCGTGTTCTCGATCACCTTGGCGGCTTCGGCAACGCGGATCGAGGGCGCCTTGTGCGTCCCCGCCGTCACGATGGAGCGGTAGAGCGCATCGACGAAGCTGGCGGCCTGCGGCGTCGAGCCGGAGGTCACCTTCATGATGGTGGGCAGCCGGTGCTGCCTGTCGCCGGGGTTGATCCGCTCCGGGCTATAGCCTGCGAAGAAATCCTCGTTGAAACGGAGCCCCGAGACACGCTCGAGAACAGGAACACAATCTTCCTCCGTCGCGCCGGGATAGACGGTCGACTCGTAGATCACGATATCGCCGCGCTTCAGCACCTTGCCGATCGTTTCCGACGCCTTGATGAGCGGTGTCAGGTCCGGCCGCTTATGCGCGTCGATGGGCGTCGGCACGGTCACGATGAAGGTGTTGCAGGAAGCGAGATCGGCCACATTGCCCGAGAAGCGCAGATGCGCCGCCGCTTTGAGCTCATGATCCTCGACCTCAAGCGTCGCATCGTGTCCGGCTTCAAGCGCGGCAACACGCGCGGCATTGATATCGAAGCCCAGCACCGGCCGCGACTTGCCGAATTCAACCGCCAGCGGAAGCCCGACATAGCCGAGACCTATCACCGCGATGCGGGCATTTTCAAGCGTCAGATTGAACATGTGACCTTCAGACATTGTAGTAGTCCCGATACCAGCGGACAAAACGCGCGACGCCTTCGCGGAAGGGCGTTTGCGGGCTGTATCCCGTCAACCGCTTGAGCAGGCTCGCATCGGCCCAGGTGGCCGGCACGTCGCCCGTCTGCATCGGCATGTAGTTGCGGATCGCTTTCCGGCCGAGCTCATCCTCGATCGCTTCGATGAAATCAAGCAGCTTCACCTTGTCCGAATTGCCGATATTGACCACGCGGAACGGAGCGGCCGGGCTCAGGCTGTCGTCTTCCACCGCCGTTTCCGGCCCGCCCGGCACGGCATCGATCAGCAGGCGGATGCCGCGCACCAGATCGTCCACATAAGTGAAGTCGCGATACATGTCGCCGTGATTGTAGATGTCGATGGGCGTTTCTTCGAGAATGCCCTTGGTGAACTTGAAGAGCGCCATGTCCGGCCGGCCCCAGGGACCGTAAACCGTGAAAAAACGGAACATGGTGACGGGAAGCCCGTGAATATGCGCCCAGGCATGCCCCATCGATTCATTGGCCTTTTTCGTTGCCGCATAGATGGTGAGCTGCGTGTCGGCCTTTTGCCGCTCGTCGAAGGGCATGTCCTCATTCGCGCCATAGACGGAACTGGTCGATGCCATCAGCAAATGCCTGACACCCGCCGCCCGCGCCGCCTCCATGACATTCAGCGTGCCGGTCACATTCGAGTCGATATAGGCGCGCGGATTTTCGAGGCTGTAGCGCACACCCGCCTGCGCCGCGAGATGAACGACCGCATCCGGCTTGAACGCCGCCACCGCCGCACCGAGCGCCGCTCCGTCTTCCAGCATGGCTTCCGTCGCCGTAAAGCGTTCGTTCTGGCGCAGCATGGCATGACGCCGTTCCTTGAGCCTCACATCGTAATAATCCGTCATGCCGTCATAGCCGCCAACGGCATAGCCTTCATCAAGCAACAGTTTCGACAGGTGGAACCCGATGAACCCCGCCGTACCCGTCACAAAAATTCGCTTCATCGAAGCCTGACACCTTCCTCTTGCAAGGAGAACCTTCAACGCGCTTCGGCGCCATTGCTACCGCACTCGCGGGTGAAACACCCCGAGCAACATCGTTCGAAACGCCCCGCAACACATCGCGGCAGGGCATGTTTAAAATCGCTCAGGCCGCCGGCCAGAGCGATGCGCGGTCCATGGCGATCGCGCCTTCGCCGTTCATCAGCCGCAGAAGCACGAACACGCGCCCTCTGTCGTCCAAACGCTCGACAGTCCCCACCCAGCTTGCGAAGGGACCGGACAATATCTCGACTCGTTGCCCGCATTCGAGCGCGGCCTGCATGAGACCCGCTTTGTCTGACAATTCGATGAAGCTCTCGACGAGCCCCCGCGGCGCAGGCAAAGGCCTCTCGCCTGCCATGACCAGAGAGCGCACACCGAGCGTTCCATTGATCGAGCGCCAGGCGCAACTCTCTATATCGAAGCGCACGAAAAGATAGCCCGGAAAGAGTGCCGTCCGCCTCTCCATGCGCCGTCGCGCATGACGAACCGTCCTTACAATCGAGGGTGTGAAAGTTTCGAAACCCTGCCGCTCCAGGTGGCGCGCAGCGTGAAGCTCCTGGCCCGGATTTGCCGCGACAGCATACCACCGCGCCTTGTCCGAGGCGGGAACGGGCACTCGCTCAGGCGGTGACGCTGCGGTTAACACATCGCCGCCGTCCACGAGTTCTGTCTCCACGACACAACTCAAAACATGTCCCCCGCCCAAAATCCGCCTGTATAAATAAATCTACGGAGCAGCACATCATGAGGCAAGAATCGAAACCTGTTTCCGGTTTCGAACCCCAAGGTTTCGTGCGCCATGATTAATATCGCTCGCGATACGACAGGCGTTAACAATTAGACTAGACTTTACCTCCCTTTACAGCTGCGCAAGATGACACATGCGCCCACCCCCGGCAGGATAGACTTTCTGCACGACGGGTGGCTTGCCACGCACACCCACGCTCGAACAGATCTTCAAGCCTCCAATGGTCCTTCACTCCATGCCTGCTTCCGCCTCTTCCCCCGGCCCTCGTCTCGTCTTCGCCGGGCTCATTGCGGTTGTGGCCTTGGCGCCTCTCCCGCTTGGAAGCAACCGCCCTCTGCCGGCCGCCCTTTTGCTTGCCGCGACGGGCGTCCTGCTAATCGCCTGGGCGGCCGTGGCCCTGTTTTCGCGGCAAGGCCCAAGGGTGGACCCGCTCCGGGCCCTCGCCCTCCCGGCCCTCGTCTACATTCTTGTTCTCGCCTGGGTGTTCTTTCAGGCTCTGCCTCTACCACCGGTCTTGGGCGGGCTGTTGCAATCATGGGGGGACCCTCTCTGGCGCGAGACGTCGGAGGCGCTCGGCGCGGACCTTGCCCCCCATATCAGCATCAACCCTTCCGCCACGCTTGAGGGCGGTTTCAGGCTCATCGCCTATGCAGGGCTTTTCTGGCTTGCCTTCCAGCTCACCCGCGATCCCCAACGCGCCGCGCAGGCGCGCAATGTCATCATCGCCATCGGCAGCGCCTATTCCCTCTACGGATTGTTTGCCCTGTTCGGCGGTGAGGCCTGGCTCCTCGGCACGATAGGCGCCCGGCCCGGTCAATCGCTTACCTCAAGCTTCGTCAACCGCAATTCCTACGCGACCTTTGCGGGGCTTACCCTGCTCGCGGCGCTATCGCTCTTCCTTGAACGCATCAGGCATCTCCTCGCCCTTGGAGGTTCTCTCAAGCGAAAAACCGCTCTCGTCATCGAGCATATCGTCTTCCAGTCGAGGCTTCTTACAACCGCGATCCTTACCATCGCACTTGCGCTTTTCCTCACAACCTCGCGGGGCGGCATATTCGCATCTCTCTTCGCGCTCGGGGCACTGATCCTGCTGCAGCTGCCGCGCCGCGGCGGCAAAGGCCGCCAGCCAATCGGCCTTGTGGCCCTTGTGGTCTTGGGGATAGCGGTCGTCGCAGGCGGCGGCAATTTCCTGGACCGGCTCGAACGGCAGGGGTTGTCTCTTGAGACCGATCTCCGCTCCACGCTTTTTTCGACCACCATCGAGGCTATCAAGACCACCCCTCTCAAAGGTACGGGGCTCGGGACGTATCAAGATGCGATCGAGCCCTACCGGGCGAATGATCCCAACGTCTTCGCACTATGGGAGAAGGCGCATAACACCTATCTCGAAAACGCCCTCGAACTGGGCCTCCCCGCGGCATTGGCGCTTAATGTCGCGATCCTGCTCGTTGCACGCCTCACCTATCATGGCGTCCGCGAACGCAGGCGCCACAAGAGCTTTCCGGCACTTGGCGTTGCCGCAACGCTGCTTGTGGGCCTTCACGCCCTCGTCGATTTCAGCTTGCAGATTCCGGCCGTCGCCGTGCTCTATGCCTTCATGATGGGACTTGCCGCCGCGCAATCGTCAAGGGCGGGCGCCAGACCCGCGTCACAATCCGAGGCTTGAGACAAGGAGCCGGTCAAAGTCCCGAAGCGCGCGTTCATTCTCACCGAGTTTCACCCGAAAGGCAGTGCGAGCCGGAAATCCCGCATCGAGATAGGCGGTGACGAGCACGGGCCGCAAGGCACGGCGCTGCCAGAACGCGGGCAGATCTTCGAGCGCATGGGACCTGATCTCGTCCGGCATCGCATCCCAATGGCGCATCACAATCGAGAATTGAGGCAGCAGCGCCGAGGCCCGGCGCGGTGCGGTCAGCCGCGCGAGCCTTAGATAAGGCAGGATTGTCTCGACGTCGGCACCCGCTTCAATCTCCGCCTGCGCCAGCCGGGCCCAGGCCGTGCCATCCCCCGGCGCTAACGCCAGGGCCGCACTCAGATCCTCGACCGCCCGCACCCGCCATTCCCTGGCGGATGGAGGATCGGCCGAAGCAAGCCGGCCTGCCAACCGCGCCCTGTCCTTCAGAAGTGCCGGATTGTCGCCCCGCCATGCAAGCGCGAACGTGTATGACCGATAGGCCGCCTCTGCCACATCCGGGGGAAGTGTCTCCCCGCCGTCAATCGCACGAATGGCAGCACCCGCCTGAAGCAAAGCCCCATGAGCGGCAATGCGCGGCAGAGCCATGTAGAGAAGAAGCCCGCCGGCGAGAAGCGCCACCGATGCCACGCCCCACTTCAGCAGCCGCCCGCTTTTCCTAGTTGACATAGTAGCGGCTGTATTTGCCGTAATAGTAACCGCCATCGCCATAGCCGTATTTCGCCTGTTTCGAAGCATCGACCGCGACGAGGATCGCGCCCGCTATATTGCTTTGATAAAGCCGCAGCTCCCGAATAGCCGATTGGGCGGCATCTTTCGGCGTATCGCTCCAGCGCACGACAAATACCGTTTCGTCGGCGAGGCGCGACAAGACACGGCTATCCGACACGGGAAGCACCGGCGCGCTGTCCAGCACCACGAGATCGTATTCGCCGCGCAGCCGCTCGATCAGCAGCTGCATCTGCGAGGAGACCATGAGGTCCGGCGGATTGGCCGTACCGGTCGCGATCGGCAGAACACGAAGTGAGGTTTTGTCATCTTCAATCATCACCGCTTCCGGGTCGAGACGCTCCGCCAGCAATTCGACAAGACCGGCCGCAGGCGTTGCAAGCCCGAAAGTCTTGTGGACAGAGGGGTGGCGCAGGTCGCAATCGACGAGCACGACCTTGAGCCCCGAGGCCGCTGCCGCCCGCGCAAACGACACCGAAGTCGTGGTCTTGCCCTCATTCGGGAGCGCGGAGGTAAAGAGGATGACCTTGGGCGGATTGTCGACATTCGATAGCTGCAGCGCGCTTCTGAGGCTGCGGAGAGACTCCGAGAATGCAGAGAGCGGCTTCTGGACCAGATAATCATGAGGCTTGAGCAACTTGCCCCCCGGTCCCTTTTCGGCCGGCACCAGCGGCACCGATACGAGGTGGGGAAGCGCCAGTGCCTCCTCGACATCGCGTGCGGTCGTCATGCCATTGTCGAGATGCTCCAGCAGGAAGGCGAGCCCTACCCCCAGCATGGCGGACAAGATGAGCGCGAGCGCGAGCGAAAGCGCCTTGCGGGGATGCGAGGGTGCAAGAGGCGCCGTTGCCGGCGATATGATCCGGCTGTCGGGTACCTGCAGATCCTGCTGCTGTGAGGTCTCCTTGAAGCGGTTCAGGAAACTCTCATAGACGGCCCGGTTTGCCGCTGCCTCGCGTTCAAGCTCGCGGAGCTGGACCATCGCCTGGCCGCTCTCGCCGGTCTCGCCGCGAATATCGCGGAGGCTTTGCTCCAGAGAGGCGACGCGGGTTTCGGCGACCGACACATTATTCTGGAGGCTGCCGATGATGCGGGAGATTTCCGCACCGATCTGGGCATCGATGTCGCGGCGCTGCGCTTCCGCGTTCACGACTTCAGGGTGCCTCGGCCCATAGCGCGAGGACAGATTCGCAAGTTCGCGGGCAAGTTCTGCCTGCTTCTGGCGAAGGCTCGATATCGTACCCGACTGCACCACATCGGCCATGCTTTCGATCGAACCGCCCGAGGCGCGGATCTGTCGGGCTCGGTCAAATTTGGCGCGGGCTTCCGCAAGCGCGGTGCGCGCCAGAATGAGCTGCGCATTCAATTCCGACATTTGCTGTTCGGAGACGGTCACACCGGAACTCGATTCCAGACCCTGCTCGCTCCTGAAAATTTCGACCGCTCGCTCCGAATCCCGAACCTGCTGACGAAGTTCGCCCAAACGCCGCGACAGCCACTCATTGGCTTGGCGGGTTGCATCGAACTTGGCTTCGAGCTGATCGAGAATATAGGTTTCCGCATAGGCATTCGCGATACGAGCGGCTTTTGCCGGCTGCTCGGAGGTGACCGACAGATTGATGACATAAGTAAGTCGCTGACGTGTGACGTCCAGGTTTCTCAGGAGGCTGTCCACCACACCATCGCGTTCGGCGCGCGTACGCATTTCTTCACTCACGGGAGCAGGATCGGCCGAGACCAGAGCCAGCAATTCCCGGACCAGGAAACGCGGATCGATCCAGCGCAGAAATGAAGGCTCGCGCAAGGCTTCATTGAATTCCGGATCCTGCATCAGATTAAGCCGGTCCACGACCCGTTCCGCCAAGGCTCTCGATTTCAGGATTTCGACTTCGCTATCGACCGTTGCCGAGTCGGCTGGCAGGCCTGACATCACGGCCTCCATGTCGGTTACCTGCATTTTCTGCCGGTCGAGCAGAACCTGCGCGGTGGCGGTATAAAGCGGTGTCTGTTGAAGGACCACCACCATGACCAGGGCGGTCAACCCGAATGTCACGCTGACAATCAGCCCCAGGCGCTTCCGCAACGTCCGATAGAGCCCCATGAGATCGAGTTCAAGAAAGCCCTGATCCTCATCCGCCCGCGGCACTTCATAAGAAGGTATCCCGCCCCTGGAAGTTCCGCCCTGCACCGGTGCATTCATCGTCACAATCCTTCAAGCCCGAGACCTGTCCGTCAGCGGGCTTCGCACAATCATCCTGAAGTTGCGCTAGAATGGAGCGCAACCAGCCAACTTCAAATCTAGCTCAAACAGCCGTGTCCCGGGTTAACAAGGGGCGGCAAACCAGCCGTCTCCTAAAGAAAAAGGGCAGCCGGTTAAGCCTGCTGCCCTCTTGTCTCTCAATCGCCAGAAACCGGTTTGTCAGAGGCCCGCCTTGAGCGTCAGACCGACTTCGTTCGTTGTGTAGTCGCGACCGGCGAAATTCGAATTGCGGTCCGTGTAACCATAGCCAAGGCTGAGCGAGAAGTTCCGGTTCAGCAGATAGTCGACGCTCAGGCCCGCGCGGGTCACGTCGTCGCTACGGTTGATGCCTTCATAGTCATTATTGGCGAAGCTCGCGCGGCCACCGAGGATCACATTGCGCATCAGCTCGTGATCGACGCGCAGGCCCACGGAATTATCCGTAAAGCCCGAAGCGCCGGCACTGATCGTTTCCTCGATCGTCGAGGCCGCTTCGAAGCGGATGGTGGTAAGCGGCGTCACGAACCAGTCCACATTGGCACCGAAGGCGATGCCGTCGATATCGGACAGGGTCGGATCGTCATATTCCTGCTTCTGATAGCCGACGAAGACGCCACCCTGCGCAAGATTGGTGAGGCGGAATTCCGAACCGACCACGACAGCATAACCATCCGAGTCGCGGTTCAGAGCCACGACCGGCGGCTGCTGGTCGTATTTGCGCTGATTGAGCGTGCCCTCGATATAGACATTCGTGTCGGGCGAAACGTCATAGCCGAGACGCAGGAACTGGGTGAACTGCTCACGATCGCGGAAGTCCTGATCGAGCGCCGGTCCACCGCCAACAGCCGGCGTATCATCATAATCGTAATCGGCATAGGTGGCACCGAGGCGCGAGGTCACCCGGTTGAAGCGATGGTTGAAAGCCACATTGGCCTGAAAGAGCGAATACTCGACAGGCTCTGCAGCACCGCCGGGAGAGTTCGGCGCGCCGCGATCTTCCGAGAGTTCGGCATAGGAGAGGCCAGCGGCGATATTCGTATCGCGGGTGATGTCGATCCGGCCATTGCCGCCGACATCCCAGTCCAGCCGGTCTTCATCGCTATTGTCGTCATACCAATGCTGCGAGAGGCCCGCACGGAGGTTGAGAGCATGGCGGCTCCAGTTGGACACGGCCGACACACGAGCGCCGAGCGTCGTGATGAAATCGCTCTCGGTATTCGTGTCGGTCGCATAGATATTGTCGTTATAGGTCCCGGTCAGGGACGCTTCGGGGAACACCGTAAAGGCACCTGCCCTGACACCGACTGCGTCGTAGCCCGGACGCACACGGTCGCGGACGTTAACGTTACGATTGTCGACGATTTCCTCGGTCTGGGCAGAAGCAACCCCGACAGGCGCGGCATAGAAGGCTGTTACCGCAATCGCGGCAATCATCGCCTTGGAAACGATGGAAGACATTAATCTTTCCCCTGACAATTTCGAGTGAAACGCAAACCGGAACGGACGCCGCAAACGCCCCGCTCACGAAACCAGCCTCGGCGGCGGCCCGCCATCCACCGGGCGGAACGCACCGCCGGAACCCTGCAGTTCCGGCGGCGCTCAACTGATTAGTTCGGGCTCACCGGCGTCTCGGGCGTCGAGTCGACGCTGTCGGCCGTGTCGCCGCTCGCCTGAAGCTGCTGCTGCTGGATCGAAGCCGTCCGCTCCGTATGACCGGCCGCAACAGCCGCCTGCAGCGTCGCATCGCCCGATGCTTCGACCAGCGCCTGCATATTGGCGGCAACGGTCGGATTGGTGAGGCCGATCTGGGCAATAGCGGCGCCAAGGCCCATGCCACCGGCCGTCTTCAGAGCCGGATTGTTCGCGAGCGCCAGGCGGGCTTCATCGCTCTTCGGATTGGTGAGCACGCTGATCACCGCCTCGGCCGCCAATTCCGCATTGGCGGCGGCAAGAACGTAAGCCTCGACCGCCGCGGCGAAGGCATCCGGATCATCGGCATTGGCGATAAGCAGGGCCTCGATCGCGGCTTCCATGTCCTGAAGGCTCTGCGCCTCCTGGGCTATGGCCGGCGTCGCCGGTGCGAGCGCACCCGCGAAGGCGACGGCAACCGCGAGGCAGATCACCGAAAGTAGCTTTTTCATACTCATTCTCCCCGATTAAGGAACGCGGCGGCAGGAATTGCTCCGCGTTACCCCTCGAAATCTGACGACCATGCGGGACACTCTAAAATGCGTCCCGGCGAACCCCTGTTGCGATCGGCGCTTCAGAGCCGACCCTCAAAACCCCGCTACCACGGGATTTGTCGCTTAACCGGCGGATTCTCTGTGGTCTGATTTCACGATAGCTCCATTCCGGTCACAAGCACACGGGAAAAACTTGCTTAATGAATCCTTTCCCCGCTGCGTTGCACAAATACATCGCCAGTGTCTCAAAATGAAAACGGCGATTTTGGATTCATGAGGAAGGGTATCTTTACTTGGTCTGATCTTCAGGCTTGGCGCCTACTTCTTGCGCAAGATACCCGAAGTCCCATAACGACTCTTGCCTCAAGCCGTCATCCAAACATCACAGTCGAGATACTTATTAGAAAAACCGCTCCGGCACCCGCACGACATCTCCCGGCAACACCTTGACGGCCTGGCTCGCCGGGTAGGTCTGCTCGGCGCCCTCGCCCCGGGTGATGTAAATCTGGTTGGTATTGGCGCGGTAGGTATAGCCCCCCGCCACCGCGATCGCGTTCAGCACCGTCATGCCGTTGGTGTAGGGATATTGGCCCGGATTGCCGACCTCGCCATAGATGTAGAAGGGCCGGTAATTCATGACCTCCACGCTGACACGCGGACTGTTCAGATAGCCGTCCATGAGCTTGGTGATCATGGCCGTCTCGAACTGGCTGACCGTCAGCCCGGCCGCATCCACCTGCCCGATCAGCGGCAGGGCGACCTTGCCCGAGCCGCTCACATCGAATTCGCCGGAAAGATTGGGCTCGCCGAACACGATGACGCGCAGCTTGTCGCCCGAGCCCAGGCGGTAATCGATATCCGCATCGCTCGGCAGGGGGACGGCGCTCTCGGATCCCGTCGCAGCGGGAGCGCTCGCGACGGCAGGCGGATTTCCGCGCGGACCGTCGGCACAGGCCGCAACCATAAGCGTCGCCAGAAAAATCGCCGTGAGCCTGCCGGCACGAGCCGGGCGGAACCCCTTGCGGAGAAATTGGCCGAAAAACTGGATCATCTGAAATCGCCCTCTTCGAAACGCCCGTTCGAATTCGACGTCCAGGCCGCGGAAATATCCATGCGACCGGACGGCGCAGTTATCATCCGGATTCAGGCAACAGACCAAACCCAAGCGACATTTTTATCACCTATCACCGTCCGGCCGCAGCCGAAAGGCCGATTTCCGCGGAAAAACGCGCGCTCTGGTTAACCCGATGCCGCCTGCCGCAGCGGCACCTCGCCGGTCTGGATGAAGCGCCGCTCCGTGCCTTCGAGGACCAGCGCCGTCAACACCCCGGTCATATAGGCCCCGGTATCGATACCGATCCTGTTCGGCCGGATCACGACGGCCTCGTTCGGCGTATGGCCGTGAACGACGACCTTGCCGAAGGAAGCCCCGGACTCGACGAACTCATCGCGAATCCACAACAGGTCTTCCTCGATCTGGCGGTGAAGCGCGATGCCGGGGCGTACACCCGCATGAGCGAAGAAATAGCCGCCGATTTCTCTCGACACTTCAAGGGTCTCAAGGAAATGGCGATGCGCTTCCGGCATGACCTCAAGGAGATTCTCGCGCGCCCGGACGAAGGCCGCCGGATCGTCCGTCCTCGTCAGTTCCTTCACGCCGTAGGAATGAAGCGTCTCGAGCCCGCCATAATATTTCCAGGTCTTGCCGAAAGCGGGATCGGCGAGAAATTGCAGCAGCGCCTGCTCGTGATTCCCCTTGAGGAAAACATGCTCGAAACCCGCAAGGCGCGCGCCCGTCAGCCGGTCGAGCACCTGCTTCGACTGCAGCCCCCGGTCGACGTAATCTCCCAGATAAACCAATATGTTGGACTGGACAGGCGAGGCTGTGGCATCGGCTTCGATCTGGGCCAGAAGCTCGGCCAGGAGATCGTCCCGGCCATGGATATCGCCAATGGCATAGATGCGCGTTCCGTCGGGCGCACCCGTCTCGGATGGATGGCCGCCAGCGATCGCTTTCAGCCGCCCGCCAAGCCTCGTCCACATATTCTTCTCTGCCATAACGCTCCTTAACCGGTCGCGGTGGAGAAATGGCGGTCTTGCTCCACCTCCATCGCGTCTTGATATGCAGGATATACCTTTTGAGCGATGTTGGGCGATCCTTCTCGCCAGAGGTAAGCAGTCCCCGAGGCGGAAAAATGGCGAACCACCCCCTGCCTGCAGATGAACGCCATCCAATTTACCGGAACATTCTTTAGCTTAATTCAGGACAACCTATGCTTAGGTTCTATTCAGTTCACCTTGTCATGCCTGCCTCTCCCCGCGGATATGCGTGGCGCCGCAGAGGCTGATATATAAGTGCAGCAAATCACGTAAGGGCCGCCCGCGCCCAAGGAGCCACCCGTGCCGAGAACCTCATCCGACCAGAGCCACCCGGCAACGCAAGGCGCGGATCATCTCGCCTCTGCGCGGCGGACGATCACGCTTGAGATCGAGGGCCTCAAGGCGCTGATGACATCGCTCGACGGCCCCTTTTCGGCAGCGGTCGAAGCGCTCGGCGCCGCCACCGGCCGGGTCATCGTCACGGGCATGGGCAAGTCGGGCCATATCGCGCGCAAGATGGCGGCGACCCTCGCCTCCACCGGCACGCCTGCCCAATATGTCCATCCCGGTGAGGCCTCTCACGGCGATCTCGGCATGATCACGGGCGAGGATGTGATCCTGGCTCTTTCCTGGTCGGGCGAAACATCTGAGCTCTCCAGCATCATTTCTCATGCGAAACGCTTCGCGATCCCGCTCATCGCCATGACCTCGGTCGAGGCGAGCGCTCTTGGCCGCGCCGCCGATGTGGCGCTGGTCCTTCCCCGCGCCGAGGAAGCCTGTCCGAACAAGCTCGCCCCCACCACCTCGACCACCATGCAGCTGGCGCTCGGCGACGCTCTTGCAATCGCGCTTCTGGAGATGAAGGGCTTTTCGGCGAAGGATTTCAGCGTCTTCCATCCGGGCGGCAAACTCGGCGCCATGCTGAAGCTCGTGCGGGAGGTGATGCATACGGGCGACGAGCTGCCGCTGACCGGCCCCTCGACCTCGATGTCGCAGACACTTCTTATTATGTCGCAGAAGAGCCTCGGCTCGGTCGGCATCGTGGACGAGGCCGGCCATCTCATCGGCATGATTACCGATGGCGATATCCGCCGGCATTCGGGCGCGGAGGGGCTGCTCGCAAAGACCGCGGGCGAGATCATGAACCGGACGCCGAAAACCGTCGCCCCGTCCATGCTCGCCTCGGAAGCAGTGAAGCTCCTGAACGACAAGAAAATCACGAGCCTTTTTGTCGTCGAGGAGGATCGTCCGGTCGGTCTCGTCCATATTCACGATTTCCTGAAGGCGGGCGTGATCTGACGCGCCACCTCCCGGTGTGAGCATGCTTTCCGGAATTTCAGCTTCGGTGGGCGCCTGCCCCGTTTCTGCCGGAAACCCGTGTTAGCCTTCCAGCGAATGTCGATGTGCCCTCGACCGGGCCTGAAGAACGGAACTGGCAGCCGTGACTTTCGACAAGGAAACCGAACGACTGACGGCGGGCGTGCGCTTCGGGCTCGGCGCCAGCGCCGCCGACATCGACGCCATGGGCGACGATCCGCGTGGCTGGCTGGCAGCGCAACTCGACGAAACGCCCCCCGCTCCGGAAGCCGCCGTGCCCCCGGATATCCAAAGTATCGCAAAGCCGTTTTTCGAGCAGGCGGTGGTTGCGCGCAGAGCCGTCGTCCAAAATGACGTAGAAGCTGCACAGAAAGCGCGTCAGGCTAGGCGGCAGGCTGGCCGCCTTATGAACAGCGCGCTTTCTATAGCAAGTGTTGAGAACCTTGCCGCCGCCGCGGAATCATCGTTCCCCTTCCGCGAAAGGCTTATCCGCTTCTGGCATAATCATTTCGCGGTGCAGTCCACAAGCCGGCAAGGAAAGGTGTTGCTTCCTTTTTTCGCGAATTCCGCCATCTCACCGTTCGTGACACTTCCTTTCCACCAGATGCTTACGACGGTCAGCCAGCATCCGGCGATGCTTCTCTATCTCGACAATGTTCGTTCGACTGGTCCGAACTCGCCTTTAGGTCTTTCCCGAAATCTGGGCCTTAACGAAAATCTGGCGCGGGAAATTCTGGAGCTCCATACGCTCGGCGTGAATGGCGGCTATACTCAAAAAGATGTGAGAGAGTTGGCCGAAGCGCTGACTGGCTGGCGCATAGGCAAACCAACCAACGAGGAAACCGCGTGGCGCTCGCTCTTCCGGCCTGCACGGCATGAGCCCGGCGGCGCAACGATACTCGGTCAGAATTACCCGGATAAGAGCGAGAGGACAGCCGAACACATTCTTCGCGACCTAGCGAAACACCCCTCGACCGCTCGGCACATCGCAACAAAGCTCGCTCGGCACTTCGTCGATGACAATCCGCCAGAGGCAGCGATCCAGAAACTCGAACGCTGCTGGCTCGAAACCGAAGGCGATCTCGGGGAAGTATCACGCATACTGGTCGGCCTCGACGAGCCGCGCACCTCGCTTTTCTCGAAGCTGAAGCAACCGGGCGATTTCGTCCTGTCGTCGCTTCGAGCGCTTGATGTCGACGTGACACCCATGCTGGCCAACCTTGCGGTAGCCCATCAGAAGACCATGGGGCAACCCTTTCTCGATCCGCCCGGACCTCAGGGCTGGTACGACACGGCGGCGGACTGGAGCGATCCGGGTTCTCTTGCCCGGCGTGTCGACTGGGGCGTGGCGCTTGCATCGGCCGCAGGCGACCGCGTCGACGCATTGGCGGCCATGGAAAGAAATCTCGGCGCCTTCGCGACGCGCGACACGCGCCTTGCCATCGAGCGCGCGCCAACGCGGCAGGAAGCGGCCGCCATCCTCATCGCCTCGCCTCTCTTCCAACGGAGATAAACATGGGGCTCGCACATATCGACCGGCGGCGGTTCCTCGCTCTTTCAGGGGGTGTTGCGCTTTCCTCGCTCGCGCAGACGAATTTCGCCTTTGCGGCACCCGGTTCGGGCGGCCCGTCCCTCGTCGTCGTCAACCTGCTCGGCGGCGCGGACGGTCTCTCCCTCGTCGTGCCTTATGCCGATCCGCATTATGCGGCCGTCAGACGCGAGCTCGCTCTCGCGGGTCCCGCTGAGCCGGATGGCGTGATCGACATCGACGGATTCTTCGGCCTGCATCCGGCGCTAGCCTTTTGCGGCAAGAGCCAGTCGAAAGGTGAACTGCTCGCCTTCACAGGCACGGCGTCCCCCTATCGCTCGCGATCGCATTTCGATGCGCAGGACATACTCGCGAACGGCACCAACGAGACCAAGGCCCGGAGCGGCTGGCTGAATCGCACCTTGCCCTTTCTGGACAAGGAGAGCGATGCCGTAGCGGTCGGCTCGCTCGTGCCCCTGCTCCTTCGCGGCGATGCGCCTGTGTCTTCCTGGATACCTTCGATCTCCGAGGCTCCCGACGAGACCTTCCTGAAAGTGATGGATCAACTCTATGCAGACGATCCGCTCCTCGGGGGCATCTGGGAGCAAAGCCGCCGTGGAGGTCCGGGAAATGCCTTGCCGGTCGAGGACGGCGAGAAGCCTTTCGTGCAGGCCTGCGGCGTGGCGGCGGAGATGATGAACCGGGATGGCGGCCCGCGCATCATCTCGCTGGAGCTTTCCGGCTGGGACACACATGCGTCGCAAGGCACGGCCGAAGGCCGCCTCGCCAGGCAATTCGGCCTGCTCGATGACGGGCTAGCGCGCCTCGCCGATGGACTGACCGGGGAGCGCTGGAAAAATACCATTATTGTCGTCATGAGCGAGTTCGGCAGAACCGTGCAGACGAACGGCACGCGCGGCACCGATCACGGCACGGGCGGCGCCATGCTGCTGCTTGGCGGCGCCGTTAAAGGCGGACGCGTGGTCCATGACTGGCGGGGGCTCAAGGGCAAGGCCCTTTACGAGGACCGCGACCTCTATCCCTCGATCGATCTCCGCTCCGTCTTCAAATCCGTGCTTCACGATCACATGAAAATCGCGTCGCGCCCGCTCGAAAAGCATGTCTTCCCGGAAAGCGCGAGCGCCGCGCGGATGCCGGACCTCGTTCGCGCCTGACACAAGGGCCGCCCGAAACAGGCCTGCTAGCTTTTTCCCAGCACCCTTGCACGCGCATGGATGAGGTCGCGGAGCGCGGCAAGCCCGTCGGTCAAAGCCGCAGGACCGGGCTGGAGGATGATGGGCGACTTGATTTCACGGACCGCGCCGTCCCTCACCGCGGCGAGCGATGCGAATTCGGGCCGGGCCATGACCTTCTCCGTCCGGAATTTTTTCCCGCACCATGAGCCGATAACGAGGTCGGGTGCACGCCGCGCCGTTTCGTCATGCACGACCACGCGATCCTTCGCCGAACGGCAGGAGGCGAGCTCTTTATATATGTCGTCGCCGCCCGCGCATTCGATCAGCTCGGAAACCCAGGCGATACCGGAGATCGCCGGCTCGTCCCATTCCTCGAAATAGACCTTGGGGCGCAAACGAAGCTTCGCACTTTCCTCGCGCACCTCCTCCATGCCGCGCACCAGCCTGCCGATCAGCGCCTCCGCCTTTTTCTCCGCGCCTGTCAGCGCGCCGAGCATCGCGATCATGTCGAGGATCTCGGGCACGGTCCGCTGGTTGAAGGCGTGGACATTGAGCCCGGCCCGCACGAGGTCGCGCACGATATCGCCCTGAATATCGGAAAAGGCGAGAACGAGATCGGGCTCAAGCGCGAGGATCTTCGGCAGATCGGCCGAGATGAAGGCCGAGACTTTCGGCTTCTCGCGGCGTGCTTCGGGCGGGCGGACCGTATAGCCGGATATGCCGACGATACGGTCCTGCTCGCCCAGAAGATAAAGCGTCTCGACGGTCTCTTCGGTGAGACAGACGATCCTTTCGGGCGGAAACATGCGCTCAGCCCGCTGCCCGGTTGACCGAAGGCACGAGCCCGGCGCGCCGGCCGAGATAATGCACCGCGATCAGCGCCACGAGAGCGACCGCATTGAGCTGGAAGACCCAGAACACGATCTCCGCGCGGAAACCGCCCATGCCCGTGCCGATCATCAAACCGGCGGCATAGAGCGCAAGCTGCCAGGCGAGAAACGCCGTGGCGAAAGCGCCGATCCAGGTGGCCACGAGGCCGCCCCTGGCAGCGAGCCTTCCGCCGTGCGCGGCAGCAAAAAGCGACGCCAGGGCGGCAACGCCGATGCCCGCCCCCCAGGCGATCGTGGACGCATCCTGCGGATAATCGAGAAAGCCGAAGCCCACTGCCTGATTGACGGCGAAGGCAAGGAGGATCGTGACGACCGCATCGCGGCGTTCCATGGTGAGCGCGGCGACGGTGGCAAGTGCCGCGAAGGGCGTCGCACAGGCAAAGACGAAGCTGAACGCCGTCGCGGCGCCGGTGAGCAGCAGGATCGATCCCGCACGGCGGGCATTATCGTTACGCAGGGGCATATCGGTCATTGGCCATTCCCTCGTTATGAGCCTCATGATGGAGGACGGGAATGACGGAAGACGCGGGCGGACGAAGGCGGTGCCGCCAACGGCTTTCGGGGCACCCCGCCCAAAATCCAGTTTCCGTCGCGGCAGGTCTCCTGACTCGCGGGTCTCGGCCTCCGTTCCGCCTTCCCGGCTCTCGCCAGTGGCATGATCGAACGTCGGCTCACCGCTTACAGTTGCGGGGGCAGCTCCGGCTTGCGTCTCTCTTGAGACGTCCCGGATTCCCTTTTCACCCCGGATGACGTTCCGGGGAACCGTGACGGTGGAGAGGGTCAACATATCGGCGGCAATGTCAAGCTTCAGGCATTGCTGGCCATGCGCCACGCGCTTGCCTATCGTGCGGCGCATGACCCCGCCCAAAGCCATTCTTTCCTGGAGTTCCGGCAAGGACAGCGCTTTCGCACTGCATGAGGTGCGGCGTCGCGGTCTGGCCGATGTGGTGGCGTTGCTCACCACCGTGAACGAGACGCATGAGCGCGTCGCCATGCATGGCGTGCGCGAAGGCCTGCTCGATCTGCAGGCGGAAGCCGCAGGCCTGCCGCTCATCAAGGTGAAACTCCCCTGGCCCTGCCCGAACGAGACCTATGAAGAGCGCATGGAAGAAGCCATGACGCGCATCAAGGCAGACGGCATAACCCACACGATTTTCGGCGATCTCTTTCTTGAAGATGTTCGCGCCTATCGCGAGGAACGGCTTGCCGCTGCCGGCATGACCGGTCTCTTTCCGTTATGGGGCCGCGATACGGCGGCGCTCGCGCGCGAGATGATCGCAAGCGGCATGGAAGCGCATATCGCCTGCCTCGATCCGAAGCATCTGCCCGAACATTTCGCCGGGCGGCGCTTCGACGAAAGCTTGCTCGCCGATCTGCCCGGGACCGTCGATCCTTGCGGCGAGAACGGCGAATTCCACACCGTGGTCACGGCGGGCCCGATGTTCGACAGGCCGATCCCGGTCGAACTCGGCGAGACCGTGGCACGTTCGGGCTTCGTCTATCGCGATGTGATCCCTCTATAAGCTCGGGGCGGGAACACGCGCGCCCTCCCGAACGTTTCATGACAATGGAGAGGGATGACGCAGAAACCGCGCTCGCCGGCGCATCGCCCATGCCGGAAGGGCGCGGACGGCACGCCGATACGCCTGCCGACATCCCCCGCCGCGGCTGGAAGGAGATCGCACTGCGCGTCGCGCGCAAGATCGGTCGCGACAATGTCTTCCTCGTCGCAGCGGGTGTCACCTTCTATCTGCTGCTCGCTCTTTTCCCGGCGCTCGCTGCCTTCGTCTCGATCTACGGCTTCGTCGCCGATCCCCGCACCATCGCCGATCACATCGCCTTTCTCGGCGGGCTTTTACCCTCCGAAGGCCTCGACCTCATTCGCGACCAGCTGAACGCGTTGCTGCGTCAGGACCGCGGCTCGCTCGGCTTCGGCTTCCTGCTCGGCCTCGGCGTTGCGCTGTGGAGTGCGAACAACAGCGTGAAGGCACTCTTCGAGGCGATGAATGTCGCCTATGGTGAGGAAGAGAAACGCTCACTCATAAGGCTCCACCTCGTCACCTTTTCGTTCACGCTGGGCGGTATCGCGATTGGCGTGCTCTTCCTGCTCTCGGTCGGCATCGTACCTGCGGCGCTCGCGCTTCTCCAGATCGACCGCTGGGCCGAACTTCTGGTAACGATCGGACGATGGCCCGTGCTTCTTCTGGCTGTCGGCATTGCGATCGGGCTCCTCTATCGCTATGGCCCGAGCCGGACCACGGCGAAGCTTCGCTGGGTCACATGGGGTTCGGCGCTTGCCACCCTCGTCTGGATCGCGGCCTCTGTCGGCTTCTCCTTCTATCTGGAGAATTTCGCGAACTACAACGCGACCTATGGCGCGCTCGGCGCCGTCATCGGCCTCATGATGTGGAGCTGGATCTCCGTCATGATCGTGATCGTCGGCGCGGAGATCAATGCCGAGATCGAGCATCAGACGGCAAGGGACTCGACCCTCGGCGAGCCGAAGCCCATGGGCAAGCGCGGCGCCCATGTCGCCGATACGCTCGGCAGCTAGGCCGCAAGCGCATGAGACGGAAGGCCGGGCGCCGGCCCCGCCTGCGCGACCGGTCACGGCTTTTTCTTCACAAGAACCCGAAGCACGCTAGACTCGCCCCCACCGTCGTAGCCGGCAACCCGAACCCTTTACGGAAGACATCCATGCACCCCGCATTCGCAGCCCTTGCTCCAGCCTTTGCAATCCTTCTCCTGCAAGCGCCGCTGCCCGCCGCTGCCGGGCCGCTGCCAGCGGCGGCCTTCCGTCTCTCCTGCATTCCTGGCGAGGGGCCAAATCTCGATGCCGAATTCGATACTGTGCAAACACTGCTCGAATTCGCCCGGGCGCATGACGGTGAAGCGGTCTATCTCGATGCGGCAATCGAGGCCGATGCGGGAGCGGGTTTTTGTTCGCGCGATCTTGCGACGCCCATGGAAAATCGCGTCAAACCGGGCGAGGGACCGAGCCGGATATCCTTCAATGGCTGCCAGAGTGAAAGTGACCGGCGCTGCATCGAAAAGGACATGGTGCAGATCGACGCGGACGGACCGCCGCTTGTCTATCGTCACAGCATCGTCCTGCCGGACGAGACTTCTCTCCCCAAAAGCCTACCCTACCGGATGGGCCGCTATGGCGACTGGCTTAATTATCAGGGCCCTTTCATCGCACGCTTCCATGAAGGCACGGGCTATGCCTATGCAAGCTTCCATGTGCCCGATGCGGCGCTCTCTCACATCTGGCAGCGGGCCGCCGCAAATCCGAAACGGCCGATCGGCGATGAATAGACCCGCGGGAGAGCGCTATTCGTTGGCCAGAAACTCTTCCCAGGCTTCAAGCTCTTTGCGAGCGTCGCTGATCTGCCAGAGGCCGGCGCTGCGGACACCTCGAATATCGGTAATCGATATCGCGCGAACCTCCACCCGCGTGAGGTTCTTCATGTAGTCGGCATCCATCATGGTATCCAGGGGATAGTCATCGAACTCGAAAAGACTGTCTTTGCGCAGCTTTACCGACGTTCCCGGCAGGATCGGGTCCGCGTCGTCAAACAATTCCCCTGTGAGGAAATCTTCAGACCGGCCGAAGTCCATCGAGAAATATTTCGTGTCGTAGACGGAGCCATCGCGCCGATTGACCAGATCGGCCTTTATATCGATCTTTTCGATTTCGATATCCGTCCTGTTATGGAGGATGAAATCGAGATCCAGCCGGAATCCGCGGAATTTCCCGCCGCCATCTACCGGCGCCTTTCGGATCGTGAATGCCGTCCATTTCGGATCCGCAATACGGATTTCGGCTTTCGCCAGCAGCGTGGCGATTTCCGGCTCGCTGGCAATCAGCGCCTTCAGACGGCGGATCTCTTCATGTCCTTTCTTTCTTTGCGCGGCCTGAAATTCCCTTGCCTCCTCGGCCCCACGCTCCTGCCGCGCCTGCGCCTCAGCAAGTGAAGCCGCATAGTCGTCGCGGTGAGCGGCGACAAGGCGCCGGGCCGTGTATCCATGCCACGGCTTGAGCTGGACAGCGGCATAGTCGGGCGGGGGAGTGCCCATTGAAAAATGATAGTTCCGTGTGACCAGAAATTTGATGATTTCCGAAAACTCCTGGCGTTCATCCTCCGGCATGTCATTGAACATCTCGTTCAGCGAGCGATCGAGCGTTTCCGGCGAACTCGTGTCAAGCGTGGGCCCGCCTGCGAAAAGAACACTGTGCTGAAGGGCCGGGACGGTACCGGTCACGGAATTGATGGCGTAGAGCACCGTCAACAAGAGCGCCATCGCGAAAAAAAGCGTTCGTATGGGAGAGGTACCCACAATATATGTCCGCATCGATTCGACTGGCTTCTTCCCGTCACTGCTCATGGATACTGCCCCACATCACTTTTCCGCTGCGGCCCATGATAAGGATTTGGCGCACTCAATCTCCCTAAAAGTGCCCCGCAGCCGGATAAAATTTCGATGCGGCGCCCAAATGAAAAGGCCGGGCGCTGCCGCCCGGCCTCCATCGCATCGTGTATCGCTCGCTTAAGGCACCACGATCGCGCCGCGCTCGAAGCCCGCGACACCCTGCACGGCCTTCGCCGTCGGATTGCCATTGGCCGAGATCGTATAGGCGAGCGCCGCATGGGTGGCGCCGCTGCCGGCAAGCGCGCCCGCCACCTTCGCCTGACATGTCGCATCGGGGCAGGCCACACCGCCCGTGGCGACATCGATCGTGCCGGAGAAACCGGCAGTCGTGGAGCTTACCGTCATCTGGCTGGAGTTCGGCGCCGCAACGCCGCCTGTCGTCGCGATATTGTAGGTATGGCCGCCGATCGATACATCGACATCGAGGCCCACCCTGTTTACGGCCCCGCCAAAGGCGACAGCCATCTGCCCCGCAAAGCTTCCTGGCGCGAGCGAGCCATCGGCGACGGTCGGATCGGTCGCCCCCATAAGCGTATAGGTGGCGACACCTTCGGATGGCAGGTTCGTCGCGGGCGACCAGGCAAGCACATGCATGCTCTGGTTCTCGCCGAGTACGGTGGTCCGCGGAGTACCGAAACTCTGCCCGCCGATCTGGCCGTCCGACCAGCGCTGCCACGAGATCACGCTGTGAACACCGCCCACCTCGGAGACGGTAACATCGCCCGGCGCGTAGGAATTGTTGAAGCCGTGGATCTCCTTCACTTCATTGCCGATGATGGTGATGTCGGTTGTGCCGGCGCTGATATCGCCGAAGCTGCCGGCCAGCACGGCATTCTGCGGACTGCGGATCGCATAGGTCATGCCCATGAGATAACCGTCCAGCGTATCGCCCACATCGTTGCGGGCGAAAATCGCGGCGCCATAGATCGAATTTGCCGCCGTATTGCCGACCGCATAGCGGATACCCGCCTCGCGCGCCTGCGGCCCGGCGAGAAGGCCCTGAATATTGACCTGACAGTTCACAGCCGTGCCGGAACAGGCCGCGCCGTTCGGTGCCTGCACCTGATAACTGCCCGAAATCTGGCTGCCGAAGACACTGATCTCGCTAGTGCCGGGCGTTGCCGTGCCGCCCGCGGTCGAAATGTTGTAGACGACGATATCGCCGCCTTCGTCCATCGTGACCGTAGCGTTCAGGCCCATCTTGGCATTCGCGTTGAAAGCGCCGAACTGGATCGCCGCCGTGCCTTCGAATACGCCGGGCGCGAAATTGCCGCCCGCAAAGATCGGCGCGGTCGCACCGGCCAGATCGTAGGTAGCGGTTATACTTTCCGGCCGCAGCGTGCTGCCGAGCATATTGCCGACGAGATAGATGATGCCCTGATAGCCATTCGGCGAATAGGTCTGGCTGCCGGCGAGATAGACGTCGATATCGCCGCCATTCCAGCGCCCGATCTGCAGATACTCCGTGCCGTAGAGATCCGCCGTGACGGCCGTGCCCCGGTCGAACAGCCCGAGCGAGGTTTCCGTCGCCTCGATGGAGGTCACCGCCCCGTCGCTGCCCCAGGCGACGGCATCGCCCGACATGCCGAGCGACTTGCCGCTCTGGAAATTGATCTGCGGAATATAGTAGACGCCGCCATGCCACTTGGTCGTCGAGCGCGAGGCGACAAGCAATGCGTCGACCGCACCGCTCTGCATGGGCGGCGGGATATCCGGTCCGCCATCCGCGTCATAGCTCGCCTGCGAGAAAGCCGCCGCGCCCGAAATCCGCTTCGCCCGGCCGAGATCGTCCGGGGCGATGGAGAAATCCATGATCTGGTAGCTGACGCCGATATCCGAGGCATCCGTGCCGCCGAGCAATCCGTAGACGACCGCATCGCAATTCGCCGTCGGACAAGCCGCACCGCCCTGCGCCATCGCGATGCTGTTCACGCGGAAGATGCGCGCCGCTTCGTCCCAATAGATGCCGCCCGTCGTCGGATTGGCAACGCCGCCCGGCGTCCGGATGTTATAGACATGGTCGCCCGGCATATCGATGTCGAAATCGACACCGACCCCGAACATCGGCCCGAACAGGATCGACATTTCGCCGGAGAAACTGCCCGGCGCAAAACTCCCGTCATCGATGGTGGGCTTCGTCGCCGCCGCCAGCGTATAGGTGGCAACGCCGGTCACCGGCATGTTCACTGTCGGCTTGCCGTAAGCGATGTGAAATCCCTGATGGCTCGTGCGGCCCATATCCGAATAAAGCGTGCCGTTATTGCTGTTGTAGTAATTGCCGCGCGTCTCGCCGCCCGCCCAGCGCTCGATGAAGACGGCATTGCCCGAATGGCCACGCTCCAGGGACTCGTTCGAGTTCCGCTCGAGCCGCTCCTGATACGTGGGCTCGACATCGTATTGATTGAGCTCGCCATTTGCGCCGATCGTGACCTTTGCGGGATCGCGCGCATCTATGCCGATCGCATCCGCCGCATAGACCACGGCGTAGCCCGTATCCTCGTCGCCCTCGAGCGGCACGACGACGCCGGTCACCGGCGGCGTGCCGCCATAGCCACCGCCGCCTGCGGTTTCCTCGACGATGGAGGAACCGTTCGAGCCCTGCTGATCGGCGGGGGAGAAATCCGCATCGTCGTCGGGTCCGGCCTGTGCCAACTGTGTGCTGCCGGGCGCCGGGGGCGTGAAGGTGCCGGCGATAGCCGTCTCGCTCGCCTCATAGCCCTCGCCACGTGCAAAGTCGCGCGCGCCTGAGCCGTTCTGCACGGTCGCCGTGCCCTGATTGACGCGGCCATCGAGCCCGCCGCTCTCATTGCCATAAGCACTGAAGGCACCGCCCGCCGTCGTGACCGTGACGCCGCCGCGCGAGACCGAGATCGGCATGCCGCTGGAGGCGACGCGGACCGCACCGGACTGGAGCTCGATCGAGATGCTGTCACCCTCACCCGTCAAGGTGAAGACGGAGCCGGGTTCGATAGTGATTATGCTGCCATCGGGCGCCTGCAACTGCAGCAATGTCGCCGCCGTGACCGTCTCGCCGGGTTCGATACTGGCAAGCGATGTACCGCCTGCCGTTGCGGCACCGAAGAGAACGGGAAGCGCCTGCGCCGTGGCGGGAAGCGACAGCACCGCAGCAAGTGCCGTGGTTGCCAGAAGCCGGTTGAATGACGTGCTTTTCATGAGTGAAGGCTCCTTGCGTGTCAGAAATCGAGGCTGAGCGAAACGGATGCGACGACGCGGTCATACTCGTAGAGCACGATGTTGCTGTCCGACCGCGTGTAGGAGACTTCGCCACCGAGCGTCAGGTCGTTGCGGAGCTGGTAGCGCAGCCCCGCCGTCGCATCGGCGCGCACCACGGATCGCTCTTCGAGAAACAGGGGATCGGGATTCTTGTAATCCGACACCTCGACCGCCGCTGAGGCATAGCCGCGCAGCCTCGGCATCAGCGTCATCTCGCCCCCGGCGCGCAGGCCACCGAAGCCATAGGTCAGATGATCGAAATTGCCGTCGGTGAGTTTCTCGTAACCCGCATAGGCACCGGCGAACACGTAGGGCTCGCTTGCGCCGCCCAGGGCCTTGCCCACCGTCGCCCCCGCCGTATAGCGGTTTGCGTTCTGGACGCTGTTGTTCGGATAATTGAGCTTTGCATATTGCAGATAGAGCGCGAGGTCGGTGTTGCCGCCGGTGCGGTAGCTCCACTGGCCGAGCGCGCCGTAAGTATAGCGATAGGCCTCGTCGTCTACCCAGTAGGACTGAAGCTGTGCGGTAACCGTGAAGGTTCCATGATCGGGGGTGCGCTGCGCGAAACCGATATTGGCGCCCGCAAGCGCCTGGTTGAACTGGTCGGCATCGGCATTGCCGCGATAGGAGGCGTTGAGATCGACCAGAAGCTGCTTGTCGAGCGCAAGACCATGGGTGAGCGACACGCGGCCCGATATCTCACCGAAATAATCGTCTTCGGACGTGGCGCCCGGTCCGAGCGTTGCAAAGCCGAGACCCGCAAAGGCCGGGATCAGGATACGGCTGTCGCTCGTGGAGTTGTTGACATTGCTGTCATAGCCGGCCCTGACCGTCACATTGCTGCGGATCTGCGTGCCGCCGCCCGAGAGCCCCGTATCGAGCGCGGTGACGTAGCGGTCGATCGTGGCGCGGACATCGTCGGGCACATTCTGCGCGCTCACGGCCGCGAGCTCGCGCCGCGCCGCTTCGGGCTCGTTCATGGCAATATAGGCACGGCCAAGCTCGGCGCGCGCCTGAAGATGATCGGGCTTTACCGCCAGCACACGCTCGAAAGCGGCGACGGCTTCGGCCGGCCGCCCGCTGTCGATCGCGGCAACACCCAGCATGTAGTCATAATCGGGATTGCCCGCATGGCCGCGTTCTTCCGGTTTCAGCACGGCATAGGCGCCCTGCGCGTCCCCCGCGCCGAGCAGCCTCGCCCCCTCCTCCATCGCGCCCGCAGCCGCCGTTCCCGCCGCCCCGAGCAGAAGGACGGCCGCCAATATGACTGCCCTTGTCCGCCACAACCCAAGCCCCAGCGCGGCGCCGGGCGCCCCCCCTCTCGACCACATCTCTTCACCCCGTTTGCAACAAAACAGAAACAGCCGATTCCCGGTCACCGGTGAACCGGCGGCGCGGATCGCGCCACGAGGGGGAGACTAGGCAGGGGCCGGCGCTCGCCGCATGACCCAATTGGACTAACCGGGAAAGATCGGTCCCGCGCGTCGATCTGCCGCCGCAAGACCCAGCCTCACAATTCGCCTTCTCATGGCTAGAATGGAGGCCTCGGGGATCGATGGAGGCATTCTCATGTTCGGCGCACAGCTCAAGCTCTTCCGGCTCGCAGGTTTCGAGGTCAGCCTCGATCTGAGCTGGGTCTTCATTGCGCTCCTGATTTCATGGACGCTCGCGACCGGCTATTTCCCGGAACTTTATCCGGGCTTCGAAAGCACCACCTACTGGTCCATGGGGGTGATCGGAGCAGCCGGGCTTTTCCTCTCGATCGTGTTGCACGAGCTGTCGCATTCCGTTGTCGCGCGCCGCTATGGCATCCCGATCAGCGGCATCACGCTTTTCATCTTCGGCGGCGTCGCCCGCATGGAAAGCGAGCCGCCCACGGCGCGTTCCGAATTCATGATGGCGATTGCGGGTCCGATCGCGAGCCTCGGCCTCGCACTCCTGTTTTATGTTGCCGCCATGATCGCGGGCCTTTCAGGCATCGGCGTCCCCATCACCGGGGTCTTCGCCTATCTCGCCCTCATCAATCTCATCGTCGCCATCTTCAACATGGTGCCCGCCTTCCCTCTCGATGGCGGCCGCGTCTACCGCGCCTGGGTCTGGGGCCGGACGGGCGACATGCTGGGGGCGACGAGGCGCGCGGCCGCAGCCGGCCAGGCCTTCGGACTGGCGCTTATCGCGCTCGGCATATTCAGCCTCTTCTCGGGGTATCTCGTGGCAGGCCTCTGGTGGGGCCTTATCGGCCTCTTTCTCCATTCGGCGTCGCGCAATGCGGTGACGCAGCTCGAAACGCAGAAATTGCTCGAAACCGAGAAGGTCGAACGCGTGATGACGCATAGCCCCGTCACCGTGCCTGCCGGCATCACGCTGCGCCAGCTTGTGGACGGCTATATCTACGGCTCGTTCCACGAGACCTTTCCGGTCATGGACAATGGACGCCTTGCCGGCAGCATCGGCGTTGCGGATATTCGCGATGCGAACCGCGCCGACTGGGACCGGCTTCTGGTGCGGGACGCGATGCATCCGCTCTCCGCCGCAAACACCATCGCTCCCGGCGACCAGACCGAAACGGCGCTTCGCCGGATGCGCGAGGGCGGACATTCGCGCCTTCTCGTGGTCGATGGGGGAAGACTCGCAGGCATCGTCGCGCTGCGCGATATCATGCGCCTCGTTTCGCTCAAGCGCGAACTCGGCTGACGGTCATGGCGTGGCGACGAGAAGCATGTAGACGCCAGGCAGCATCAGCGTCGCATTATAGGCGGCATGCATGGCGAGCGGTGCGCGCAGGCTGCCGCTCAGCCGGGCAAGAGAGGCGAGCAGAAAGCCGAGAAAGAAGAGGATCAGGGTGAGAACGAACCCCGCCACGCCCGGGGACTGAAAGAGATGGCCGTGCGAGAGGGAGAAAATCACGGCGCTCGCCCCCGCCGCCGGTGCGAAGGAGAAGCGGCGCGCGAAGAGCCGCAACATGGTGCCCCGGAAATAGACCTCTTCGGCAAGCGGCGCGAGTAAGGCCGCGATCAGAAACATGGCTATCGCGGCGCCGAGCGTGTCAGGCTGAAGCGCAGCACCCCGCTCCATCAGTTCCTTCTGCATCTCGTCCGGCAATAGCGTGAGCACACCCATGGCGCCGAGTGCCAGACCTGTCCCGAGCGGCAATGCGGCAAGGCCCCGCCGCCCATGCCCGCGCGCGAAATAGAGCGCGGCGAGGCTCGCGCGGCGCGACATCAGCAGCAGGCCGGTCACGAGAAGCATGGCGAGATAAAGCGCTGCCATCGAGCCGTACAGCACCACATCCGTCATGGGGAGCGGGCCCAGATGCCTTTGCAGGAAGGGTGTGGCCAGGGGAAGGAGCGAGAAGAGCCCATAGACCGCAAGGCCCGCCACAAGCGGCACGATCAGAATATCCGCCCAACGCTCCGGCGGCGCAGAAGCAATGGCGGATACCGGCTCGTCTTCGCGCGGCTGCGTGTCGGAACCCCAGAGCGCCACGGGCTCAGCCCCCCGTCTCGATATGAGTCGCGCCGGCCATGTTCATCTCCCGCTCGAAAATCCTCGCAGGAAACTAGCACGGGCAAGGCCCTCACGCCTACGCGCTCTCCCGGGCGGCCTTTGCCGCCATGAAGGCGCGCCATCCGCCGAATGAGGTGATGTCCTCCGCGCCGTCGAGACCGCTTGCCTCGCAGAGAAAGCCTTTCACCTTTTTCCCGCCCGCGAGATCGAGCGTGCCGATGCAGAGAGGCTGCGGCACCCCGGCCATGAAGCTGCCGAAGGCAGCGCGCGGCAGGCGCCAGACCTCAAGCTCGATCGCCGCGCCTCCTTCCGCAACACGCACAAGACCCGGCCGGAAAGGCGGCCCGCCCGCCAGTGCATAAAAGCGATAATGCGGCGCTGTCTGGGTGCGCTCCACGAACATGCCGTCGCGCCAGGTAAGCTCGTGATTGAGCGGCAGGCCCGACATATGCGCACCGACCACGGCAAGCTCGATAAAGCCTTCATCGGCCGCCTCTTCCTCCCGCGCCGCGCCGGACGCAAGCCCCTGCGCCGCTTCGAAGGCCGATGCGAAGCGCGCAATCCGCATATCGGCAAAGGCGGGCGCAGCGAGCGTGACCCCGAAAGGCAGGCCCTCGAGCGGCCCCGTCTCCCGGAATCCCGCCGGCACCGCGATGCCGCAAAGGTCGAGCAGGTTCATGAAATTGGTATAGGTGCCGAGACGGCTGTTGAGCTTCAGAGGCTCGGCCATCACCTCGCTGACGCGATATGTCGTCGGCGCCGTCGGCACCAGCAGGAAATCGATCTCCGAGAAAAGCGCGCCCGCCCGGCGCTTCAACGCTTCGAGCCGGTAGCCCGCCTCGAAAAGCTCGCTCGCGCTTCGCGACTTCGCCGCCAGCACGATGCCGCCGACGGTGGGATCCGTCGCCCCCCGGTTGGCCTCGATGAAGGAGCCCACCGCAGCAAAGCGCTCGGCCACATAAGGACCGTCGTAAAGAAGTGCCGCCGCCTCCTCGAAGAGCGAGAAATCGATCCGCCGCGTATGCCCGCCCAGTTCCTCGAAGCGCACCACCGCCTCCTCGAACAGCCGCGCGGCCTCATCGTCGCCGAAGAATTTGAGATCGGAGGCGCGCGGCACGGCGAAGGTAAAACCCTGTCCGGGAGAGACCGTTGCCTCCGGCATGCGCGTCCGGGAGAAAATATCCGCCGCGTCGAAGCCCGCGGCGATATCGAAGATTTCCGCAGCGTCGGATACATTGAGCGCGAAGATGGAGACGCAATCGAGAGACCGGCAGGCAGGAACGACACCGCTTGTCGAGAGAAGACCGCGCGAGGGCTTCAGCCCCACAATATTGTTGAAGGCCGCCGGCACGCGGCCGGAGCCTGCCGTATCCGTGCCGAGCGAGAAGGCGACGATGCCGCCCGCCACCGCAACCGCGGAACCCGACGACGAGCCGCCGGAAATGTAATCCGGATTGAAGACCGAGCGCGGGGCACCATGCGGCGAGCGCGTGCCCACAAGCCCCGTCGCAAACTGATCGAGATTGGTCTTTCCGATCGGGATCGCGCCTGCCGCGACAAGCTTCTCCACCACAAAGGAGCTTTTTGCCGGCTCATAGGCAAAGGCGGGGCAGGCGGCGCTTGTCGGCAATCCTTCGAGATCGATATTGTCCTTCACGGCGAAGGGAATACCGAATAGCGGCTTCAACGCCCGCTCCGCCGCCGGCAGCGCATCGAGCGCGCGGGCCCGCGCGATCACAGCCTCATCCGGCACCCTCGCTAGCCAGACGGCGGGATCGGCAAACCCGTTGGCGCGCGCCAGCGCCTCGCGCGCCACATCTTCCGCCCGAAGACCCGCGGCGAACCCAGCGCGAAGCGCGGAGAGAGAAAAAACGAGCGACTTCACGATGCAGCCTCCAGCTCCGGCAGTTCTGCCTCGATAGGTACGAGCGTGACGAGCGCCTGTCCCGCCTGCACCATCTTGCCCGGTGCGCAGTGAACCTCATGCACGCGCGCTGCGACCGGCGCCCGCACCTCGATTTCCATTTTCATGGATTCGAGCACCACCAATGTCTGGTCGGCGGATACCTCGTCGCCCGGCTTCACACCGATGGACCAGACATTGCCCGGCACGCCCGCCTCCACGAGCCGCCCGCCCTCCGGCACATCGGCCGCATCCTCGACCGCTATCGCCTCCGGCTCCATCGCCGACATGGCAAGGCCCTGTTCTTCCCAGCGCTTCCGCTCCTCCTCGAAGGCGCGGCGCTGCGAGACACGGAAGGCGGAAATATCTTCCGCATTCTTCTCGAGGAAGGCGAAGTAATCGCTGAGGCGGAACGAGCCCTCCTCCACCCTCACTTCGTATCGACCGTGCGGGAAGGCCTCGCGCGCTTCCTTCAGCTCTTCCGCCGAAACGGGGAAGAAGCGCAGCCTGTCGAAGAAGCGAAGCAGCCACGGCTTCTCGAAATTCGCGGTCTTCCGCCAGCTGTTCCACATCTGCACCGTACGGCCGACAAGCTGGTAGCCGCCCGGCCCCTCCATGCCATAGACGCAGAGATAGGCGCCGCCGATGCCGACGGCATTTTCAGGCGTCCATGTGCGCGCCGGATTGTATTTCGTGGTCACGAGCCGATGGCGCGGGTCGAGCGGTGTTGCGACGGGAGCGCCGAGATAGACATCGCCGAGCCCGAGCACCATGTAATCCGCATCGAAGACGATCCGCTTCACATCTGCGATGCTGCTGAGCCCGTTGATGCGGCGAATGAACTCGATATTGGACGGGACCCACGGCGCATCGGGCCTGACGAGCGTCTCGTACTTCCGGATCGCTTCGCGCGCCGCTTCATCGTCCCATGACAAGGGCAGATGCACGACGCGGCTCGGCACCTCGATATCCGCCGTCGCAGGCAGGGCCCGCTCCATCTCATCGAGAATCGAGAGAAGCTTGCGCGCCGGCAACACGTCCGGATCGAAATGGATCTGAAGCGAGCGGATGCCAGGCGTCATCTCGATGATGCCCTGAAGCGCACGCTCCTCCAGCGCCGTCATCATCGCATGCGCCCGGAAGCGCAGCGCGAAATCGAGCACGATGGGGCCATATTCGATCAGCAGGTAATCGTCGCCCGCCCGCCGATAGGTCACTTCGGTCTCGAGATCGCCGATCCGTTTCAGGATCGCGTCTTCCTTTGCGGCTTGGCGCGCAAGCGGCGCGACGGGGCGGGCAAGTGCCTTCACCCAGAGATCCTCCACGCGCCGACGCTCTGCAGCCTCCGCATCCGTGATGCGGTGAAAGCGCACCTTGTCGCCCGGCTTCAACTGGCCGAGCTTCCAGAGTTCGGCCTTTGCAAGCGTTGCCGGGCAGACAAAGCCGCCGAGGCTCGGCCCGTCCGGCCCGAGAATGATCGGCATGTCGCCCGTGAAATCGATCGTCCCGATGGCATAGGCATTGTCGTGAATATTCGAAGGATGAAGCCCCGCCTCACCGCCATCCTTCCGCGCCCATTTCGGCTTCGGCCCGATGAGGCGCACGCCCGTTCGCGCGGAATTGTAGTGAACCTCGTAGGCCGTGCCGAAAAGCGCATCGATGTCCTCATCGAGAAAAAAGTCCGGTGCGCCGTGCGGGCCGTAGAGAACGGCGATCTCCCATTCCCGCGTGAGCGGCACCCGTGCGGAAACCGGAAGCTGCGTCGCAACGGCGGGTTCCACCGCCCCCTCCTTTGCAATACGCAAGACATCGCCGGTCTTCAGCGCACCCGTGCCGTGCCCGCCGAACCGGCCAAGCGTGAATGCGGAGCGGGAGCCGAGATAGAGCGGCGCGTCGAAACCGTTTCGGATCGCAAGATAGGCGCGCTGCCCCGCGCCCTTCACCCGGCCGAGCGAGAGCACCTGCCCCCTTTTCACATCGAAAGCCTGCCAGAAGGAAACCGGAACCCCGTCAAGCGCCGCCTCCATCTCCGCACCCGTGAGTGCGAGGGTGGCGTCGCAGCGGAAGCGGAGCGTCGGGCCTTCGAGCGTCATTTCGAGGGTTGCGGCATCTTCCGCATTGCCCGCAAGCCGGTTTGCGAGCCGGTGCGACAGAGGATCCATCGGCCCCGAGGGCGGCACGCCCACATTCCAGTAGCCCTCGCGCCCCGGCCAATCCTGCAGGCTCGATTGCGCGCCGGGCGAGAGCACGTCGATCGCGGCGCTTTCAGCCTCGTGGCTCGCGAGCGTCGAGGTGAGCATCCGCCCCTGCAGAAAGGCGTCCGACCGCGCAAGGCCACGCAGATAGTCGAGATTGGTTTCGATGCCATAGACCGACGACGCATCGAGAGCCGCGGCGAGCTTGGCCGCCGCGTCCTCTCGCGTGGCGCCCTTCACGATCACCTTGGCGAGCATGGGGTCGTAGAAAGGCGTCACCTCCGTCCCCGTCGCGATCCAGCCATCGACGCGAGTGCCCTCGGGAAACGTCACCTCGGTGAGAAGGCCCGAGGAGGGCTGGAAATTCTTGCCGGGATCTTCGGCATAAAGCCGCACCTCGATGGCATGGCCCTTCGGCTCGCGCATATACTGTTCCAGCGCGCCAAGCTCGCCCGCGGCCTGCCGCACCATCATTTCCACGAGATCGAGCCCCGTCACCTCCTCCGTCACCGGATGCTCGACCTGAAGGCGCGTGTTCACTTCGAGGAAATAGAACTTCTTCTCCGCCTCGTCGTAGATGAACTCGACCGTGCCGGCAGACGCGTAGGAAACGCTTTTGCCGAGCCTCACCGCCGCCTCATGCAGCGCCGCGCGGTCCGCCGCCGTCAGCCCCGGCGCCGGCGTTTCCTCGATCACCTTCTGGTTGCGGCGCTGCGCGGAACAGTCGCGCTCGCCAAGCGCGATGACGTTCCCTTCGCCATCGCCGAATATCTGCACCTCGATATGCCGCGCGGCGGCGACATATTTCTCGAGAAAGAGACCGCTATCCTTGAAATTCGCAAGCGAGAGCCGCCGCACGGTCTCATAAAGCCGCGGCATCTCTTCCGCCGAATGGCAAAGCTGGAGACCGATGCCGCCGCCGCCCGCCGTGCTTTTCAGCATGACCGGATAGCCGATTTCATCGGCCCGCGTCAGCGCATCGTCGAGGTCGACGATGAGCGGCGAACCGGGCAGCAGCGGTACGCCGCTCTTCTCCGCCAGCTCGCGCGCCGTGTGCTTCAGGGCGAAGGCGCGCATATGCTCCGGCCGCGGGCCGATGAAAGCGATGCCTTCGCGTGCAAGCGCCGCCGCGAATTCCGGGTTCTCGCTCAGAAACCCGTATCCGGGATGCACGGCCTCCGCGCCGGTCGCCCGTGCAGCCGCGAGAATGGCATCGATATCGAGATAACTCTCGGCCACGGGCGCCGGGCCCACGCAGACCGCTTCATCCGCGAGCCGCACATGCGGCGCAAAGCGGTCGGCCTCGGAATATATTGCAACGGGCATGATGCCCATGCGCCGCAATGTCTTGACGACACGGACGGCGATCTCGCCTCGATTGGCGATCAGAACCTTCTTGAACATCGGGCCTCCGATGGCGCCCGGCGGATGCCCGCCGGGCGGGAACGCTTCAGGCGTCCCAGATCAATGTGCGGACGGGAGTGGGATTGAATCCATTGCAGGGATTGTTCACCTGCGGACAATTCGAGATGACGCAGAGCAGATCCATCTCCGCGCGGATCTCGACATAGTCGCCCGGCTTCGAAATCCCGTCGACAATGGCAAGCGTCCCGTCTTCCTCGACCGGCACATTCATGAAGAAATTGATGTTCGAGACGATGTCGCGCTTGGTAAGCCCGTGACGCGAAAGCTCCATCACGAAATTATCGCGGCAGCTGTGCATGTAGCGCGTCTCGTAGCCGAAGCGCACCGTGTTGGCTTCCGCAGAGCAGGCACCCGCCGACGTATCGTGATTGCCCGACGTATCGGCGATCACGACGCCCATGACATTGCCTTCGCTCGAAATGAGTTTCGTGCCCGCCGTCACATAGGGAGAGCCCTGCACGCGCACTGTATCCTGCGCGCTGTAGCGCTCCGACGGGTCGGCCTTCGAGTAAAAAAGCGTATCGACCGCCTGGCAGCCTTCGAGATCGATAATCCGGAGGATCTGCCCCTTCTTCACCTCATGCGACCAGGGGCGGAGCGCAGGTACCGTGAAATCGTAGATAGCGTCTGCTTCGTTGCGATTGGGAATGCTCATCGGCCTCACTCCTCTCCGCGCGCGGCAAGATAGCGCGCATTGTTCTCGAAACCGCGGATCGCCTCTTCCGAAGCGGTGCGGCAGAAATCATCCGATGTGGGCGGTGGCGATTTCCAGACGAGGAGGTCGATTTCCCCCGGCGCATAGGCACCGGGTGCATAAGGGTGAGGCGCATTGGACACGAAGACGAGAATGTCGAGTTCGGCGCGCAGGTCCACATAGTCTCCCGCCTTCGCTCCCTCCCCTTCCCAGCGGAACCGGCCATGAGCGTCGACACCAACCGGCGCGAAGAAGGTGACGCAAGGCGGAATGTCACGCTTGTCGAGCCCGTGCTTCGAGGCGAGCAGGACGAAGTTCCCCCGCGTGCTGCGCAAGGTGGCATCGCCGTAGCGCTCCTCGTTGCTGCCCGGCGTCGAACCGCCGGTCAACGCATCGTGACGGCCATATGTGTCGTCCGTGATCGACGCGAGCACGCGTCCCATATCGGAAAAGAGACCGGCGCCGCGCGTCAGCCGCGCATTCCACTGCACCTTCATCGTATCGCCGGCATTGAGCCTCTCGCTCATATCGGCAGAGTTGAACATGATCACCGACACGCCGGGCGTTCCATGCCTGTTGACGATCCTGAGCGTCTCGCCGCGCTTCACCGGCAGGGCATGGCCCCAGCCGCCCGCAAGCACCTCCGTCGAGCGGATGAGAGCCGGGGGAATCTCTGCCGGATTGCGCGGCGCATCGGCCACGTCCTTCTTGCGCGCCTTCGCGCCGCCGAAGAGCTGATCGTAACGCTCCTGCTGCGCGGCATAAGGGCCGGTATATTCTTTCTTGCGGGTTGCTTCCGCCATCGCGCGTCTCCTGTTGCGCGCCGGGTTTCCCCGGGCCGAAGCCTGGCCGTCCAGGCAGTTGCTCCGCCGAGCGGAACCTTGCGACACCGGGCAGGCCGTCCTGCCCGGCCGATTCTACTGCGCCGCCGCCTTCAGCGGCGGTTCCGCCGGCGCGGGCGGCACGCTCTTGCCGTCGACCTTGAGGTCGAACGTCACCGTCGCGCCATAAGCCTTCGCCTCTTCCGGCCGCGTTCTCACCCTGTCGAACGCGATAACGCGCGTGCCGAGCTTGAAGGCCTCCGAAAGATCATGCGTCACCATGAAGATCGTCATGCGTTCCTCGCGCCAGAGCCGGAGCATGATGTCGTGCACCTCCGCGCGGATGCCCGGATCGAGCGCGCCGAACGGCTCGTCGAGCAGCAAAATCTTCGGCTTCTTGACGAGCGCCTGGGCGATGGCGAGCCGCTGCTGCATGCCGCCCGAAAGTTCCGACGGATATTTGCCTGCCGCTTGCGACAGACCGACATTCTGAAGCATCTCGAGCGAGGCCGCCCGCGCCGCGCGCCGCTTCTTTCCGCGAAGCCGGGCGAGAAAAGGGCTCCCCCCGAATTCGAGGCCGAGCATCACATTCTGAAGCGCGGTGAGATGTGGAAAGACGGAGTATTTCTGAAAGACGACGCCGCGATCGGGCGACGGTTCGTCTTCGAGCTCCACACCATCGATCAGAATGCGGCCGCGGCTGGGGCTTTCATCGCCCAGCATCATGCGGAGGAAGGTGGACTTGCCGCAGCCGGACGGCCCGACAAGCGAGATGAAGGAGCCGGGCTCGGCCGTAAAATTGATATTCTCCAGCACGGTCTGGTCGCCATAGACCTTCCAGAGATTTTCGACTGTGACCTGCGTCATGCGCGCCCCCGGAACATCCAGGGAAATGCGACACGCTGGAAGAGGCGGAGCGCAAGGTCGAGCGCGAAGGCAAGGAAGGTGATCCAGGCGACATAGGGCAGGATCACGTCCATGGCGAGATAACGCCGCATCAGGAAGATGCGATAGCCAAGCCCGCTATCCGATGCGATGGCCTCAGCCGCAATGAGAAAGAGCCAGGCCGCACCGAGCGAGAAACGAAGCCCGTCGATAAGCCGGGGCAGCATTTGCGGCACGACGACCCTGAGAATGATCTGCCATGTCGACGCGCCGAGCGTCTGCGCCTTGATGATTTCCTCGTGAGGTATTTCGGCCGTGCGCAGCGCCAGATCGCGGATAAGGAACGGCGTGATGCCGATGGCGATGAGCGCCACTTTCGATAACTCGCCAAGGCCCAGCGCAATGAAGAGGATGGGAAGAAGCGCGAGCGGCGGGATCATCGAGAGCACCGCCGTGAATGAGTTGAAGGTGGCCCGCCAGTAGGGGATGAGCCCCTGCAGAATGCCGAACACACCGCCGATCAGCGTTGCGATGGCGACACCGATACCGAGCCTTGTGAGGCTCGATATCGTGTCCGTCCAGAGCAGGTAATTGCCGGTCCGCTGATCGGGCTGGAACGCCATGCGCTCGACGGCCGCCGAAATCGACGACCATCCAGGGAGAAGCTTGTCGTTCGGATTGACCGAAAGACGCGCCTCGGATGCAACCATATAGACGATGATGACGATCACGAAGGGTACGAGCATGAGCCCAAACCGCGTCGCAATGTCGGGCCGCCGGTTGATTAATCTACGCATGACGTTACTGGCCTCGATCCGTTCCGGTTGCCGTCAGAGCTTCCCTTCGGCAGCCATTTTCGCGTACTCGGTGTTGTAGCGAAGCAGCACGTTGCTTTCGTCGCCCACGATCGTGCCGTCTGCAAGCTCGATGCCGATATAGCCGGGCGAGGTCGCAGCTTCGCCGAGAAGTCCGTGGTCGAAAAGGAACTTCGTCACGAAGGAGGTAAGCTCGGCAAGGTTGCCCTCGGTAAAGGTGATGTAGTCTTCGGGCTTGTAGAACATGGCCGTCGCCGCGAGCTGCATCTCATAACCTTCGAGATCGGTGCCGGACGCAACGCCCATCGCCGTCTTCGCGGCCTTGGCCGCCTCGTCGTCGGCGGACATCAGCGCCATGGTTTCGTACCAGATGCCCGTCATGGCCTTGGCGAAGTCCGGATTGTCCTTCAAGGTCTGCGTGTTTACGACGAGCGAGTCCTGGATTTCACCGGGAAGCTTCGTGGAGTCGAACACGTTGTGGGCGTTGGGCGCTGCCAGAATCTCGGCCGCCATCGGGTTCCAGGTCACCATTGCGGTCACCTGCGGTGTTGCATAGGCGGCGATCATGTCGGCATCCGACGTGTTGATGACCGTGACGTCGCGCTCCGTCAGGCCGACCGACTCCAGGCCGCGAGCCAGCGTGTAATGCGACACCGAAAGCTCGACGAGGTTGACCCGCTGCCCCTTGATGTCTTCGAGCTTGTCTTTCCCCTTGAGAATGATGACGTCGTTGCCGTCCGAGTAATCGCAGATAATGAGGATGGTGGAGTCGACGCCGCCTGCTGCAGGAATGGCGAGCGCATCCATGTTGGTCGCCATCACGCCGTCATAGGCGCCGGCCGTGTACTGGTTGATGGCCTCGATATAGTCGTTGAACTGCACGACCTCGATATTGATGTCATACTTGTCGGCCCACTTCTTCACGATGCCATTGTCCATCGCATAGCCCCAGGGCATCCAGCCGACATAGATCGACCAGGCCACCTTGAAGTCCTTCTTCGGCGCGGCGTGTGCCGGTGAGAATGAGGTGAAAGCAAGCGCCACAACGGCAAGCGCCGCCGCGAAAGTCCTTAGCGAAGAGAATTTGAAAGAAGTCATATAGCCA
>PNMC01000002.1 GCA_013823365.1 Parvibaculum sp. | reverse complement strand
GGTTATTCCTATGATGGCGCCGAAGCCTCCTTCGAGCTTCTCGCGCGGCGCATCCTCGGCGAAGTGCCGGAATTCTTCGACGTCGAATCCTTCCGCGTCCTCGTCGAGCGCCGCTACAATGCGATCGGCGATCTCGTCACCGTGTCGGAAGCGACGGTGAAGGTGGTGGTCGATGGCGAAAAGCTGATCTCGGTGGGCGAGGGCAACGGCCCCGTCAACGCGCTCGATCAGGCTCTCCGCAAGGACCTCGGCAAATACTCGCCCTATATCGAGGACCTGCGCCTCGCGGACTTCAAGGTGCGTATCCTCACAAGCGGCACCGAGGCCGTAACGCGCGTGATGATCGAAAGCATGGACGGCAAGGGCAACCGCTGGTTCACCGTCGGCGTCTCGCCCAACATCGTCGACGCCTCCTTCCAGGCGCTGAACGACTCCATCGTCTGGAAACTGCTGCGCGACGGGGCACCGGCGAAGAACAGCCCGCGCCGGGAGAAGGCTGGGGCCTGAACGGCCCTTCGGATCAGCCCCATGAACAAGCCGCCTGCCTCCTTCGCGAGCGAAGCCGCCCTCGGCGCGGCGGCGGCGGGCGGGGGTTATCTGCTCTGGGGCCTCTCCGTCATCTATTACCGCCAGCTCGCGCATGTCGTGCCGATGGAAATCCTTGCGCATCGCGCGCTCTGGAGCCTGCTTCTCGTCGCCCTCTGCATCGCCATTTTCGGCCGTTTCGCGCAATTGGTGGCGGTGCTGCGCGACCGCCGCGCCATGCTGATCCTCACGGCGACCTCGCTCATCATCGGCTCCAACTGGCTCGTCTTCATCTGGGCCGTCAATTCGGACCGCATCCTCGAAACGAGCCTCGGCTATTTCATCAATCCGCTGATGAGCGTGCTGGCCGGCGTGCTGCTGCTCGGCGAGCGCCTGTCCCGCGCGCAGAAACTTGCCATCGGTCTCGCCGCGGCGGCGGTTCTCTATTTCACCTTCGCGCTCGGCTTCGTGCCCGTCGTGTCGCTCTTCCTCGCGCTGAGTTTTGCGGCCTATGGCTATCTGAAGAAAGTGGTCCGCGCGGAGGCGCTGGAAGGGCTCTTCGTCGAAGTCGTCATCCTGGCGCCTTTCGGCATCGCCTGGCTATTCTGGATGTCGGCGCATGGCGGCGCGACATTCGGACATGCGGGTCTCTACACGGATGTTCTTCTCGTGCTTTCCGGCGCGATGACGGCGGTGCCGCTTATTCTTTTCACCTATGGCGCGCAGCGCATAAGGCTGACGACGCTCGGCCTGATGCAATATCTGGTGCCGACGACATCCTTCCTGATCGCCGTCTTCCTCTATAACGAGCCCTTCGGCATGGGCCAGCTCGTCACCTTCGGGCTGATCTGGATAGCGCTCGGCATATTCAGCTTCGACACATGGGTCCGCGAGCGCGAATTGCGCCGCCTCGCCGGTCTCGACAAGGAGCGCTAGAGCGAGGCCTCGATGCGGGGCAGGATGTCTTCCACCTTGTCCACCACCGAATAGATGCTGCGGATATTGGAGCGCGCAAAACCCGCCTTGATGATGTGATCGAGCAATTCGATCATCGGGTCCCAGAAGCCGTTCAGGTTGGCGATCACGATGGGCTGGCTGTGCCGCCCGAGCTGCGCCCAGGTCAGCATCTCGATCGTCTCCTCGACGGTGCCAATGCCCCCCGGCAGCGCCACGAAGGCCTGCGACCGCTCGAACATGAGCTGCTTGCGGGCATGCATGCTGTCCGTGACGACGAGTTCGCTCACCTCGTTGAACTGCACTTCGATCTCGGTCAGGAATTTGGGGATGATGCCGGTCACCTCGCCGCCGCCCGCCAGCACCGCCCGCGCCACCGCACCCATCAGGCCGACACCGCCGCCGCCATAGACGAGCCGCACCCCGGACTGTGCCATCAGATGGCCGAAACGGTCCGCCGCCGCCATGTAGGAAGGGTTGCTCCCGGTGCTGGAACCGCAATAGACGCAAAGACTTGTGAGCTTCATGGCCGGTATGATTCCGCTATTCAGGCAAACACAGGCATGCGAGGTTTCACATTGGTGCCGTAATTGCAAGCTAGGCGGTAAATTGGGTCGATGGCGCCGGAACGTGCCGTTCCGGCACGGCGGGTATGGGGAAGGAAACAGGCAAATGAAACTGGGCGCAATCATTGGTGCGTTCGTCGTCGCGGTAATTCTGCTTTTCGGGGGCTACTGGTTTTTCCTGCGCGGCGATGGTGAGCCCGCGCCTTCGGAGGTGGCCGTCGAAGACCCTGCCGCTCCCGAGGCCGATGAGGAAGTGGCCGAAGACCCCTCCATCCCGACCTTCGATATCGTCCGCGTCGAACGCGATGGCTCGACCATCGCCGCCGGCCGCGCGCTGCCCGGCGCCCGCGTCGAACTCAAGGCGAACGGGCAGGTGGCCGCCGAAACCACGGCGGACCAGCGCGGCGAATGGGTCATGGTCCTCGAAGAACCCCTTCGCCCCGGCACCATCGAACTCACGCTGACCGCGCGCAATCCCGATGGCAGCACGAAGGACAGCCGCCAGACCGTGACCGTCTCGGTGCCCGAAGGCGCACAGGGCCAGACGCTTGTCGTCCGAAGCGAGCCTGGCAAGGCGAGCAAGGTGCTGCAGGGCCCAGGGGTTCCCGCGGACGCGGGCGGCCTCGTTCTCGAAACCATCGACTACGACGAAAAGGGAAATGTCATCATTTCCGGACGGGCTGACCCGGGCGCCACGGTGCGCATCTATGTCGGCGGCGATCCAGTGGGCGAGACCCGGGCCGACGCCGAGGGGCGCTGGGAACTCACCCCTTCCACGGAAATCGCCCCCGGCCAATATGCGCTCCGCGTCGACCATGTGGATGAGGAAGGCCGCGTTGTGGGCCGGATCGAGGTGCCCTTCGAGCGGGGAGAGCCGCAGGCCGTGCTGGCCGCGCTCCGCGAGGGCAAGGTGGTGATCCAGCCGGGCAACAATCTCTGGAACATCGCCCGTCGCCTCTATGGCTCCGGCTTCAGCTATACGGTCATCTACGAGGCCAACAAGGACCAGATCCGCGACCCGAACCTGATCTATCCGGGCCAGATCTTCGAAACCCCGGCCCGCTGACCGGGATTCCGGCGAGGCATTGTCCCCGGCCGGAAAAACCTTATGTATAATGTGAATTACGCCCTGTCCGGATGCCGGATGGGGCGTTCTCATGTGGTCTGAGAGCAAGGAAACGGCGCTTCATGCCAAGGCGGCTGAACATCGCGACCCGGCACGGACCCCACCCGGTAACGGGCGGGGCGGCGCCTGCGCGCGGGCGCCATTGGCAGACGCTTCTGGCCATGCTCCCCCGGCTCTGGCCGAAAGGCCGCACGGACCTCCGGGCCCGCGTCGTCTTCGCCATGGTGGCGCTTGTCGGCGCGAAGGCGATCACCGTCTATGTGCCTTTCCTCTACAAGGAAGCGGTGGACCGGCTGACGCCCGACACGGTGGCTGCCGCCGTCCTCATCGTGCCTGTCATGCTGATTGCCGCCTATGGTCTCGCACGCATCATGATGGTGGCGCTGGCGCAGTTGCGCGATGCCGTCTTCGCCAAGGTCGGGCAGAACGCGGTGCGCGAACTCGCGGTCGAAACCTTCCGCCATCTGCATGCGCTCTCGCTGCGCTTCCACCTGGAGCGGCGCACCGGCGGATTGTCGCGCGTGATCGAGCGCGGCACCAAGGGCATCGACTTTCTGCTGCGCTTCTCGCTTTTCAACATCGTACCGACCATCATCGAGCTCGTGCTGGTCTGCATCATCCTCGCCTATGCTTTCGATATCCGCTACTCGCTCGTCACGGCCGGCACCGTTCTGCTTTACATGGTCTTCACCTTCGCGGTGACCGAATGGCGGACGCGCTTCCGCCGCGAGATGAACGATCTCGATACGGAAGCGAATACCAAGGCGGTCGACAGCCTGCTGAATTACGAGACGGTCAAATATTTCGGCAACGAGGACCATGAGGCGCGCCGTTTCGACCGCTCCATGCAGGGGTATGAGCGCGCCGCGATCAAGACGACGACCTCGCTTTCGGTGCTTAACACGGGGCAGACGCTGATCTTCAGCGCGGGGCTCACGGCGCTCATGCTCATGGCCGCGCAGGGCATCGCCGATGGCGCGCTCACCGTCGGCGCCTTCGTGATGGTGAATGCCTATCTGATCCAGCTCTACCAGCCGCTCAACCTGCTTGGCACGGTCTACCGCGAAATCCGTCAGGCCCTGATCGACATGGAGACGATGTTCGATCTGATGCAGGTGCCGGCGGAAATCATGGACAAGCCCGGTGCGCCGGAGCTACGCATCGAGGGCGGCGCCATCGAATTCGACAATGTGAGCTTTTTCTACGATCCCGACCGGAAAATCCTGGACGGCGTCTCCTTCCGTGTGGAGCCCGGACGTACGCTTGCCATCGTCGGACCATCCGGCGCCGGAAAATCCACCATCGCGCGCATCCTGTTCCGCTTCTACGATATTTCTGAGGGCGCCGTGCGCATAGACGGGCAGGATATCCGCGATGTGCAGCAGGCATCGCTCCGCGCCGCCATCGGTATGGTTCCTCAGGATACGGTGCTGTTCAACGATACGATCCGCTACAACATCCGTTATGGCCGCCCGGAGGCGAGCGACGCCGAAGTGGAGGAGGCCGCGAGCCTCGCCCAGATCGGCTCCTTCATCGACAGCCTGCCCAATGGCTATGAAACCCGCGTCGGAGAGCGCGGCTTGAAACTGTCGGGGGGAGAAAAACAGCGCGTCGCCATCGCCCGCACCATTCTCAAGAATCCGCCCATCCTTCTTCTGGACGAGGCGACCTCCGCGCTCGATACGCATACGGAGCGCGAAATCCAGACGGCACTGCGGCGGATATCGGAAAACCGGACCACGCTCATCATTGCTCACCGGCTTTCCACTGTGGTCGATGCGGATGAAATCGTGGTGCTGAATCGCGGCCGGGTGGAGGAGAGGGGCAGGCACGAGGAACTGCTGGCCCGCAACGGGGCCTACGCCGCCATGTGGAACCGGCAGCGCGAGCGCGAGGCGGCGGGCGAGGACCCCGGCGAGGAAGACGGGGCGGAAGATATGGAACAGCCGCAGCGGCTGCGGGCAGGTGCCGAGGCAGACCCCGGATTTGCCTGACCCCGGAATTGCTTAACCAGAGACGCTCCGCAGGCTACACTGGCTTGCAATGGGGCAACAAGAGATCAGATAGAATCCATGAACAGCCTGACTTCGATACTGACGCCTATTCACCGCGAGGGGCATCGCTGGGTCATCATCTTCGCGGCGGTGACCGTCGTCCTTTTCATGATCTGGAATCCGCTGGGCTGGATCGGCGTTATCCTGACGCTCTGGTGCCTCTATTTCTTCCGCGATCCCGATCGTGTGACGCCGCTGCGGGACGGGCTCGTCATCAGCCCCGCGGACGGCGTGGTCAACATGATCACCGAGGCAACACCGCCCGAGGAACTCGGCCTTGGCGACATGACGCGCACCCGCGTCAGCATCTTCATGAATGTCTTCAATTGCCATGTGAACCGCGCGCCGGTGGCGGGCAAGGTGAAGCGCGTGGCCTACAGGCCCGGCCTTTTCCTCAATGCCGACCTCGACAAGGCGAGCGACGCGAACGAGCGCAATTCGCTGGTGATCGAACGTCCGGACGGAGAGGAAGTGGTTGTCGTCCAGATCGCCGGCCTTGTGGCGCGTCGCATCGTCTGCGACGTCACGGAAGGCCACGACCTGGCGGCGGGCGAACGCTTCGGTATCATCCGCTTCGGCAGCCGCCTCGATGTCTATCTGCCGAAAGGCGCCGTACCGCTGGTCGCCGTCGGCCAGACGGCGATTGCGGGCGAGACCGTTCTTGCCGACCAGGCGCTCGCCGCTCCGTACCACCTTTAACCGAAGCGAAAGGCCTGAGGATATGGCCGAGCCGACACCGCCCTTCGAACCCCGTCCCGGGCCCGGTTTCCGGGCCGGCGACAGCATGCGCGCGCGAAGGGCGAGGCAATTCGCGCAACTGCCCGTCCGCACGATCATTCCGAATGCGATCACCATTCTGGCCCTTTGCGCGGGCCTGACGGCGATCCGCTTCGCGATCGAGGGGCGTTTCGAGGCGGCAGTCGTTGCCATTATCATCGCTTCGGTCTTCGATGCGCTGGACGGCCGCATCGCGCGGCTGCTGCATGGCTCGTCGAAATTCGGGGCCGAGCTCGACTCGCTGACCGATTTCGTGAATTTCGGCGTGGCACCCGTCGTCGTGCTTTATCTCTGGTCGCTCGGCGATATCGGCGGGATCGGCTGGATCGCGGTGCTGGGCTTTTCGGTCTGCGCTGCGTTACGTCTCGCGCGCTTCAATGTCGCTCTGGAGGATCCGGACAAGCCGGTCTGGACAGGAAACTACTTCGTCGGCGTACCGGCGCCGGCGGCGGCGGGCCTCGTCATGCTGCCGCTCTACCTGTCCTTCATCGGCGTAAACTGGATGCAGGACGTGCCCATCCTGATCGCACTTCACGCCATGGCGATCGCATTTCTGATGGTCAGCCAGATTCCCACATTTTCCGGCAAGCGCATGGGGCTGCGTATCCGCCGCGACATGGTCCTGCCCATTCTTCTGCTGGTGGGTATGAGCGCGGCGATCATCCTGAGCTATCCCTGGATCGCCTTCTCGGCTCTCTGCGCGATTTATCTCGCGTCCATTCCGGTGGCCGTCGTCCGGTATCGCCGTCACAAGGAACGCAGCGAAGCTGCGATGGATGAAAAGGACGACGACAGCCTCGAAATCGGCTGAAGCCTTACTCGTCGCCCTTGTCGCCCGTCTCGGTCTTGCGCGTGGCGGTGTCGCTCCGGCTCAGCGCATGGCGTCTGAGTGTGCCCGAGGCGTCGAATATCGGTTCGATGCGGCGTCCGCCTCCGGTTGAGCGGGGAATGTGATCCGGCATTTGAAACTCCGTGGGCCGCCTAGTCACGGCCTTGCTCCAGTGAGATGTCATCTTCGATATGGGCCGCTTCATCCGAAACGGCTTCCTCTTCTTCGAACTCTGGCCTTTCCTGGGGAACGGCACGTCGCGCCTGAATGAGCACGAGGGACAAATGTCCCGACTCGAGGGCCTGATTGCGCGCAAGCCATAGATTGCCCTCACGCATCAAGATGGGAAGCGTTTCCGGCGGAAGTTTGGCGTTTTGCAGGCAATCGTGGAATCGGCGCAGCCCTTCCTTGACGAGAGGCAGATATTTCGCGGTGATATCGTCGAACCTTTCCACGATGTAATCTTGCGCTGCCAGGGCTTCCCGGTAGTCGGCTTCCGTCCATGGATCGGCACCGTCAGGTTCCGCCGTCCGCCAATGCGCGACCGCTTGCGAGACAGGCCGGTCGGGATCCCCGTCGAGGACGAAATCCGTGAGCAGCAGCGAGCCGCCATCCTTCAACGAGCGGTGAATGGCGGCGAGCATTCCCTCGCGGTCGTCTACCGCAAACATCGCTTCGCGCATCATCACAGCCGAATATTGACCGGCCGGGCCGAAATCGCCGTCGTCGAGGCCGCTGAATTCCGCAGGCCGGATGCTCGCTGTTTCCGTCATACCTGCAGCTTCGGAGAGAGCGGCGGCCGCCTGAGCCAGTTCGCGGTCGCTTTCGATGCCGGTCAGGTGTGCGCCCGTCGCTTGCGCGATGGTGCGCATGCCGCCACCGAGGCCCGGCGCGAGATCGAGGCAGATATCGCCTTTGGCGAGCCGCGCCGGCGCCGCAACGCGAAGGGCAAAGTCGCCGCCGCCCGGAAGACTGAACCCCTCGCCCCAGAGCCTCTGGAGCAATTCGACGCGTGTAAGGGGCGGCGAGGGCGCCGGTTCCTCCGGCGGCGGCGCCTCGGGCGCGGGTTCCTTGATCTTCGTTCTGGGCTTCCACCGTTTGATGCCGCGCGAGCGGGCCAGCGCATCCGTGTCGACGCCGTCCCACCATGCGGCGATCCGGAGCAGAAGATCCTTCAGAAAGGACGCCTGCACAGGCTGTTTCGATGCGGCGGCCTCGACGGGCGCCGCCTTGCCGCCCTCGCTTTTCGCAGGGCCTGGCGCCGCTCCTTCGCCCCTGACGGGTTTCTTGCCTTGGGCAGCCTCGGTGAGTGCGCGCTCGACGGCTGCTTTCTGCACATCGCTCAGCTTGCGCATGCGCTTGAAACGCGCGATCGCCTCGGCGGACATCTGGGCAAGGCAGGCATTGAAGACAGCAATCGGCATTGCCTTCAGCTCATCGCTGCCGACTGTCGCGAGATTGACCTGCGTCGCCTTGCTCATGGTTCCGATGCCTTCTGGCGGCGCCCCGCCTTCCACCGCGGCGCTACCGGAAATTCGCGCCTTCGCCCGCCGGGACGGAGGCCAACATCCTTAATGCCATAAAGCCGGTTAAATCCTGGTTTCTCCGCCAGGTGGTCCCGTTAACGACGGGTAAACTCGCGCCTTTTCTTTTGTCCCGGAATGGATCACCTTACGCGCGCGCGGAGTGAATCGGGGTGGGGGGCCTGCAGTTCATGGACAAGACCAGAAATCCGTTCTTGCGCTATCCGCGCGCGACGATCCTGCTGTGCCTTGCGGCCTTCGCGGCGGCGGCGCTCGGTATCCTCAATTTCTCCCTTTCCTACGACACGCGGGTCTACTTCAATCCCGAAGGCCCGGATTACGCCGCGCTGAGGCATTTCGAGGCGAAATACGGACAGGACAACAGCGTCCTGATGGTCGTCTCCGCGCCGGGCCGCAAGATGACCGAGCCCGAAACGCTGGCCGCGCTTCGCGATCTCGTTTCCCGCGCCTGGACCCTGCCGCATTCGACCCGTGTCGACGCGCTGACGAATTTCCCGCATGTCGCTTCCGATGCCGACAGTTTCTCGGTCGGCGATCTCGTCGCCAGCGATGCGGCGCTCGGCGCGGAAGAAGCGTACGAGATCGAACGCATTGCGCTCGACGATCTGCTGATCCGCGACCGCCTCCTTTCGGGGGATGCGGAGACGGCGGGTGTGGTGGTCAACTTCAACCTGCCGGACGAAGCCTCCGCCCAGGTGAGGGAGATCGTGGATGCCGTGCGCGCCCTGGCAGCGGATTTCGAGGCGGACCATCCCGGCATCGAAGTCAGGCTCACCGGCAATGTGATGCTCATGGCGACCTTCTCCGAAGCGGCCATGATCGACATCATCTATCTCATTCCGATCAGCCTCGGCGTGACCGGCCTCGTGATGCTCGTCTTCGTGCGGTCGCTTCTGCCGAGCCTCGCCATCCTGTCGCTGCTCGGCCTGTCGAGCGCTGCCGCCATGGGTATCGTCGGCTGGTGGGGCTACGACCTCAACACCTCGACCGTTTCCTCGCCGGTCGTCATCATGACGGTGAACATGGCAGCGGCCGTGCGCTTCGTCACAACGGCGCTCAATGCGCTGGGGCGAGGCCTGACGCAGCGCGAAGCCATTGCGGAAGCAGTGTCGGTCAATCTCTGGCCGATCTTTCTTACAAGCGGAACCACGATCGTCGGCTTCCTGTCGATGAATCTCGCCGATGCACCGCCGCTTCGCCAGCAAGGCAATATCGTGGCCCTCGGTATCGCGATCGCTTTCATCTTCACCTTCACCTGGCTACCGGCCGTTCTCTCGCTGATGAAGCTGAAACCTGCCGTGCAGCGCTCCGAACGCTTCATGGTGGGGCTCGGGCATTTCGTCAATCGCTACTACCGCCAGCTGTTCTTCTTCTGCAGCGTTGTCGTCGTCGCTTGTGCGGTCTGGCTCACCGGCATTCGGCTCGATGACGATTTCGCCCGCTATTTCGACGAGCATTTCGATTTCCGTCAGGCGTCGGACTATGCCGAGGACCATTTGACAGGCATCAACATCGTGGAATTCGATATCGGTTCGGGCGAGAGCGGCGGGGTCTTCGATCCGGCCTATCAGGCGAAGCTTGCCGAATTCGGCGACTGGCTCCGGGCGCAGCCGGGCGTGGTCAGCGTGGCACTCGTCTCGGACATCACGGAGCGTGTTCACGATGCGATGAATCCGGGCGCCGCCGGCCGCAGCCTGCCCGGCGACAGGGAAACCATCGCGCAGTATTTCCTGCTTTACGAGCTTTCGCTGCCTTTCGGTGCCTCGCTCAACGACCGGATCGACGTCGCGCGCAGCTCGAGCCGCGTCACGGCGATCCTGCGGCACATGACCTCGGCCGAGATCCGGAACTTCGACAACAATGCGTCGGCCTGGCTTGCGGCGAATGCGCCGCCTGAGATGCAGACCCGCGGCACGGGGCTCAACGTCCTCTTCGCCAATCTCTCCGGCTCCAATATCCGCTCGATGATCCTCGCAACGCTCGTGTCCCTTGTCGTTATCGCGGTCATTGTGGGACTGGCATTGAGGAGCGCCGTCTTCGGCGCCCTGAGCATATTCCTCAATCTGCTCCCGTCTCTGGTCGGCTTCGGTCTCTGGGGGCTCTTCTATGGGGAAATCGGCCTGGCGGCCTCGGTCGTGACTGCCATGACGATCGGTCTCATCGTCGACGACACGATCTATTTCCTGCTGATGTACCGTCAGGCGCGGGAAAGGGGCCTGCCGCCCGACGAGGCGATCAATCATGTCTTCGCGACGGTGGGGGTGGCCATGCTCGTCATCACCGTATCTCTGACCGTCGGTTTCGGCATTCTCGTCTTCTCGGGCTTCGAGGTGAACCGCCTGCTCGGTGCCATGACGGCCCTCGTTATCCTCTCCAATCTCTTCATCGACTGGCTGATGCTGCCGCCCGTCATGAGGATTCTTGAGAATTTCCGGGCTCGTCATGCGCGGGCCGCCGCGGGATAAAAATGTGGTTCTGGAAGGAGTTACCGAGCCGCGTTAATCATTCGTTAAGGTTTGTGATGCGCTGAACTACGCATTCCACTATGGTGCAGTGCGGTTGAGTTAAGTTGTAATCGAGTAAATCCGGGGTGGGGCCAGTGATCAGAACTTACGAACAGCTTACCGGGGCGGAAGGCCGGCGAATGTTCTACCGGGCGGAGCGCTTCCGGCCCGAACAGCTTTTCAGCGAGGCTGTTCCTGCCGTTTTCATCGAAAACGAGCAGACAGCGCTCAAGAATCTCAGCATGACCGGACTTGCGGTCCAGAGTTCACGCGCCGAGGGCTGGGAAGCGCGGATCGGCGAGGAAATGCCGTTCGAGCTTCGTGTCGGCAACGCTCGGCTTTATGAAGGCTCCGGCCGGATTCGCCGTATCGAGCCCCATGGCGTCCGCACGCTTGTCGGCCTCGAATTCACCTCCGGCTATCTCGATATTCCTGCGATCATCAGCGAGCACGACAATCTGGTGCTGAGCCAGGCGCTTGCCGATCCGCGCTTCGGCATGTCGGAAGACATCCTGCCGGAGTTCCTCCAGCTCAGCACCGAAATCGTCAATCTCTTCCGCTCTTACAAGGATCTGCTGGAGACCTATGAAGCGCGCCTGAAGGCGACCGGGCCCGAGCGCGAGAAACTGCTGCTCGAAGCACTGATCGCCTGCGAGGAACGCATCGTGCCGCAATGGCAGGAGCTCTGGTATCGCGGCAATGACATACTGGAGCCCGTCTGGTCGGACCCGGCCATGCTCGCCCGCCACAAGCGCTATGCCGAACGCGTGCTGACGCCCGATTTCATGCCGGGCGCCGTCATGAAGCGTTGCTACGAAAAGCCGCTCGGCTATCCCGGCGACTACCAGATCATGAACTATGTCTATGAGTGGCAGCGCGTCGGCAATACGCCCTATGAAAAACTGCTGCACCGGATCGGTATCGAAACCGGGGCCTGCGTCGGCACGCGGCTGCGCATGACGCAGAAGATCATTGCCGACCGGATTGCGGAAGAGCCGGGCGACGTGCCGCTCAACATCGCCAATCTCGGCTGCGGCTCGGCCTATGAGGTCTATGACTATCTGAAGATCGGCGAACTCCCACGCCCGGTGAATTTCACCCTGATCGATCAGGATCATCGCGCGCTCACCCATGCCTATGAGCATGCCTATCCGGAGGTCGTCCGCCATGCCGGCCGCGCCAAGGTGCAATGCCTGCAGGCATCCTTTGCCCAGCTTCTGAAGGCAGGCGCGCTCTTCCGTGCCCTGCCGCCACAGGACGTCATCTACAGTCTCGGACTTTACGACTATCTTTCGGCGCGACGCGCCAAGGCGCTCACCCGCGATCTCTATGAGCAGGTGAAGCCGGGCGGCAAGCTCATTCTCGCCAATGTGAGGAAGGGCCGGGAAAGCTGCGAGTGGCCGCTCGAATTCGTGACCGACTGGAGCCTGATCTACCGCACCGAGCAGGACATGCTCGACCTGCTTGAGGGGCTCTACGTGGAGAATGTGACCGTCGAGATCGACGCGACGAAATGCATCTACCTCATGGTTGCGGACAAACCGGCCTGACGGGCCGGCTAACCCGCTTTCCAGCTGAACTGGCTGGCTTCGGGCGCCACGAAGCGGCTTTTGGGGAAGGTCGCGTGGGCCGCCGTGCCTTCGCCGACCTTGCTTTCGAGTTCGATCGTGCCGCCGTGCAGATTCATGATCTTGCGCACCAGCGGGAGGCCGAGGCCAGTGCCCTGATGGGTGCGGGACATGGCATCCTCGACCTGCACGAAAGGTTCGAAGATGCGCTCCAGATCGGATGCCTTGATGCCGATGCCCGTATCCTTGACGCTAAGAACGAGATCGCCGGCGGTGTTGAACCCGAGTTCGACCCAGACATTGCCGTTCTCCGGCGTGAACTTGAGCGCATTGGACGTCAGGTTGATCGCGACCTGATTGAAGAGCCGCGGATCGGCGATCAGCCAGGGAATATCGTCGCGGACGCGGAAGGTGAGGTCGACGCCGAGTTCCGATGCGCGCTGACGGAACATGCGCATGGTCCGGTTCAGCGCCTCGACGGGGTCGATCGGCTCCTCCTCGAGCTGCAGCTTGCCGGCCTCGGCCTTCGAAATGTCGAGGATGTCGTTGATGATGCTGAGGAGATGCGCGCCGCTCGCCTTGATGTCGGCAGCATAGTCGACATATTTCGGCTGGCCTGCCGGTCCGAACATCTGGTTCGAAATGATCTCCGAGAAGCCGATGATGGCGTTGAGCGGCGTCCTCAGTTCGTGGCTCATGATGGCCAGGAAATCGTTCTTCGCCCGGTTCGCTGCTTCCGACCGGCTGAGCAGCCGTTCGGAACGCCTTTGCTCGGCGCGCAGTTTCTCGTTGTCGACGAAGCTGACGCGCAGTTTGTATTCCTGCACATAGTTCACGAACATGCTGACGCCCACGCCGAACAACAGGAATACGTTGTTGTTGATCAGCATGTTTGCTGGAATCGGATTCACGAAAAGCACCACATATTCATAGGCGAGGCAGGTGAAGCCGGTGGAAATGACGGCGTAGTGATAGCGCAACCGCCAAAGGCAATTTGCATAGCTCAGAATAATGAGGATGCCTGCATAGTAGAGATAATTGCCCGGCGCTTCGGCCACCGCGATCATCCCCACCACGGCCAGGCCGGGTATGACCATCGCGAAGGAGAGGAGTCCCTGATGGTGGTATGAGAAGCCCGGCAGATAGGACAGCGCAACGATGGCGAAGAGGAGCGGACAGGCAATGCCGAGCCGGATCGCCCAGGCTTCATAGGTCACTTCGGGGATGATGAAGGGATCGACCACGGAATAGAGGGCGAAGATGACGGCGCCCATCGCGATCGAAAGGCGTATCAGCCCGATCTGCCGCTCATAGTTATCAAGGTTGTAGCGGTGTTCGAGCTCAGGGTTCCGGAAGCGCAGGCTGATCCGGTCCATACCGTAGTCTGTGGCATCCGATGGCGCTGCCTCGCCGGAATGACCCGAATTTGGAGCGCCGCGCTGCGGGTTACGGCGCGCCACCTCCAGCCAATCCTCGGCAACAGCCTGGCTTTTTTGCTCTGTCATTAGTCCCCGGAAGCCCCATGCCAACCCTTGGGCGTAGAGCGAGAGACTAGTGCCAAACTCATAATGCTTGGTTAAATGGAATTTACGTTTCGCCCCGGATTCGAGCTCCGCGTCTCGCGTCAGGACAGATAAAAGGCGAGCAGCAGAGTGCCGAAAGCGATCCGGTACCAGCCGAAGACGGAAAATCCGTGTCGGCTGACGAAGCCCACGAACCATTTGACGACCACCAGCGCCGACAGGAACGCCGTGATGAAGCCCACCGCCAGCACGGGCAGGTGACTGCCATTGATCAGTTCGCGGTTGCCGAGAACGTCGAAGACCGTGGCGCCGAGGATGACCGGAATCGCGAGAAAGAAAGAAAACTCCGCAGCGGTCTTCCGCTCGACACCGACAAGCAGCGCACCGATGATCGTGGCCCCCGCCCGGGACATGCCTGGAATGAGGGCGAGGCACTGGAAAGCCCCGATCTTGAGCGCGGTGAGCGGCGTCAGCTCCTCGACCTCGCTCACCTTCTCCTCGATATGCAGCCGTTCGATGATGATGATCGCCGCGCCGCCCAGAATAAAGGCAGTTGCCACCACAAGCGGCGAGAAGAGAAACGTCACGATGAATTTATAGAAGATGGCGCCAAGCACGATCATCGGCAGCGTGGCGAGAATGATGGCGATGGTGAAGTGCCGCGCTGCGGGGTCGCCGGTGAACAATCCCGAAACCACGGATTGAAGGCGCTCCCGGTAAAGCGTGCAGATCGCCAGAATGGCGCCGATCTGGATGGAAGTTTCAAAGACTTCGCCCGGGACTGAGTCGAATCCCAGCATGTCTCCCGCGATGACCAGATGGCCGGTCGAGGACACGGGCAGGAATTCCGTGGCTCCTTCGACGATGCCGAGGATCAGGGCATGCAGAAATGGAATGTCTGGCATCTTGGGCGAACATCCGGGGCGGCGGGTGGCGATGATTCGACCCCGAGCCTAACACGCGAAGCCTTACACGAACCTTATGGCAGTTCGATGGCGGTCAGAAACCGGTTGCGTCGAGCGCTTCCTTCACGCGCGCGACCGCGATGTCGAAAGCGGCCGAGCGCATGTCGAGGCCTTTTTCGCGGGCATGAATGAAGACCTCCCGGGCAGCGTTGCCGATTATGCGGTCGAGTTCGCTTTCCACGCGTTCCACCGGCCAGACCTCGCGCTGAAGGTTCTGAATCCATTCGAAATAGGACACGATCACGCCGCCGGCATTGGCCAGAATATCCGGCACGACGTCGATCCCGCGCTCGCGGAGCATACGGTCCGCTTCGCAGGTGAGAGGGCCGTTCGCGCCTTCGACCACGGCCCGGGCAGAGATGCGCCCGGCATTCTTTTCGGTAATGGCGTTTTCAAGTGCTGCGGGAACCGCGAAATCGCATTTCGTTTCCAGAAGGGCGGCAGGCTCGATTTCCTCGTGCTCCGGCGCCTCCGCGAGCGAGCCGCGCTCCCGCTTGCGCTGGATAAGCGCGTCGAGATCGATCCCTTCCGCGCGGTAGACGGCGCTGCGGGAGTCCGATATGGCGGTCACCCGGATGCCCAGCCGCTGCAGGGCGCGTGCCGTGTTTATGCCGACATTGCCGAAGCCCTGGATCACGGCCGTCATGCCATCGAGTGCGAGATTCCGGTGTCTCGCATATTCCCGGATCACCATGCCGATGCCGTCGCCGGTAGCCGTTTCCCGCCCGGCGGAGCCGCCGAGCGAGACGGGCTTGCCCGTCACAGCGGCAGGCGAATGGCCGTAGATGGCCGAATATTCGCTATGGATCCAGCCCATCACCCGCGCGTTGCTGCCCATATCCGGCGCCATGATGTCGCTGTTCGGTCCGATTTCGCGATGGATGCGCTTCACGAATTTCCGGGTCAGGGTTTCAAGTTCGCGCAGCGAGAGGGCCTTGGGGTCGCAGGTAATGCCCCCCTTGCCGCCGCCAAGCGGAATGTTCACCAACGCGGTCTTCATGGTCATAAGCGACGCAAGACCGCGCACCTCGTCGAGATCGACCTGGGGGTGATACCGCAGGCCGCCCTTGCAGGGACCTCGCGCATTCTGGTGCTGTACCCGGTAGCCGGTGAAGATCGCGAGTTCGCCATTATCCCGCACGATCGGGATTTCGACCTTGATCTCCATGGCAGCCAGGGTCAGCAGCGAAGCGATCGTGTCGCTATAGCCGAGCCGTTCGCACGCGGCGCTGAGAAATGTCTCATAAGCGGATTTCGTGGTGCTGTCGGCGGGCATGCCTTTCCTTCCGGATATTTGTGGGCCAGATCGGGTTTGGAGGGGTTACGGGAACAAAGCAACGGGCGCATTGCCGCATAGATTAACAAACAGTTCACGCGGCGTTCAGCTTCACGGTGGAAAACTCGCTTTGCAGGCCGAATCCGGCCGAAAAGTCGAAGGAGGCGCTTCAATGGCGCGTCACACCACTCATCCGCTCACTCTTTCCGTAGCGTCCGTGCTCTGCCTCATTCTGGCAGCCCCGGCTGTCGCCTCTCCTTGGGAAGGGCGGGGCGGTGGCTGGTCCGAGGGCCGGGGGAACGAGCGGCAGCAGCATGACCGGCAGCGGCAGCAGGCCGAACAACAGGAGCGCCAGCGCAGTCAATACCGTCAGGCCGAGCAGCAGCGCCAGCGGGACTCGCAGCGGCAGCAGGCCGAGCAACAGGAACGCCAGCGCAGCCAGTACCGTCAGGCCGAGCAGCAGCGCCAGCGGGACTCGCAGCGGCAGCAGGCCGAGCAACAGGAGCGCCAGCGCAGTCAGTATCGTCAGGCCGAGCAGCAGCGTCAGCGGGAGTGGCAAAGGCAGCAGGCCGAGCAACAGGAGCGCCAGCGCAGTCAGTATCGTCAGGCTGAGCAGCAGCGCCAGCGGGACTGGCAAAGGCAGCAGGCCGAGCAACAGGAACGCCAGCGCAGCCAGTACCGTCAGGCCGAGCAGCAGCGCGAGCGGGATCAACGTCATGCCGCCGAGCGTCGTCGCGGTTCCGATTATCAGCAGGTCGCGCAGCTTGGGCGGAATACCCATCGGTATGATACGGGCGAGCGCCGCCAGCATCTTCACAACCAGACGCAGTACAAGCGGCCTTACAAGCCCGTCTATTCGGACCGGCCATGGTATGGCTGGCACGGCGGCAGCAGACCGCATTCGCGCGGGCCGGTCGTCGTCTACAGGAACGTCCATCACTATGTGACGATCCCTCAGCCGGTCTATATCCACCACGTCTCCGGCTATAGCTACAGCGACTATTATTATTATGGCCCCTACGCCGGCTATGACTCCGTCTATCGCTATGACGACTACAACTACGGCTACCGCTATTCGGCTTGTAACAGCGATGCGGTGGGGGCGGCGATCGGGGCGGTGCTCGGCGGCGTTATCGGGGCGGATCAGGGCCGTGGCGCGGGCCCGGTCATCGGCGGCGCGCTGATCGGTGCAGTGCTGGGCGGCGTGCTCGGCAGCCTGATCGACTCCACCAATCAGGCCTGCGTCGGCGACGTGCTTGAATATGTGCCCACGAACCACCCCGTTTACTGGCAGGATCCGCATAGCGGCTATGGCTACGAGGTCACGCCGCTGCGGACCTGGGAACCCAATCCCGGTCAATACTGCCGCGAATACCAGACGGTGGTGACCATCGGCGGCCGTGCCGAGCAGGCCTATGGTTATGCCTGCCGCCAGCCGGACGGCTCCTGGCAGATGGTCAATAGCTGACCGGCTTTTCCTGGCCTTGAAGGCGGCGCCGCAAGGTGCCGCCTTTCCTTTGCCTGCGACAGGAAAACACTGGGCTTTCCCGCGCCGGGAAGCCATCATTCCCCTCGAAACGGTCCGCAGAGACCGTGCCGGAACCACGGAGGGGGCATGTCCGTCAGCGAAAAGATCGGCGACTTCATTACCATCGAACGCGAGGGCCGCGTCACCATTTTGCGCTTCGATCGCGGCGATCGCGTCAATGCGCTGTCGGTCCAGCTTCTGCGCGATCTGGCAGCCGCCGCCCGTGCGCTGCGCGACGATGTGAGCAGCAGCGCCGTCGTTCTGACCGGCGGCAAGGCCTTTACCGGCGGCGCCGATCTCGCGGACCCGGCCATCGGCAGGCGCGCCGAGGCTTCGCTCCTTGAGCGGCGGGAAATGCTTCGTGCCGGCCCGGACATGTGCGACGCCTGGGAGGCGCTCGACCAAGTGACGATTGCCGCCATCGAGGGTTTCTGCATCGGCGGCGGCGTTGCTCTCGCGGTCGCTTGCGATTTCCGCATTGTGGGGCAGGGCGCGCATTTCCGCCTGCCTGAAATCCCGCTCGGCATGAACATGAGCTGGCATACGCAGCCCCGTCTCGTGAATCTGATCGGCGTGTCGCGCGCGAAGCAGCTCACCATTTTCGGCGAAAAGGTCGATGCCGCGAAGGCGGAGCAGTGGGGCCTCGTCGATGAAATCAGCGCCGATGGCACCGCTCTCGAAACGGCGCGACGCTGGGCGGAGAAGGTGGCCGCGCTGCCGCCTGTTTCCGTTCGCATGGCCAAGCGCGGAATAACCCAAGCAGCGACTGCGCTCAATGCCGTGTCGACCTTCATGGACGCGGATCAATTCGCGCTCGCCTCGACCAGCGAGGATCACCGGGAAGCCGTCACCGCCTTCCTCGAGAAGCGCAAGCCGAATTTCACCGGCCGTTGAAGAGAGACAGCATCATGGCGCATGACAGGCCCGAAACGCATAAAAGCGGCTGTCCCTGCTGTTCACCTTATATCTGGGATGCCTACCGGCTCCGCCATCCGGGGCTGAGCCGGCGCGGCTTCTTCGGCGCAGGCGCGGCCCTGACGGCAGCAGGCCTCGCCGTGCTGGGGCGAAGCGGCGAGGCGTCCGCAGCCGGTCTTGCGACGGCGCTTGCCTTCACCGCGCCGGCACTGGCGGCCGGTGAGACACGCCGTGCGCGCCTCGATGCGGCAGGCAGCGTTACAGTCTATCGCGGCGGTATCATCCGCACCATGAACGATACCGCACCCCTTGCCGAGGCCGTCGCGGTGTCGGGCGGGCGCATCCTTGCTGCGGGAAGCGAAGCCGACGTCGCAGCACGCGTGGGGCGCGATGCACGGGTCGTCGACCTCGCCGGGCGCACCATGCTGCCTGGATTCGTGGATTGCCATGGCCACATCTCCATGACGGCGCTGCTGATGGGCTTTCAGAATCTTGCGCCGGAGCCGGCCGGACCTGTCCGCAGCATCGAGGATATCAAGTCGGAGCTCCGCAAATTTCGCGAGCGAACGGGTGACGGCCGCGGAGGCTGGCTGCTCGGTGCGATGTATGACGACTCGCTTCTGGCAGAGAAACGTGCTGTCACCCGAAGCGACCTCGATGAGGTGTCGGCGGATCAGCCGATCCTCGTCTACCATGCCTCTCTTCACGTCGCAGTCGTGAATTCCGCAGCCTTGTCGCTGCTCGGCATCACGGCCGGGACACCCGATCCGAAAGGCGGTGTCATTCGCCGCTGGCCCGGCACGCGAGAGCCGAACGGCATTCTGGAGGAGGGCGCCATCTCGCTTGCCATGCCGCGCCTGCCTCAGGCCTCGCGCGAGGAACTGCTCGATCTGCTCGATCTGGTGCAGGAGCGTTATGCCGCCTGGGGCATTACGACGGCGCAGGACGGTGCGACGCGCCGCCCGGATTTCGATCTTCTCTCGCTTGCAGCCGAACGCGACAGACTGAAGATCGATGTCGTCGCCTATCCCTTCTTCACGCATATCGAAGACCTTGCAAAGGGCGATATCGAGATGCGGCGCGATTACAACGGCTTCAAGGTCGGCGGCATCAAGCTGATGCTGGACGGCTCGCCTCAGGCAAAAACGGCCTGGCTGACAAAGCCATATGAAGTCGTGCCGCCCGGCTTCGACAAGGATTACAGCGGCTATCGCATTGTGGACGACGAGACGGCGGCCGCCCTTGTCGAGGACGCATTTGCACGCGGCTGGCAGGTTTATGCTCATTGCAATGGCGACGCGGCGGCGGATCAGTTCATCGCGGCCATCGCCAAGGCGACCGTGAAACATGGAATGGCAGATCGTCGCTCGACGGTCATCCATGCGCAAACGCTGCGCGAAGATCAGCTTGATGAGATGGCACGGCTCGGTGTCATTCCGTCCTATTTCGTCACGCATACTTTTTATTGGGGTGACTGGCACCGGGATTCGGTGCTGGGCGAGGAGCGTGCCTCCCGCATCAGTCCCGTGCGTTCGACAATCGACCGCGGCATGCGCTACACGCTGCATAACGACTCTCCCGTCGTGCCGTCCGATTGCCGCATGCTGCTCTGGTCGGCGGTCAACCGCGAGACGCGGAGCGGCAAGGTGCTGGGCGAGGCACAACGTATCGACGTCATGGAGGCGCTGCGCGGCATTACCATCGACGCCGCCTGGCAGCATTTCGAAGACGACATAAAAGGCTCGATTGAGGCAGGCAAGCTCGCCGATCTCGTTATTCTGGAGCAGGATCCGGTGAAGATCGAAACATCGCAGCTCCGCAATCTGTCTGTCGCGGAAACCATCAAGCGCGGCGAAACCATCTATCGTGCGTAAGGAACTCTTGAACCGATGATGCTCAGAATACGCCGCATTCCGCTCGACACGCTCCGCGAGAATGTGGCGGTCCTCGCTTCGAATTGCGTCGCGCTCCGTCCCGAAGCCTTTCAGGCCTTCAAGCGGCTGGAGGTCCATAATGGCGCCCGTTCGATCATCGCCAGTCTCGACATCTGCCACGATCATTCCATGGTCGCGCCGGACGAGATCGGGCTGACGGACCCTGCCTTCCGCCGTCTCGGGGTTCAGGAAGGCGGTACGGTCACCATTGCCCCGGCGCGCAGCCCGCAAAGCCTCGATCATGTGCGCGCGAAGATCGTCGGCGAGACGCTGGACAAGCACCAGATCGAGTCGATCATTCACGACATTGTCGGTTACCGTTATTCCGACATGGAGATTGCGGCCTTCCTCGTCGCCTGTGCGGGCTTCCTCACGACCGACGAATTGCTCCATCTCACCTTCGCCATGGCCGATGTCGGCAACCACATGACATGGAATGCGCCGGTCGTGGTGGACAAGCACTGCATTGGCGGTATTCCCGGCAACCGGACCACCATGATCGTGGTGCCGATCGTGGCCGCGCATGGCCTTACCATTCCAAAGACCTCCTCCCGCGCGATCACCTCGCCTGCCGGCACGGCGGATACGATGGAAGTGCTCGCCCGGGTCGACCTGCCGATGGACGAGATGAAATCCGTGGTCGAGGAATGCAATGGCTGCCTGATCTGGGGCGGCCACGTGAACCTGTCGCCCGCCGACGATATTCTGATCGGCGTGGAGCGTCCTCTCAACCTCGATACGCGCGAGCAGATGGTCGCTTCCATCATGTCGAAGAAGAAAGCGGCCGGCTCGACCCATCTCGTGATCGACCTGCCGGTCGGACCTTCCGCCAAGGTGCGGGACGCGATGGAGGCGATGCGCCTGCGCAAGCTTTTCGAGTTCGTGGCAGATGCGATGAATATTCACGTCGATGTGCTGGTGACGGACGGCGCGCAACCCATCGGACGTGGCGTGGGCCCCGTTCTCGAGGCGCAGGACGTGATGGCTGTGCTCGCGAACGATCATGGTGCGCCGGCGGACCTTCGGGAGAAATCGCTTCAGCTTGCCGGTCGTGTCCTTGAGGCCGACCCCGCCATCCGCGGCGGTGGTGGTTATGAGCGTGCCCGGGAGCTGCTCGACAGCGGTGCTGCGCTCGCTTCCATGAACAGGATCATCGACGCGCAGGGCAGGGCGCCCAATGCGGCTGTACCCGGTCCCCTCAAGGCGGACATCTGCGCCGACGCGGATGGCATCGTCGCCTCGATCGACTGCTTCCGTATCGCTCAGCTTGCGCGGCTGGCCGGTGCCCCGCTCGATCGCGGAGCGGGCCTGACGATGCTGAAGCGCGTGGGCGATCGCGTCGAGGCTGGCGAACCGCTCTATCGCATCTATTCCGCCGGAGAATCGCATTTCAATTTCGCGGTCGATGCGGCGGAGGAGATAAACGGATTCGCGCTTGCAAGCCCCTCCCTGCAGAGAGGAGCTGCATGATGGGAGCCGCTCTCTTCTCCTTTGCGCATGGAAGCGGCGATGCGGCGGCGCTCGCCCATGAACTCCACATTCCATGCCATGAAATCTCGGTTCATCGTTTTCCGGACGGCGAGTCCCGCGTCTCGGTGCCGGGCAGCGCGGCGACGTCGTTCGTTTATTGCCCGCTCGACCGGCCCAATGAAAAACTCGTCGAGCTCATGTTCGCCGCCGACGCGCTTCGCAGGGGCGGTACGAAGCGGCTCGTTCTCGTTGCGCCTTATCTTTGCTACATGCGGCAGGACAAGGCCTTCCACGACGGCGAGGCGGTGAGCCAGCAGGCCATGTCCCGCTATCTCTCCTCCCTGTTCGATCGCGTCGTCACGGTCGATACCCATCTGCACCGCGTGTCGCGCATCGAGGAAGTGTTTCCCTCCATTGAGGCTGAGAATCTCACGGCGGCAGGTGCCATTGCCGGCTTTGCGAAAGAGCGGGGGATCGGGCCGCAGGCGCTCGTTGCCGGGCCGGATGAGGAATCGATCCAATGGGCGCGCCGTGTCGGTGAGAAACTCGGCGCCGAGGCCATCGCGGGCCGCAAGACGCGCCACGGCGACCGCAATGTCGAGATCGATTTTCCCGACTGCGATGTGGCAGGCCGGACCATCCTCCTGCTTGACGATATCGTGTCGAGCGGCGGCACCGTGGCGACCGCCATCGCGCGGTTGAAGGAGGCGGGGGCAGGCGATATCCATCTCGCCATCACCCATGCCCTCTTCGGCGAGGAGATCGAGCAGCGGCTGCGCGAGGCGGGCGCGGCCTCCATCTGGTCCACGAATGCCGTGCCGCATCCCACCAACGCGATCAGCCTTGCGCCGGTCCTTGCCGGCGCCCTGCGCGGCGAACTGAAGAGCTGAGTACAAGATGACGATTTCGCTGACCGTTCATGGCGCCGCCCGCACCGTTACGGGTTCATGCTTCCTCCTGCAGGCCGGCAAGACGCGCTTTCTCGTCGATTGCGGCATGTTCCAGGGCTCGAAAACGTTGAAAGCGCTGAACTATGCGAACTTCCCTTTCGATCCGGAAGAGATCGATTTCGTGCTGCTCACCCATGCGCATATCGATCATTCGGGCCTTCTGCCGAAGCTTGTAAAGGCGGGCTTCAAGGGGCCGATCCATGCCACACATGGCACATTCGACCTCCTCACCTGCATGCTTCCGGATTCGGCCCACATCCAGGAATCGGAAGTGCAGCAGCTCAACCGGCGCAATGCCCGGCGTGGCCGCCCGGAGGTTACGCCGATCTATGGCATCGAAGATGCCGAGGCGACGCTGCAGAGCTTCAGTCCGGTGGCCTATGACACGTGGATCGAGCCCGCCCGGGGTATCCGTGCCCGGTTCTGGAACGCAGGGCACATTCTCGGTTCCTCTTCGGTGGAGATCGAACTTCAGACGGGCGATGAGAAGCACCCTCTCCTGCGGCTCCTCTTTTCCGGCGATATCGGTCCTCAGGTTACAAGTTTCCATCCCGCCCCGGACTCGCCCGACAGTCTCGACTACATCATCTGCGAAGCGACTTACGGCGCGCGCGAGCGCGGGCTCATGTCGCTGGAGGAGCGGCGTGATCTTGTGGCGCGGGAGGTGAATGAGGCACTGAAGGGAAACGGCACGCTTATCGTACCCTCCTTCGCTGTGGAACGGACGCAGGAACTTCTGTCGGACCTGCTTGCGCTTGCGCATGCACGACGCATCCCGCAGGTGCCGATCTTCCTGGATTCGCCGCTCGCCATCCGCGCGACGGAAATCTTCATGGATCATGCCGATGAGCTGGAGGGCGGCGATGTCTTCCGCCATCTCATGCGCTCGCCTCTCCTGCGCACGACGGAGTCCGTGCAGGAAAGCATGATGATCGAGCGCATGGACGGCGGCCACATCATCGTGGCTGCGAGCGGCATGTGCGACGCGGGCCGCATCCGCCATCACCTGAAGAACCGCCTCTGGCGAACGAACACCACTGTCCTCATGGTCGGCTATCAGGCGGAAGGCACGCTTGGCCGCATTCTGCAGAACGGAGCCGAAGCCGTCCGTATTCAGGGCGAGGAGGTGAAGGTCCGCGCCCGTATCCGCACGCTCGATATTTTCTCCGGCCATGCAGACGGACCGGGCCTTGCCCGTTGGGTGGCCGAACGCGGCCCGGTAAAGCGCGGCATCATTCTCATCCATGGCGAGGAGGAGGGCATCGCCGGACTTCATGAACGGCTTGCGGCGCTGGGGCTCGATGGCGACCGGATCATCGCCCCGGCTCTGGATTCGGAGTTCGACCTTCTTGCCGAAACGCCGGCCACGCGGGAGCGCCCGGCGCCTCGCCGCCTGCTGCCGGAAAATGTCGGCCGGACGGATTGGCACAACGATCTGTCCGAACTCTGGCTCGATATCGGGGCGGAGCTCGACAAGGCGGCCGACGACAAGGCGCGGCGCGTGATCCTTCGGCGCGTCCGCCGTGCGCTCCAGGGGAACGGCGAATAGGCGGAATCGACCGGATTGCGACACTCGCCTGTGGCAATTGCAGGCATGGTTTGGGATGATGCGGCACCCAACCCTTCGATGAGTCTCCCCGAATGACCGATACCATCAAGAAGCAGGACGGACGGCGCCTCCGCAGCGCGGCAAGCCGCCTTCGCATCGTCGAGGCCATGCGGGACCTGATACGGGAGGGGAATGTGTCTCCGCGCGCCGAGGAGGTTGCGACCCGCGCCGATGTGGGCCTGCGGACCGTCTTCCGCCATTTCGACGATATGGAAAGCCTCTATCGCGAGATCGGTGCGCTGGCGATGGTCGAGGCCGAACCCTTTCTCGACATGGCGGAGCCGAGCGGCACCATCGAAGAGAAATTCCAGCAGATGCTCGAGCGGCGGTCGCGCCTTTTCGAACGCATCATGCCTTTCCGCGTTGCTGCCGATGCCAATGCTCACCGTTCGACCTATCTGGTCGAGGACAGGGAGCGGATGAATGCAGGTCTGCGCGAACTTCTGCGCAATGCCCTGCCGGCAGACCTGCGCAAGGACCGCACCGTCGTCGATGCACTGGATGCCCTGTTGAGTTTCGACATGTGGCGGCGCCTGCGCATGGACCAGAACCTCTCCCCGGCCCAGGCAAAACGCGTAATCGAGGCAATGGGCCTCGCGCTTGTCGCGCCACCGCGCAATAAACGCTGAAGCGTCAGGCGAAAAGCGTTTCGCAGCCCGTGCTGGCGAGCAGGCCGTCCAGAATCTTCCGGTCGTCCGCCGTCAGCGCCTCTCGCTTTTCACGCAGCCACTGCAGACATTTTCCCTGATAGGGGAAAGGCTGCTGCACCCAGGGTTTACCGTCGATTTCGGCTTCGACCTTCTCCGCGCCTGTCATCAGCGCCTTCGCATTGGCGATCAGCGCGGGTGCATAGACGCGGCCGATTTCCTTGAGCAACGTGCCGAGGGTGCCGGGAACGGCCTCGCGCGCGATCCAGTCGCCTTCGGCGGGCTCGACGCCCGAAAGGTCTTCCATGATATCGACCCAGGCGAAAACGCGCGGCGCATGCTCAAGCGTCAGCGCCATCGGCGTTGGGTCGAAATGTGTGAGCTGCGTGAGCTGCCCGAAAATGCCGAAGTCGCTGCTGCCGGGCCGCTTGCCCATGACAAAGGGCTGCTTCTCGAGGATCGACTTCATGCAGCCGAGGAACCGTTCATAGCTCGCCTCGATCACCGGGGCCGTTGTGTCGTTCGAGCCGACGACATAGAGACGCGAAATCTGCCGTTCGGCAAACATCTTCCCCATCTTCAGGTGGTCGTCTTCGGAAGCCGTCACCGCCCGCCAGCGCGGCAGGATCGCCGCCGCCCGTTCGACATCGGGCTTGTAATGCCAGCGGTAGTGGAACATGGCCTTGGTCAGCCACTCATCGGCATAGTCCTCGATCAGATAATCGATGAAATCGACAACCGGGTCCGGGGGCAGGGTACTCCGCCCGCTGAACGCTGCCTCGAAACGGCGAATAAGCGGCGAGGAGTCGACGGCGGCCTGATACTCGCTGCCGTTTTCCTTCAGATAGAAAGTCGGCAGCAATTGGACTTTCGGCGCGGGCAGCGTCTTCGGCGTGTCGTGCCCCGAAAGGAAAAAGCGGTAGGGAATATGCCGGTAGCGCAAGACCGCCAGCATCTTGCGCGTATAGGGCGAGCCCGGCGCACCGCTGAGCAGCAACGGCGTTTCAATCGTCATCGAATTCCTCCCCGCTTTCTTCGTCTTCTATTTGAGCGACAGCAGATGCCCTTCCGCCGGGTTGATGCGGCCGGCAAGCATGTCCGCATAGACCTTCGAGATCGCCGCCTCGCCATGGCTGCGCTCGAGCTTCATCCATTTTCCGGCGGCACTTGCAAAGGCATTCCAGTTTTCACCGACCTTGCGCTCATAGGCCTCGTGGCCCCATTCCTCGTTCCGCTTCTTCATCTGGTCGGGGGCGAAGAAGAGATGCGGCTTCGCACCGGGCAGGTCGCCGGACGCGCGCGGCGCATCCTTGTGCGACAGGCCGACCGTCGTGCTTTCCACAAGATTGTCGCGGAAGTGATGATGCACCGCCGAGAGCACTTCTCCATTGCCCGCGAAATCGACCACGGCAGTGGGGACCGATGCGTCGAGGCTTGCGACGTCGCCATAAGCGACGGCCCGGTCGAAGAAGCCGGTGCCTTCCACGAAGTTCTTGTTTCCCGCCGAAGTGAGGCCGATCGAATCCGGCCCCGCGGGACGCCGCCGGCTCAGGCAGAAGCCGAGGCCGAGCCCCGTCTTCGACGAGGCGCTGATCGAGATCACCTGTTTTGCCCCGAAGAAATCATTATCCGCGAGCCAGTCGTCGATCAGGAAGGAGGTCGTGAAGAGCGGCCTCAGGATCGGCTCGACATCCTCATGCGCCCGCGCGCCGGTCACCCGCGTATAATTATTGTAGACCGGGTGCAGCTCGCGGCGCTGCTTGTAAAGGTCGAGAAAGCTGCCCGGCGTCACGCGCTCGGGCTGCATCACAAGATAGTTCGCCATCGGCAGATAGCCGAACAGCCGCTCGCCTTCCGGTATGGCCGGGCATTTCGATTTGACGACGCGCGCAAAGCCCCAGACCGGAATCTTTCCCCAGCCCTCCTGCGCGGGAAAGAAGGCCCAGTAGTTCAGCATGTCGCCGGCCACCGCATAGGTGATGTTGTTCGCGGTGAGGGCAAATTTTTCGATCTCGATGAGAATTTGTCCGTCCTCGACCTCCGCCTCTCGGCTCACCCATTGCGACTTCGAGAAATCCTGCCGGTTGACGATCAGTTCCCGGATCTGCGTGCTCATTCGATATCCCTCCTCCAATGTCATTCGCCGCCATTCTCTCACGGATGCCGCGTCGTTTTAGTGAAATCCCCGTTCACCCGGCGGTTGAATTTTGAACACGAAGCCCTGTTCCGCTTGACCGGGGGCAAAGGAAGGCCGATAAAATGGCACTTGTAGTGTCAATATAATGGCGGGCGTCGCGGCGTCAATTGCTTTGAAAGAGGATCGGATGCGTTTCGAGAATACGATGCGCCCGCATGACGGGCAGATGGAGGAGTTTTTCGAGCGCGCGGGGACCGCGAAAGACGGGCCGGTCGTCATGGTCAACCTGCTGAAGTTCAGGGAGCGCGCCGCCTATCCCGATGGACGCGATGCCCATATCAGCGGCTTCGAGGCCTATACGCGCTATGGCCTCGCCGTGAAGCAGATCATCGAACGGCTCGGCGGCCGGATGATCTATGTCGGCGCGGTGGACGGCTTGATGATCGGCGAGTGCGAGGAACTCTGGGATCAGGTGGCCCTGGTCGAATATCCCTCCCGCGCCGCGCTGCTCGACATGGTCAACTCACCTGAGTACCACGCGATTGAGCTGCATCGGGATGCGGGACTGGCGGGCCAGATCAATATCGGCGCAAAGACCTTCCTGTCGCTTTAAGGCCGCCCGGACATGATCCGGGCCGCGCTTTCCCTAACGTGCCCCTTGTGAGCGGCAACGACCCGGCGCATCATGGCTGACCGGGGCCTGCCCTCCGGGGAGGGAGGGCAGGCCGCACCAATAAGTGCCGGGGAGGGCATGATGGCGAGGCGGCAGAAGGACGATTTTGGAGCGGGGATCGGCGAGGAAGCGGCGGAAACGCCGAATGTGCTGAGCCCCATCGTCGGCATCAGCCGGGAGGATGTATTCGCTGCCATCGGCGCCATTGTCGGCGGCGCGGCGCGCCATCCCTTCACCTTTATGCAGCATGTCGGCTCTTTCGGCCGGAATGTCGTGGACATTATCGGCGGGGAGAACAAGTTCGCACCGGAACCGAAGGATCGCCGTTTCGCCGATCGTGCCTGGCAGTTGAACCCGGTCTACAGCCGCGTCATGCAGGGCTGGCTCGCCTTTCGCAATGAAATGCACGGCTTCATCAGATCGCTCGATCTCGACCCGATCGAACATGGCCGCGCCATGCTCGTCGCCGATATCATGATCGACGCCGTCGCGCCGACGAACAGCTTTGTCGGCAATCCATCGGCGGTGAAACTGGCGGTCGATACCGGCGGTCTTTCGCTGGTGCAGGGACTGCGCCATGCGCTGGACGACCTCCGTCACAATCACGGCATGCCCTCGCAGGTGGACAAGACGCCCTTCAAGGTCGGTGAGAATATCGCCACGACCGAGGGCAATGTCGTCTACCGCACGGAGATGCTGGAGCTGCTGCAATACACGCCCAAGACCGGCAAGGTCCGAGCCATGCCGCTTCTCTTCGTGCCGCCGCAGATCAACAAGTATTATGTGCTCGACCTGACGCCCGAGAAGAGTATGTCGCGCTATCTCGTCGATCAGGGATTCCAGGTTTTCGTGGTGAGCTGGCGCAATCCGGGCCCGGAACATCGCGACTGGGGTCTTGCGGATTACGTTTCCGCCCTGGTCGATGTCATCGGCGTGGTCAATTCGATCACCGGTTCGGAAAAGGTGAATATCTCCGGCGGCTGCTCGGGCGGCATCACCACCGCAACGCTTCTGAGCTACCTCGCAGCGAAGGGGGACAAGCGCATCAATTCCGTCACCTTCTGGGTCTGTGTGCTCGATCCGCGTATGGAAGACAGCGATGTCGGCGTGCTGGTGACGAAACGCGGCATCGAGATGGCGCGAAAACGATCCGCCAAGAAGGGCGTTCTCGCGGGCTCGGATCTATCCCGCGTCTTCGCGTGGCTCAGGCCGAACGATCTCATCTGGAACTATGTCGTGAACAACTATCTTCACGGCCAGAAGCCGCCAGCTTTCGACGTTCTCTTCTGGAATAACGATTCCACCAATCTTACGGCAGCACTTCATTCCGACTATCTGTCGCTTTACGAGACCCAGCCCTTCGCCAATCCGGGTAAGGAAATGATACTCGGACAGCCGATAGATCTTGGAAATGTCGATATCGATGCCTTCATCGTCGGCGGCGTGACCGATCACATCACGCCCTGGAAGGCTTGCTACCGCACCACGCAGATGCTCGGCGGCAAGCGCGAATTCGTTCTTTCGAACAGCGGCCACATTCAGGCGATCCTGAATCCGCCCGGGAACCCGAAGGCGAAATATTTCGTTAACGATAAACTTCCCGGTACGGCGGATGAATGGGCGGCAGGCGCCTCCGAAGTTCAGGGTTCCTGGTGGGAGCGCTGGGCGGTCTGGCTTGGCGAGCGCTCGGGCGAGGAAGTTCCGGCACCTAAAAAACTCGGTTCCCGGAAATTTCCGCCTATGGATCCCGCTCCGGGCACCTATGTATTAGGCTGAATGTTCCCAGAGTGAGTCGACAAGAGTCGAAAGGCCGGACCCTGAATGAATGATCGAACCCCGCGTTACCGCGACATAAGGGTGGGCTCGAATGTGCTCCGCACGGCGGTATGGGAAGGCAAGGGGCCGCATCGCGCGCTTCTCTTCTTTAATGGCATCGGTGCGAATATCGAATTGATCGCGCCGCTTGCCGAAGCTTTCCCGGACCGGGACGTGATTGCCTTCGATGCGCCGGGTGTCGGTGGCTCCCCGGCGGCGGCGTTTCCCTATCGGCCCTGGCAGTTCGCGCGCATGGCAGCGGCCATCCTCGATGAACTCGGCTATGGCGAGGTCGATGTCATGGGCGTCTCCTGGGGTGGCGCCATGGCTCAGCAATTCGCTTTCCAGTTCGGCGCGCGCGTGAACAAGCTCATCCTTGCCGCGACCTCCGCCGGTTTCTTCATGGTGCCGGGCAAGCCTGCGGCGCTGGCGAAGCTCGCCCATCCGCGCCGTTACATGAACCCCGATTACATGATGCAGCATTTCGAGATGCTCTATGGCGACGAGCAGGATGGCGCGGAGGGCCACGCGAAACGGCTGCGGCCTCCGAGCCTGCGCGGCTACTTCTATCAGCTCCTCGCCGGCATGGGCTGGACCAGCGTTCCCTTCCTGCCGTTCCTGAAGCCGGACACGCTGGTTCTCGCGGGCGAGAACGATCAGATCGTGCCGCAGGTGAACGGAAGGCTGCTTGCCTCGCTCATTCCAGGTGCCCGGCTTGAAATCGTGCCCGGCGGGCACCTTTTCCTTGTCTCGCGGGCGAAGGAAGTCATCCCTCTCATTCGGGATTTTCTGGACGAAGCGCCCTCTCGCCGTCCTTTCGCGCGTAGCGATTTCGCAGGCGAGCGCCGCTTCCGCGGCGCGCGGCACACGCCCGCCGGCAAGCCGCGTCCGGCCGCCTGATTTTCCAAATTTCGTATTGCGGAATAATATTTATTGCGCCTTGCCGGCCCCTCTGAACGGCAGCTATTTTAATGATATGCATTAAAACAGTTGGGAGGGGGCATCATGAAGATCGGTAAACGCGGCATGGCAGTGATTGCCGGCCTTGGCATCCTTGCCGGGAGCGGGGCGCTGCTGTTCGACCGCTACTGGTACTACCTGCCGGGCATCGTTCAATCGATCACCGACCCCGTTCAGCCTAATCGCGAAATCACCTGGGAGGAGGGGCCCGAAGAGGCCGCGACCCCGCCGCGCGAACGAGCGCCGAATATCGTCGTCATTCTGGTCGATGACATGGGCTTCAATGAACTGACCTATGGCGGCGGCGGGCTTGCCGGCGGAACGGTGCCGACCCCGAACATGAACTCGATCGCGCAGGACGGCGCGATCTTCACGAATGGATATGCGGGCAATGCCACTTGCGCGCCGTCCCGCGCAGCGATCATGACCGGTCGTTTCGCGACGCGCTTCGGCTTCGAGTTCACGCCGGTGCCGCCTGCTTTCGCGAGAAACATCGCAGCCTTCGCCAATACCGGCGCCATCTTTCATGCGGATCGCGTGAAGGATACGCCGCCGGTCGAGGAAATGAGTGTGCCGCTCAGCGAAATCTACATCCCCCAGATGCTGAAGGAGCAGGGCTACCGCACGCTGATGCTCGGTAAATGGCATCTCGGCGCCACGGATACCTCGCGTCCGGAGGCGCGCGGATTCGACGAGGCGCTGGGCTTCATGCCGGGCGCAGCTCTTTTCCTGCCGAAGAACCATCCGGATGTCGTCAACTCGATGCAGGACTTCGATCCGATCGACAGGTTCCTCTGGGCGAACCTGCCTTTCGCGCTTCAGTACAATGGCAGCAAGCATTTCGAGCCGTCGGAATATATGACGGACTATCTGTCGAACGAGGCGGTGAAGGCGATCCGCGCGAACCGCAACCGGCCCTTCTTTATGTATCTCGCATATAACGCACCGCATACGCCGCTGCAGGCGCTGAAGTCCGACTACGATGCGCTTTCCCATATCGAGGATCACACGCTGCGCACCTATGCGGCGATGATCGTTGCGCTGGACCGCGGCATCGGCAAGGTACTCGACGAGTTGCGGGTACAGGGGCTTGAGGAAAATACCATCGTGATTTTCTCGAGCGACAATGGCGGCGCGAATTACGTTGGCATCCCCGATCTCAACACGCCCTATCGCGGCTGGAAGGCGAGCTTCTTCGAAGGCGGCATTCATGTGCCCTTCTTCATGAAATGGCCGGCGCAAATCCCGGCCGGGACAAGGCTTGATGACCGCGCGGCACATGTCGACATCTTTGCGACCGCCGCAGCGGCAGCGGGCGCTGAGCTGCGGGACGACCGTGCCTATGACGGCATCGATCTCATGCGCCATGTGCGCGGCGAGCCTGTCGGCGAACGCCCGCTCTATTTCCGGTCGGGCGGATACAAGACGCTGTTTCAGGGCGATTGGAAGCTGCAGCTCTCGGAACGTCTCGAGAAAACATGGCTCTTCAACCTTGCCGAAGACCCGACGGAGCAGCACAATCTCGCCGAGGGGAACCCCGAAAAACTTGCGGAGATGATGGCTGCGCTCGAGGCGATCGACAGCGAGCAGGCCGATCCCATCTGGCCATCGCTCGTCGAAATGCCGGTCATGATCGACCGGCCCCTTGGCGGCGCCCTGCGCGGACCGGATGATGAATTTGTGTACTGGGCGAACTGAGATGGAAGCACGATGACGCGGCGAAGGCTTTTGCTCACGGGCGTTCTCGCTCTCGCCCTGATTGCCGGGCTCGGAGCGGGCTTGTGGGTCTATGGCGGGCGGGAAGCTGCGCGGCTCGCCGCCGCGGGTCCGCTCCGCTGCGATCTGGCGGAGCCTGCGGCAGCATCGCCCCATGAGGGCATGGTCTGGGTGCCGGGCGGCCGCTTCATCATGGGTGATACATATTACCCGGAAGAGCGGCCGCTGCGCGAAGTCGAGGTCGAAGGCTTCTGGATGGACCGTACCGAAGTGACGAACGCGGAATTTGCCGCCTTCGTCGAGGCAACGGGCTATGTCACAGTCGCCGAGCGCCCGGTGGATGCGGCGCTCCATCCGGGCCTGCCATCCGACATGCAGAAGCCGGGTGCGGTCGTCTTCGTTATGCCGAACAAGGTGGACGGGTCCGGTAACATCGCGCAATGGTGGCAATATGTGCCGGGCGCGAACTGGCGCCACCCCGGCGGGCCGGGCAGCTCGATCGAGGGCAGGGAACATTTTCCCGTGACCGCTATCGCCTATGGGGACGCCGTTGCCTATGCCGCCTGGAAGGGCCGGAGCCTGCCGAGCGAAGCGCAATGGGAATGGGCCTCGCGCGAAGCCGATCCCGATGCTCCGAACCGTCATGACCAGCCGCAGGAAGCGAATACGTGGCAGGGACTTTTCCCCGTCATCAATCTCGCAGAAGACGGTTTCACGGGCATAGCGCCCGTTGGCTGCTTCAAGCCGAATGCGCTCGGTCTTTACGACATGATCGGCAACCTCTGGGAATGGACAACGGACCCGTTCGCCGGCGCGCCGGGCATGCGAGTCATCAAGGGCGGCTCATGGCTCTGCGCACCGTCATATTGCGTACGCTACCGGCCGGGCGCGCGTCAGCCGCAGGAAGAAGACCTCGCGACCACGCATCTCGGTTTCCGGACCATTCTTGCCGCGCCGGGCCCTTGAAGACCCGATTGGGAGACTTTCCGCAACTTGAGCGTTGTAGGTGAATAACCTCAACCTCTGCGGGAAGTTCCATGCCGCCTCGCGGAAACCCAGCACCGGCCGCTGCCGGACAGGATGAGTCCGGCAGCATTCTCCGCCCCGGCCACAATGTCTGGCGCGTGGCGCAGGCGGAGCGTGCCGCACTGCTTGTCGACGGAGCCAATTATTTCGGGGCGCTGCGGCAAGCCATGATCGCAGCCGAACGCAGCATTGCCATCGTTGGCTGGGACATCGACAGCCGCACGCGCCTTGTCGGTCCGTCCGGCAAGGTAGAGGATGAATTTCCCGAAAACTTCGGAGAGTTCCTCACGGCGCTGGCAAAGCGAAAGCCCCTGCTGAAAATCAATCTGCTGCTCTGGGATTACTCCGTCATTTACGCCATGGAGCGCGAGGCCTTGCCCGCCATTCCCTTGCGCTGGACGACGCCATCGAACATCGACCTCTGCCTTGACGACGACGTGCCCCTCGGCGCATCGCAGCATCAGAAGATCGTGGTGATCGACGGGCGTCTCGCTTTCTCCGGCGGCCTCGACGTGACGATCCGCCGATGGGACACGGGAGATCACGACCCGGCGAATGAGCTGCGTGTCGACCCCGCCGGAAAGCCCTATCGTCCCTTCCACGATGTTCAGCTGATGGTGGACGGTGCCGCTGCCGCCGCGCTCTGCGATCTCGTGCGGGATCGCTGGCAGCGCGCCGCCTGCGAAGAGATAGACCTGTCGCCCGGGCGAGCCGACCCCTGGCCCGCAAGCGTCGAGCCGGACGTGACCTCGGTCAATATCGGTATCGCCCGCACGGTCGCCTCGGGCCTTGGACGCCCTGAGTGCCGTGAGGTCGAACGTCTCTTTTTCGACATGGTACGGCAGGCGGATCGCTGGATCTATATCGAGAACCAGTTTCTGACCTGTACCGACTTCGCCCATGCGGTGGCGAAGAGGATGAACGAGAAACCCGAGCTCGAACTTCTTCTCGTCGCGCCGATGACGCACAACACGTGGCTCGAGCATCAGACCATGCTCACCGGGCGGATTCGTTTCATGGGAATTCTGGAGGAAGCAGACGTCGCTTCCCGCGCCCGCCTTGTCTATCCCTGGGTGGCGGGCAAGGGCGGTGAGGCGGACGTCATGGTTCATTCCAAGGTGACGATCGTCGACGACCGCTTCCTCCGCGTCGGATCGGCAAATCTCAGCAACCGCTCGATGGGAACGGACTCCGAATGCGATCTCGTCATAGAGGCATTGGATGCCGATGACCGCGCTGCCGTCGCGGCGGCGCTGTCGGCGCTGCTCGGCGAACATTGCGGCGCCTCGAGAGAGGAAATGTCCGCCTTCATAGACAGCAAGGGATCGCTCTTTGCGGCTGTGGATGCTTGCGCCTGCGAGCGCCGCGGACTCCGCCCCGTGGAGGATCAAGGCATGCCGTCGCGGAAGGAACTTGCGGCGATCGAAGCCGTCGCCGATCCAGGCCGGCCCATTGCCACCGGCGAGCATCTCGCCGACATCGTGGCAAGCCCCGACCGCCGGAAAGGCCTTTCGGGATTTGCAAAAGGGGCAATTCTGGTGCTGGCCATTATCGCCCTCGGTCTTGTCTGGAAATACACGCCTCTCTCCGAATATGCAGACGCCGACACATTGCGCGGTACATTCGCCGAGATGGCCGCGAGCCCCTTTGCCGGGCCCGTCGTACTCGCGATCTACATCATTGGCGGCTTCATCGCCTTTCCTCTCACCGTGTTGATCGTCGTCACCGCCGGCACCTTCGGCCTTTGGCCGGGCCTCCTCTACGCAGGTGTGGGGTCCATGTCGAGCGCACTTGCAACCTATGGCGCGGGCCGCGGTCTTGGCCGGAACATGTTGCGCAATATTGTGGGGCCCCGGATGAACCGCATCGGCAAGGGCATCGGCAAGCGCGGCGTGCCCGCCGTGGCCGCCATTCGCCTTGTGCCGATAGCGCCCTTCACCCTGGTGAACCTCGTTGCAGGCGCGCTCCGAATTCCCGTGCTCGACTACACGCTCGGTACGATCCTCGGCCTCGCACCCGGCATTATCGTGCTGTCGGTGATGGGCGATCGCGTCTTTGCCCTGCTGGCCGACCCGTCCCTGACGGATCTCGCGATCGTTCTCGCAGCGATCCTGTGCTGGATCGGACTGGCCTTCGGGCTTCAGCACATCGTGACAAAATGGCGGCAGACGGATTGATGCGAAAGACGATCCGTCTCCTGAGCTGGAACATTCACGGCGGTATCGGCTCCGATGGCCGGTTCGATCTTGCGCGTATCGTTCGGCTGGTCGAAAGGCACGATCCGGATGTGATAGCGCTTCAGGAGGTCGACTCGCGCGGACGGGCGGGGGAGACAGCGCCGGTCGCCTTTCTCAGCCGCTCGCTCGGCGAGCACGCCGCCGAAGCCCGCACCATTTCCGCACCAGACGGGCATTACGGTCATTGCGTTATCAGCCGGTTCCCGCTGGGCGATATTCGCGTCGAGGATCTGTCCTTCATCTCGCGCGAGCCACGCTGCGCGATCATTGCGAATGTGGAGGCGCCATACGGTACGTTCCGCCTCGTCACCACGCATCTCGGCCTCAGCATACTGGAGCGCCGGGCCCAGGCGGCGCGACTTGCGGTGCTCGCCCGAGCCGGAGACGGCCCCTGCATCGCGATGGGTGATTTCAACGACTGGTTCGCCTTCGGTCATGTCCGTCGGCGGCTCAAGCGCGTCATGCCGGCACGCACGATGCTGCGCACCTTTCCGGCGGCCTGGCCACTGCTTCGCCTCGACCGCATATACTGTTCCGCGCCGGCGCGGTTCGTCTCAAGCTGGACCGACCATGAAGCCGCTTCCGCATCGGATCATCTGCCCGTCATTGCCGATATAGCGCTTGGTTGAGACTCAGCGGCGCTGCGAACCGTCCAGCGTCAGAAGGTCGTTATAGAGCTCCGGCCGCCGGTCGCGGAACACACCCCAGTTGACGCGCTGGCGGCGATTGCGCTCGATATCGAAAGTCGCGGTGAGAATCTCCTCTTCATGCTCGCTCGCTTCGGCGACCTTGGCGCCTGTCGCATCCGTGATGAAGGATGAACCGTAGAAGGTGATGGCGCAGCTTTCGCCTTCCTCCCGTCCGATGCGGTTCGAAGCGACGACGGGAATGAGGTTTGCCGCCGAATGTCCCTGCATGGTTCGCTGCCAGTGATCCCGCGAATGGATGGTCTCGTCATGGGGCTCCGATCCGATGGCCGTCGGATAGAGAATGACGTCCGCTCCCTTCAGGGCAAGCACGCGCGCCGCTTCCGGAAACCACTGATCCCAGCAGATGGCCGCGCCGACGCGTCCATGCCGGGTGTTCCAGACATGGAACCCTGTATCCCCTGGGTTGAAGTAATACTTCTCGCGGTAGCCCGGCCCATCCGGAATATGCGACTTGCGGTAGATGCCGAGAATATCGCCGCTGTCGATCATGACGAGCGAATTGTATTGCGCAATATTTGCGCGCTCGTAGATCGAGACCGGCAGGACGATGTCATACTGCGCCGAGAGTGCCCGCATATGCTGCACGGCGGGATTGTCGCCGACAGGCAAGGCGAGATGCATCAGGTCCGGCTCGGTGTCCTTGCAGAAATAGGGCGTCTCGAAAAGTTCTTGCAGCAGCACGACTTTCGCACCGCGCTCCGCGGCGGCCCGAACCAGTTTTTCCGCCCGCGCAATATTTTCGTCGCGATCCCGGCTGCAAGCCATTTGCGTTGCTGCTACTGTCAACTCTGTCATTTAGAACTCCTGCTGACCCGCATACCTGCGGGCAAACGCCGCAACCCGCGCTTCCAACTTGACGCGGCTTCTCTTGTTGAGCCAAATATCCCCACATAAAATATGAATATCAGGCAGCCTTTATTTGCAAGCGAATGATCCTGCGGGATCGCGGCAAGGTAAAGGGGGGACGGGATGATGAAGCATTTCATTCATACGCTCGATTTCTCGAAAGAGGAATTGCTGCGAATGATGGAGCTGACCTCCATTCTCAAGCGAGCCGACAAAGACGGCGCTTGTCCGCGTCTTCTGTTCGGCGCTTCGCTCGGCATGATCTTCGAGGAGCCCTCGACGCGTACCCGCGTTTCCTTTGAAGTGGCCATGACGAAACTTGGCGGCCACGCGCTTTATCTCAGGCCCGGTGAAATCCATCTCGGTGCACGCGAGTCGATCGCCGATACCGCGCGCGTCGTCTCTCGCATGGTCGATGTCGTGGAGGCGCGAACACTGAAGCACCAGACGGTTCTCGATCTCGCCAAATATGCCACCGTCCCCGTCATCAATGGTCTCACCGATTTCAATCATCCGACACAGGTGCTCTGCGACGTCTTCACCATGACGGAGCATGCGCCGAAGGAGAAGAAGCTTGAGGAGCTGAAGGTCGTCTTTGTGGGAGACGCGACCAATGTGTGCGTTTCTCTGATGCATATCTGCGCCCGTCTCGGCATGTCCTTCACGCAGGCGGCACCAGCGAAGTACCAGATTGCGGAAGAGAGGAGGGCGGCCGTTCGGGAAGCCTGTGCCGAATCGGGCGCAAGGATCGCGTTCACGGAAGACCCCGTCGCCGCCGTCGCCGATGCAGACTTTGTCTATACCGACCTCTGGTGGTGGATCGGTCAGGAGAGCGAAATACCCGACCGCCAGGCGGCCTTCATGCCGAAATATCAGGTGAATGCCGCGCTCATGGCTCATGCGCCGGCAAGCGCCCGCTTCATGCATTGCCTCCCTGCCTCGCGTGGCGTCGAAGCCACGGACGAGGTCATGGATGGGCCTCAATCGATCATTCTCGATCAGTCCGAAAACCGGTTGCATACCGAGAAGGCCCTGCTTGTCTGGTTCGTTTATCCGCGGTTGAAGAGGCCTTCGGATGCATTGCTTGCCCGCCATCGCGGCATAGCCGAGGATTTTCTGTCCGACTTTTTGTGATGCGTGAGAGACGGCAGGTCGCCTGCCGAAACCAACCGGCTTCCACATATCGGGGAAAAAACAATGGCCGATATCTCCGCTTCCGCCCAGCCTCGCGGCTACAAGAAAGTCATGCGCGGTCTCGACCTGACGCTGTTCACGGTCTGCGCCATTCTCGTGATCGACCAGCTCGCGGCTTCGGCCGCGATCGGCCCCCAGGCCGTCTTCTGGTGGATTTTCACGATGATCTTCTTCTTCATTCCCTATGGCCTTATCACGGCCGAACTCGGCAGCACCTATCCGGACCAGGGCGGCATCTATGCCTGGGTGCGCCGCGCCTTCGGCGCCCGTTGGGGCGGGCGAACCGCATGGCTCTGGTGGATAAACGTCGCCCTCTGGCAGCCCTCGGTTTTCATTCTCTTCGCTGGCATATTTGCGGCGCTCTTCATGCCGGACCTCGGCCTCTGGACGCAGATCGCCATCGCTATCGCGCTGACCTGGCTCACCGTCTGGATCAACATCGTCCGGCTTGATGTCGGCAAATGGGTGCCCAACCTCGGCGCGGTCTTCAAGGTCGCGATCATGCTGGTCATCGGTATTGGCGGCTTCGTCTATGCCGCAAATCACGGTGTTGCAAACGAACTTTCGCTTTCGAGCATGGCGCCCAGCTGGGGCGTTACGCTCGCCTTCCTGCCGGTCATCGTCTACAACTTCATGGGCTTCGAGCTCATGTCGGGTGCGAGCGCCGAAATGAAGAACCCGGCGCGTGACGTTCCGCTGACCATCGCGGTCTCGGGCATTCTGATCGCTGCATTCTATCTTTTCGCCACGATCGGCATTCTGATTGCGCTTCCTCTGGACGAAATCAACCTCGTCAGCGGCATCGTTGACACATTGCGCGTCCTGCTCGGTGAGGGCGGCCTTGGCGGCGTGCTGGTGATCCTTTTCGGCGTGATGGCGCTCTACTCCTTCCTCGCCAATATGGTCACCTGGACCATGGGGGCAAACCGCTCCGCCGCAGAAGCGGCGCTCGACGGCAATCTGCCTGGCATGTTCGCGCGCCTTCACCCCGAGCACAAGACGCCGGCCAATGCCGCCATCGTGACGGGCGTGGTGACGACAGCCGTTATCGTGATCTACGGCTTCCTGGCCGCCGATGCCGAGGACCTGTTCTGGACGCTCTTCGCCTTCTCCTCGATCATTTTCCTCCTCCCATACCTTGCCATGTTCCTCACCTTCCTGCGGCTCCGCCGTATCGATGCGGATCGTCCAAGGCCCTATCGCGTACCGGGTGGGCACGGGGTCGCCATCGCGCTGGGACTGCTCTGCATGGCCTTCATCGTTCAGGCGATCGTTTTCTTCATCTACACCCCCGGGGAATTCGATCCGGTCTATGCCGCGTCGATCATCGCAGGGGTCGTTGTTACCGTGGCGGTGGGCGAAATTCTCGTACGCCGCGCCGGTAGAGGAAACGGCGGCTGAACGGAAAGGGAGAGCGCCATGGTGCGGTTGCTGGAAAGCATGCCAAGGGACGACGGCTTCCGCATGCCCGGCGAATTCGAGCCACATGCCGGAACATGGATGCTCTGGCCGGAGCGGCCGGATAACTGGCGTCTCGGCGCAAAGCCGGCGCAACGGGCTTTCGTCGCGGTTGCATCGGCCATCTCACACGGCGAACCGGTAACGGTCGGCGTCTCGCCGCGCCAGTTCGCCAATGCCCGGGCCATGCTGCCCGCAGAAGTGCGTGTCGTGGAAATTTCCAATGACGATTCATGGATGCGCGATTGCGGTCCCACTTTCGTCGTCGATGCGGCAGGCGAAGTCCGCGCCGTGGACTGGGTCTTCAATGCCTGGGGCGGCCTCGAAGGCGGCCTATATTTCCCGTGGGATCAGGACGACCTCGTTGCCTCCAAGGTGGCCGAGATAGAGCGCGTGAGCCGTTACCGCGCGCCCGTCGTTCTCGAAGGCGGCTCCATTCACGTGGACGGAGAAGGTACGCTCATCACCACCGAGGAATGTCTGCTCAACCGGAACCGCAACCCCGGCCTCTCCCGCGAAGAAATTGAGCGCGTGCTGGCCGATTATCTCGGCATTGAAAAGACCGTCTGGCTCGGCCGCGGCGTATTCAATGATGAAACCGACGGTCATGTCGACAATCTCTGCTGCTTTGTCCGCCCCGGCGTCGTCCTCATCACATGGACCGACGATCCTGCCGACCCGCAATATGAGATTTCGCACGATGCCTATGAGCGGCTCTCCCGCGCCACCGATGCGCGCGGACGGAAATTCGAAATCCACAAGCTTCATCAGCCCGGCCCGCTCTTCATGACGGAGGAGGAGAGCGGCGGCGTCGACGTGGTCGAGGGGACGGAGCCGCGTCTGCCCGGTGCCCGGCTCGCCGCCTCTTATGTGAACTTCTACATCGCGAATGGTGTGATCGCCCTGCCTGTCTTTGGCGACAGCCACGACGGCGATGCCATCGCGCAGATTTCCAACCTCTTCCCGGATCGCCAGGTCATCCCCGTTCCGGCGCGCGAAATCCTGCTCGGCGGCGGCAATATCCACTGCATCACCCAGCAGCAGCCGGCGCCCCGAAAGGGCGGAGCATAGGCCGATGCGGATATTGATCGCGATCGGCGGCAATGCGCTTCTCAAGCGTGGCGAGACGCTCGATATCGGCAATCAGCGCCGCAATATGGGCGAGGCGGCCGCCGCGCTCGCGGCAATTGCGCGAGAACATGAAATGGTTCTCGTGCATGGCAACGGGCCGCAGGTCGGCCTTCTTGCGCTGGAGGCGGACGCCTACAAGGACGCGCCGCCTTATCCCCTCGACGTGCTGGGAGCTGAGTCGCAGGGCATGATCGGCTACGTCATCGAGGAGGCGATGCGCCGCGTTCTGCCTGAACGCGATATTGTCACGGTGCTCACGCAGACTCTGGTCGATCCCGCAGATCCCGCCTTCACAAGACCGACAAAGCCGATTGGTCCCGTCTATGACGAGACGGCAGCGAAGGCGCTTGCCGCGGAGCGCGGCTGGACGATCGCGCGCGACGGAAAGGGCTGGCGTCGCGTCGTCGCCTCCCCCGCGCCGCGCCACATCGTCGAGATCGGCGCGATCCGGAAGCTGGTCGAAGCAAGCTGTCTCGTCATCTGCGCAGGCGGGGGCGGCATCCCGGTCCGCGCGGGTGCCGGCGGCGCGCCTGAGGGCGTGGAGGCCGTCATCGACAAGGATCTCGCGGCATGCCTTCTCGCCATAGAGCTCAAGGCGGATGCGCTGCTGATCCTCACCGATGTCGACGGCGTCTATGAGGGCTGGGAGACACCCGCGAAGCGGCGCATTCCCGCCATAGATGCGCGCCATCTCGACCCATCTGCCTTCGCCGAAGGCTCCATGCGGCCCAAGATCGAGGCTGTCCGGCGCTTTGCGCTTGAGACGGGCCACCCCGCCTTTATCGGAACGCTTGGAGATGCGCAGGCCGTCCTGGACGGAAGTTCGGGCACGCGCATCGCCCCCTGACGCCGAAGGGTCTTTGCTCGCCCTGCCATGTGCATGTCTCGCCTGATAGACTGCGCCGCGACGACGGACAGGGCGTCCGTCGCATGGATTCCGGATTACGATGGCGTTGGTTTCGGCGAGTGGAAAGACGAGTGAGGCAGCCGCCGGAGCCGGGCCTGCGAATTTTCACGTCTTGCCGCCTCCGCCGCCGCCCGCGCGCCTCTGGACGCGCGAACTGGCAATCGCGCTGGGACTCGCGCTCGCGATCAATATTCTTTTCCTCCTGCCGCTTCTCTTCGGTAGCCCGCCGGCCATGCCGCCGGCGGAAGGACCGGCCGCCATCGAGGTCGAGATCGTTCCGCCGCCGCAACCGGAGCCCGAGCCGCAAGTCGAGCCGCAGCCCCGGCCGGAGCCGCAGGCCCCGGCAAGCCCTTTCCACTTCGGTTCGGATGAGGAGCACGAGCAGCCGGGCGATGCGGAACGCCTGGGGCAGGAGGCGCCGCGCCCCCTGGAGGACGCTCCGGAGAGGCCATCGCCACCCGAGCGGGCCGAGGCGCCGGCACGTCTGCCCGAATGGGCCCAAACCATCGAGCGCAGTTACAGTTCCAGCAGCATTGATGGCGGAAGGGAAACGGGCCGGGGCGACGCCTATGGACGGATGCTGCGGCAGCGCCTCAATGCGAATTTCGTGCTGCCGCCCGGTCTCGAAGGTGCGCGTATCGTGCCGCCGCACGCGAATGTCTCATTCGACCGTTCCGGCAAGCTGGTCGAACTGGTCCTCGTCCGATCGTCTGGCTCGGCTGTGCTGGACAGGGCAATGCTGGATGCCATCACGAAATCCTTCCCCGTACCGCCAATACCCGCCCATATCCCCGATAATATCGTCACCCTACCGCTCACCCTCGACTTCCGTTGATTTCCTCGATCCGGCCGGCTGTCAAAAGCCATCCCACCCTTTAGGGTGGGTATGGGTGGGTAAAACCGGCACAGCATGCAACGCGTCGAACGCTGCCTGGGGAGGAAAGCGTGCTGAAACGGTTAAGTGACTGGATTCGAAGGGAAAACCCGTCGAGCCCATCAGCAGGGGGAGGAGTGGCGATGGGCCAGATCGCACGGCACTGGTATTTCAACAAGCGTCCGAAAGACGTCATCGAGGCCGATACGCTGGTTCTGCGTGAAGATCCCGTACCCGCCCTCGAGCCCGGCCAGATCCTCATCCGCAGCCTCTATATGTCGCTCGATGCGACCAACCGCGTCTGGCTGAGCGACTGGGACACCTATATGGACCCGCTGCCCATCGGCGCGCGGATGCTGGGCTTCATTCTCGGCGAAGTGGCGGAATCGCAAAATCCCACCTTTCCGAAAGGCTCGCTTGTGACCGGCCTCGGCACCTGGTCGGACTGGATCGTGACCGACGCAGAAGGCTGGGCACCCTTTCCCCGGCCGGAAGGCATTCCGCTTTCCGATGCCTTCGGCATCCTCGCCGTTGCCGGCCCCACGGCCTATGTCGGCCTTCTCGAAATCGGCAAACCGAAGCCCGGCGATACGGTCGTCGTCACGGCGGCGGCAGGCGCCGTCGGCGCGCTGGTCGGCCAGATCGCGAAGCTGCATGGCTGCCGCGTCGTCGGCGTCGCAGGCTCCGACGACAAATGCAAATGGTTGAGAGACGACCTCGGCTTCGATGCCGTCATCAACTACCGCAAAGAGAATCTGCTCGATGCGCTGAAACGCGAGGCGCCGAACGGCATCGACGTTCACTTTGAGAATGTGGGCGGCGACCAGCTCGATGCGGGGCTCACCCTGATGAACGAGGGCGGTCGCGTCGTGATATGCGGCCTTATTTCGACTTACAATTCGTCGGAGCCGGTTCCGGGCCCCTACATGTTCCGCAATGTCATCATGAAACGGCTCACCATTCAGGGCTTCGTCATTCTCGACTACGCGGCGCATTTCCCCGAGTACCATGCGAAGCTCATCGAATGGATGCGTTCGGGCGAGCTCAAATACCGCATCCATATAGAGGATGGGCTGGAGAATGCGGTTGATGCCCTGCGTATGCTTTACACGGGCGGCAACAATGGCAAGCTGATGGTGCGCATCGCCCCGGATGCCAGATAGAGCCGCAGGGGCGAAGCGCGGCGCAGAATAAATTGAAAGTCCCGCGGCAAGCGGGCTCGCGGATGGCGCTGTCATCCGCCGTCCTTGGAGGAGGAGGGGCCAATGGCAGCAGCCTTGGAACCGGAGATGTCGGGGGCGGGAAGGAGAGGGGGCAGTGTCGTGCTGGCCTCTGTCTCCGGCGCGCCCATGGGCGCAGTATCGAACAACCAGGTCTTGCGGAAATTCCAGCTCGAACGGCTGAAGAACCACACCGCCGTCCGCCTTATCGTGGTGCAGGCGCCGGCTGGCTTCGGCAAGACGACGCTGCTCCGTCAATATTGCGCACGCCGGGAGGCAGCCGGTTCCGCGATCGCCTGGCTTCATCTCGAATCCTATTATTCGGACCCCTCCCGCTTCCTTCGTTTGCTCTGCGAAGCGGTGCTGGCGGCAGCGGAAGGCGACGAGCTTCCCTCCTTGCCGGACAGCTCGTCGGCATCCGTTCAGGATTTTCTCCGATGCGTCCGGGCCGCCTCCGACGACCTTGTCATCGTCATCGACAATTTCGAGCAGGCCGCTCATCCCGGCATGGAAGCCGTAATCTCGCAGCTCGTTCGTGTCCTCCCCAAGGGCGTCCAGCTCTGCATCGGCACGCGCGTGGTGCCGGCAATCAACTTGCCGCGCCTGCAGTTGCGTGAGCAGGCCGTGGTCGTGAATGTCGAAGGTCTGCGCTTCAGGGCCAATGAGACGGCGGAGTTCTTCCGCGACTTCCGCGACATATCCGAGGCCGAAGTCGACCGGTACCAGGCGGCAACGGACGGTTGGCCGGCCGCTCTCCAGTGTATCCGCCTGTCCATGCGGGGACGGTCGCCGCGGGCCCGCTCGCTTCCTGCATCGGGCGTGACGCCCGACCTGATCGATTTTCTCGCGACCGACGTGTTCGAAAATCTGTCGGCTGAGTTCCAGCGTGTGCTGCTGGAGGCCTGTATGCCGGAGCGCATTTGCCCTGAGCTGCTCGAGCATGTGTCGGGCCGCAGCGACGGTGCAGACTGCCTCAGCGAGATCGAGCATCTCGGCCTGTTTCTCACGCCGGTCGACATGGAGCGACGCTGGTTCCGCTTCCACACGGTCTTCCGCCAGGTTCTGCTGACGCGACTGCGGCGTGAAATGTCCGAGGCGCAGGTGCTGGCGCTCCACAAGAAGATTGCAGGCTGGTACGAGGCGCACGGCTTCAACGAGGAAGCGATCCTCCACTATATCGAGGCGACGGACGACGAGGCGGCGGCGCTTCTTCTCAATACCATCATCGAACGGCTTGTCAGCGAGGAACGGCTCGATTTGATCGTACGCTATGCCGACCGCCTGTCGCTCGACATCTTGCGGAAATATCCGGGCATTCTGAATGCAGCCATCATCGCCTATGGCTTCCGGCGCGACTTCGCGAAGGCGAACCGGATTGTGGCTCTTCGCAAGACCGAACTCGAAAGGACCGGCGCCTCCCGTGAGGATTGGGGGGTCCATAGTTACACCCGCATCTTCCCTATCGCCGCACAGGATCATGTCGCCGAGATCGGGCGTACCGGCGCAGAAGTCATGGATCAACTGGCGGAGCGGCAAGGGCTCGAATATGCGGTGGGATTGAATGCCCGCGCCTACTGGCTCTATCTCAACAGCCGCTTCGAGGAAGCACGCGATCTTCTGGCGCAGGCACGCGCGCTCCACGACGAGGCGCACAATCTTTTCGGCCTTTCTTACTGCGAATGGATTCACGCGAATGTTCTCGCCGCGCAGGGGGGCAACGAAGAGGCGCTGAAAAGCCTCAAACAGGCCTATGTCCATAATGAGGAGTGCGCGGCGGCGAGCGTCACCGCAGGTTCCGTCATCGCGGCCTGCCTCGCCGAGACGCTGTACGAGAAGAACTGCATCGCGGAAGCGGAGACGTTGCTTCACGACCATCTTCTGCTGCTCGAGCAGCAGGCGATCGTGGAGCCGCTGGCGCTCGCCTTCCTCACAATGGCGCGCATCGCCAATCTTCGTGGTGAGGAACGCGAGGCGGAAGAGGTGCTCGACCGCCTGATGTATCTCGGCCACCGTTACAATCTTCGCCGTCTCGTTACTTACGCCAAGGCAGAGCTTGTGCGCCAGGCCACGCTGGCGGGAGACCTCGACAAGGCACGCACACGCTTCGCGGGGCTCGCCTCAGGCGAGAGCGAAGGCGACGACGAGCTCATGTTCCATGCGGGGGAAACCGAGGCGCAGACGGTAACCGAAGCGCGCCTTCTTATTCTCGCAGGCCGCCACGCCGATGCCCGCGCCCTGCTTCAGCCGGCGGTACGCAAGGCCCGGCTCCAGAGGCGCATGCGCCGCTTCATGAAGCTCAATCTGTTACTCGCTATCTCCCTGAATGTGGAAGGGCAGGTGAACGCGGCCAGGCGGGCACTTATCGAAGCGCTGCGCATCGGTGCACCGGACCAGTTCATCCGGCTCGTTCTCGACGAAGGACCGCAAGCAGTTCGGCTTCTGCATGAGGCGCGCCTCGCACTGCCGAAATTCCCCGACCTGCCGCAGAAGGATCTCCTCTCGGCCTATCTCGACCGCCTCCTGTCCGAGGCGGGTGAATTTGCGCCGGTCGCGATGCCTGAACAGGTGTTCGACGACGAGGACGCCGGCGCCCCCTTGCTCGAGGAACTGACGGAACGGGAAAGAGAAATCCTCCGCCTTGTTTCCAACGGCTTTTCGAACAAGGCGCTCGCCGACCGGCTTTCGCTTTCGACCAACACCGTCAAATGGCACCTGCGGAACATCTTCGAAAAGCTGCAGATCAGCAACCGCATGCAGGCGGTTTCCGTTGCCCGTCATTTCGGCTTGATCGACTAGAAAATTCCATCCTTTCGGGTGGGGAGAGGGGTGTCGCCCAGCCGTAGTCTCGTCTCATAAAGTGGTGTGCCGTCTGTCGCGGCAGTGCCGGAAAGAGACGGGGAGGAACTGGCGGTGGGGCTTCTTGTAAGCATCGATAATGGTGGCACGCTGACCGATGTCTGCGCGACCGACGGCATCTCGACCATTCATGCGAAGACGCTGACCACGCCGCATGACCTGACCGAATGCTTCGTGAAGTGCCTCGAAGCCTTGTCGGAAAAAATCGACGGCGAAGTGGATCTGCCGAAGCTTGTCGGTTCCATCGATTACATCCGCTACTCCACCACGCAGGGAACGAACGCCATCGTTCAGCGCAAGGGTCCGCGTGTCGGTCTTCTGTCGGACGATGATGCCGTGGCGGCCGGCGCCATGGATGCATCGCCCGCGCTGTTCGAAGCCTTTGTCGGCGATCGGGTCCGCCATGTGTCGCCGGGTGCGGCGACCGTCAATCCGGCCGAACTCGTCACCGCCGTATCGAAGCTCGTTTCCGCCGGCGCAAGCCGCATCGTGATCGCATTTTCGGGCGCCGATGCAGCAGCCCGCGAGAAGGCGGCGAAGCGCGTTCTCTATCGGGCCTTCCCGCGTCATCTTCTCGGCGCCGTACCGCTGCTCTTCTCGACGGAGCTCACCCAGATCGGGACGTCGGAACAGCGCGTATGGACCAGCGTCCTGAATGCCTTCCTGCATCCGGCGATGGAGACGTTCCTCTACAATGCGGAAAACCGGTTGCGCGAGCATCGCGCCCGCAAACCTCTTCTTATCTTCCGCAATGACGGAAACTCGACCCGCGTCGCAAAGACGGTTGCCATCAAGACCTATTCCTCGGGCCCGCAGGGCGGGGTGGTCGGCGGAGAGGTGCTGCTCAAGCATTACGGCATACCCTCGGCCGTCTCGATCGACATTGGCGGCACGACGACGGACATAGCCATGTTCGAGGACGCCGCCGTCGCGGTCTCGCAGGCTGGCCATATCGAAGGGGCGCCCGTCTCGATCCCGCTTTCCGCCATCGAAAGCATCGGCGCTGGGGGCGGTTCGGTCATCCGCGCGGAAGGCGGGCGAATTCTCGTCGGCCCCGAAAGCGTGGGCTCGGCGCCGGGGCCGGCCTGCTTCGCCCGTGGCGGCACCAAGGCCACCATGACCGATGCCTTCCTCGCTCTCGGCATTCTCGATCCCTCGTCCTATTTCGGCGGCCGCATGCCGCTCGACCGGGAACGCGCCGAACGCGCCATCATGACCCATGTCGGCGAACCGCTCGGCCTCGATCTCGCTGCCGCCGCCAATGCAATGGCGGACGCCTATCACGCGAAGATCGCCGAACGCATCTCGGGCTTCGCGGCAGGCAACAAGGATGCGACCTTGCTCGCCTTTGGCGGGGCAGGCCCCATGTCCGCCTGCGGCGTTGCCGGAATGGCCGGTCTCGACACGGTGCTCATCCCGAAATTTGCCGCGGTCTTCAGCGCCTATGGCATCGCCTTCTCCGATATCGAGCACAGCTATATGGCGGAACTGACAGCCGGCCGCGACGATGCGGTCGAAGCCGCCAAGACTAACCTCCTGGAGCAGGCCCGCCGCGGCATGCTCGCTGAAGGCTTCGACCTTGCGGAATGCAATCTCGACTATGCGGTGCTGACGAAGAATGGCTCCGGCTATTCCCGAGCCCGGCTGAACGGAAGGCATGACGGCGAAAATACGGAATCCTGGCTCGAACTGCGTGTGACGAAGCCGATCGAGAAGATCGGTCTCGGCGAGGCGGCATGCGAGGGACGCCGCAAGGCGGAAGCGGCCGGCCTGCGCAAGGGCATCTCCGACCTGCCGCTTTTCCGGCTCGAGGACCTCAGCCCCGGCGACTGGCACGAAGGGCCCTGCCTCGTGGAGGAGGCCTTCTTTACCGCGCATATCCGCGACGGCTGGCGCTTCATCGTCAGCGGTAATGGCGATCTGATGCTGAAACGCTGACCGCCGATCTGGGAGGAACAAATGAAAGTCTTCATCACATCGATGCTCAACATCGATCTCGACAGCGAGCGCTGGGAATGCGCGAGCTGCGGCCATGATATCGGCGATGCGCGCCACAACTACAAGGAGGGCTTGCTCGCCCGCGAGCGCGACCCGTCGGAGATACATGCGCCGATCCTGGACGCCGCTAAATACGACTTCACCTTCGCCCCCGATCCGGATTGGTGCCGCATCGTCGAATATTGCTGCCCGAATTGCGGCCGGCTCGCCGAGGTCGAGTATCTGCCGCCGGGCCACCCGCCGGCGCATGACATCGAACTCGACATCGATGCGTTGAAAGCGCAATGGGCGAAGCGCGAAGCGCTCGACAAGCCGGTCCTCGGCCCGGATTTCGTAGCCCCGCCCCACCACCATTGATCGAACGAAAAGGATCGGAACACATGCGCCGCGTATCGGTGGACATTGGCGGAACCTTCACGGATTGCTCGCTCGTCTGGGACGATGTCTATGTCGAGGCGAAGGCCCTGACGACGCATCAGAACCTTGCCCTCGGCTTCAACGCCTCGCTCAAGATGGCCTACGAGCAGCTTGGTCTTTCGCTCGAGGAAGTCATGCGAGAGGTGGACAGCGTCCGCTACGCGACGACGCTCGGCACCAATGCGCTGATCGAGCGTCGTGGCCCCCGCGTCGGTCTGCTGGTCACGGCAGGTTTCGAGGCGATGGTGCCGTTGAGCCGTGGCCGCGGCTATGGCGAGGGACTGCCGGACCGTCTGCGCCGCGACCTGCCGATGGCGCAGCGGCCGGCACCGCTCGTCCCCGTTCAGATGATCGTCGGTATCCGTGAGCGCGTCGCCGAAACGGGCGAGATCATCATGGCCGTGGACCCGGAAGACGTACGCACCCGCGTGCGCCAGCTCGTCGACAACGGCGTGCAGGCCTTTGTCGTCTCGCTGGTGAATGCCGTCGTGCAGCCGGAACATGAACTACTGGTCGAGGAAATCATCCGCGACGAGTTTCCCGAGCACCTGCTCGGCTCTGCACCTATCGTGCTGTCGCACAAGGTGGGCGGCCGCAAGGGCGAATATGCGCGCAGCTCGTCCGCGATCATCGACGCCTTCCTGCACAACGCCATGTATCACGGCCTGTCGACGCTGGAACTCAACCTCCGCGACAATGGCTACCGCAAGCCCATGCTCGTCATCCACAATTCGGGCGGCATGGCGCAGCTGAATTCGACGGATGCGCTGCAGACCATCCATTCGGGCCCGGTTGCCGGCATCCATGCGTCGGAGCATCTCGCCGCCGAAACCGATCTCGGCAATGTCGTCTGCACCGATATGGGGGGCACTTCCTTCGACATCGGCCTCGTCGTGAAGGGCGGGGTGAAGTTCTACGACTTCAACCCGGTGATCGAGCGTTGGCTCGTCAATATTCCGATGGTCCATCTCGTTACGCTCGGCGCGGGCGGCGGCTCCATCGCACGCTATGACAGGCTGCGGCGCACCGTTGCCGTCGGCCCGGAAAGCGCGGGCTCCGATCCCGGCCCCGCCTGCTACAATCGCGGCGGCCGCAATCCGACCGTGACGGACGCCGACCTCGCGCTCGGCTATCTGATCGCGGACCGCTATGCCGGCGGCTCGATCCCGCTCAATGAGCGCCGCGCCACCCGCGCGCTCGAAAAGGAAGTCGGCGAGATCATGGGGGTAGACGCCATTGGCGCCGCCAAGCTCATCCGCGACAAGGTCGATAACGATATGGCGAACGGCATAGCGCAGGAACTGCGCGTCCGTGGCTACGAGCCGCGCCACTTCACGCTGCTTGCCTATGGCGGCAACGGTCCGCTCCATGCCTGCGGCATAGCCAATATGCTCGGCGTCTCGCGCGTCATGGTGCCGCCCTTCAGCGCCATCTTCTCGGCCATCGGCGCGGGCAACATGGACCAGCTCCATTTCCACGAACGCTCGCTCTATCTCTCGCTCTACGACTCGAACACGCGCCAGCTCTTCGACGATTTCCCGCGATTCAACGCGCTGGTCGAGGAACTGGAGCAGAAGGGCAAGGACGACCTCATCCGCCAGGGCGTGCCGGAAGAGGCGATCCGCCACCGGCTGGAACTCGACATGCGCTATGGCAACCAGCTCGCACAGACGGCCGTCGTCGTCTCGAAGAACCGCTTTCATTCGGCAGAAGACCTGCTCGAAGTGATGAAGGAGTTTTCGGCGGATTATGGCCGCCGCTATGGCGAAGGCAGCCAGGCACCGGAAGCGGGCATCCGCGTCAACACGATCCGCGTCGCCACCTACTCGCAAATGCCGACTTTCCGCTTCCGCGGCGTGCTGCCGGAGGAAAAGGAACTCGTGACGGCGCCACCCGCTTCGGAAATGCGCGAGTGTCATTTCGTCGGACATGATGGCGCGCTCGCCACAGGCTTCTACGAACTGGGCGATCTGCCTTTCGGCGCCGTCGTCTCTGCGCCGGCGGTCGTCATCTCGCCTTCGACGACCTATCTCGTCGAGCCCGGCTGGAAACTCCGCATCGGCAGATATGGCGCCGCTCTCTTCGAGCGTGCCGGCGAAAAACAGAACTGATTTCACGGGAGGAAAGAAGATGGGTGACGACATGGACATTGGCGGCGCTGCTTCCTCCGCCGTGGAAAGCTTCCTGAAGGAGACGAGCCTTTATCTGGCGCCCGATCCCGAGATCATGGAGAACCATGGGCTGGAACCGCGCACGGCCTATGAAGACCAGTGCATTGCGAAGGAAAGCGATCCCGTCCGCCTCGAAATCGTCCGCGAGCGCATTCTTGCCGGCGTGAACGAGAGCTTCGAGATGCTGGAAAATATGGGCGCTGCCCCCGGCGCCAAATGGGGCGACTGCGTCTCCGCCGTCTACACGGCCTCGGGCGACCTTTCGCTTGCAAGCTCCGGCGGCGTCGTCATCTTCTGCAATCTGGTGCAGTACCCGATCAAGTTCGTGAACAAATACTGGGCGGGCGAGCCCACCGTCGGCATCAAGGAGGGCGATGTCTTCATCGTCAATGATGCGCGCTACGGCCAGGCGCATAACACCGACCAGTCCATGATGATGCCGGTCTTCCACGAAGGACAGATCGTCGCCTGGGCGGGGGCGACCGTGCATGAAGGCGAGAATGGCGCCATCGAGCCGGGTGGCATGCCCTCGCTCGCCGAACAGATATGGGACGAGGGGCTGAAAATGTCGCCCTTCAAGGTCGCCGAGAATTACAAGCTCCGCCGCGACCTCGTCACCTTCCTGCAGAACTCCGTCCGCGAGCCGAAGCTGCAATATGCGGACATGAAGGTGAAGATGTATGTCTGCCGCCGCATCGAGACCCGCATCCATGAGGCGATCGCCGAGTATGGCGTCGAGGCGGTCGTCGCCGCGCTGCGGATGAATCTCGAGGACACGGATGCCGAAGTCCGCCGCCGCCTTTCCGAATGGCCGGACGGCACCACCCGCCATTCCTGGTGGACGGACGGAACGCTCCGCGAGAATGTTCAGATCAAGATCAATCTCGAACTGACCAAGAAGGGCGACGAACTCACCTTCGATTATCGCGGATCGAGCCCCGAATTCACCAACCGCTCGAACAACAGCCTCGATATCACCGTGAAGGGCATGCTCGCCCAGCTTTTCCTCACCTTCATCTGGCCGGACATTCCGCGCAATCAGGGCGTGCTCGCACCGGTCAAGTTCATCTTCGACACACCGTCGGTGCTGAAGCCCGCTTTCGGCACGCCGAATGCGCAATCCATGATGACCGTGTTCACGGCCTGGAGCGCCGGTCAGGTCTGCGCCATGAAACTTCTCTATTCCAATCCGCATAAATACACGCGGGTGCTGGCGCCCTGGTTCAACATGATCAACACCTTCCTCTTCGGCGGGCTGACGCAGCACGGCGAAATGGTGGGTAACGTCTGTGCCGACATCAACGGCATGGGCGGCGGCGCATTGGCCGACCGCGACGGCGAACATGGCTGCGCACCGATCTTCGCCACTATGTCCGACATCGGCGAACAGGAATTCATCGAAGAGGAAATGCCCTTCATCCAGATTGTTTCCAAGAAGATGATGAAGGACAATCAGGGCTTCGGATGCCAGCGCGGCGGCATGGGCTACCAGATGGTGCTCGCCATGCGCGACAGCCCCGCCTTCGGCTTCATGCTGACGGCGATGGGCGCGAAGTTCCCGAATATTCCGGGTCTCTTCGGCGGCTATGGCTGCCCCACCTATCCGCTCTCGCGTATCAGTGGCGTGGATGTGTTCGATATTCTGCAAAAGGACCCAGGTTCCTTCCGCTACTCCATTGAGGAGCTGATGAACGAACGTCCTTTCAAGGATGGCAAATACACCACGCACCCGATGACCATCGGCTACACGCTGGCAAAGCGCGGCGAGCTCTACATGATCTCGCAGGGCACCGGCGGCGGCTTCGGCGATCCTCTGGACCGCGACCCGAAGGATGTCATCCGCGATCTCGACGAAGACCTGATCTCGCATGATGTCGCTTGGCGCATCTATCGCGTCGTCTACAACCGCGAGACGCTTCATGTCGACGAACTGGCGACGGAGGAGGCACGCAATGCCGCCCGCCGCGCCCGCATCGCAGCGAGCAAACCTTTCGGCGAATTCTGCAAGGAATGGGTGAAGGACAAGCCCTCCGGCAAGGTGCCTTACTACGGCTCCTGGGCGGACAAGAGCCTCGTCCATGCCGGCTCGCCCGATGTGGTGCATCCGGCGGGGCAGGTGAACCCGCCCGTCATCATGACGCATCCGATGCAGGCGAAGATCGACAGGCTGGAAGCCGAACTCGCCGCCTGCCGCGAAGGCAAGAGTTGACCGCGATGGCCGGGGCTTCGCTCCCCGCCCTCTGGGTCGATGGTTACGCCTTCGGCACGCGTGTTCTCCGGGGCGGGGAGGAGCCGTGGCGCTCACCGGATGAACTCGGCTTCTTCCTGCGCGATCTGGCGCAGCTTCTCTCGCTGGAGCTGGTGGAAATTGCGGTCGCGCCGGCCATTCATCAATGGGCCGAGGGGCAGGGCGTCGCGCTCGCCTCGCTCGGCGCCAGCGGCATGGAGCGCCTCATCGCCGATGCGGGCTTTCGCGCCCATCTGAAGCGCGGGCTTGAAACGGCGCAAGGCGCGCTCGGGCAGCGGCCGCTCGGCCTCTCGCTGCCGGGTCCCGGCGCTCTGGCGGCGCTGTGTCTTGAGGCGGACGAGACAGACGAGGACGCGCTGGACGATCTTGCGCTCTCGCTGGCCGATCTCTTGCGCGCGCTGTTCCGCCCCGGCCTCGCCGTCTTCCGCTTCGAGGAATGCGACCCCCGCGCGCTCGATTTCTACGATCCCTTGCTGAATGTCGCTCGCCACTACGAGGCGGCGGCCATCATCGTCTTGAAGGGCGCCGCCGAAAGCGTGGCGAACGATGCCGCGGGCTTCGATCTGGTCTTTGGCGGCGCGGAAGGCCAAATACTCCCCGCCACCTTTTGGGAGGGGGCGGATTTTGCGCCGTCATCCGATAGTCGGTTGTTCATGGAGCTTCCGGCCGACGCCGTGCCCGAGACTATCCTCGCGAAGCTCGGGCAATTGCGCGGCTCGACGGCTTGAACAACCTCCTCGGGAGATCGTTCCCTCCACCTCCCGGCTCCTTGGCTGCTCCCCGAAACGGGAGCAGCCTTTTTCTTTTACCGGTCAGGCCGCTGCTGTCGAGTATTCCGTCTGCGTCCGCGCGAACTCGATGAAATAGTCGATCGCCTGCGGATTGCTCATGGCATCGCGGCTTGCAGCCTTTTCCGGCGCCACGCCGAGCAGGATCTTCCGCACCGGCACTTCCATCTTCTTCCCTGTCAGCGTGTAGGGAACGGCCTCGATCTCATAGATTCGATCCGGCACGTGGCGCGGCGAATACTTCTCGCGCAACGCCTTGTTGATCTTCTGTTTCACCTGGTCGGTCAGCGCCGAGCCCTTCTTCATCGTCACGAAGAGCGGCATGAAGAAATTGCCGCCCGGCAGGTCGAGATTGACGATGATCGAATCCTCGATCTCGTCGAGCCCCTCGATGGTGCGGTAGATTTCCGCCGTGCCGATGCGCACGCCATAGCGGTTCAAGGTCGAGTCCGAGCGGCCGAGAATGAAGCAGCCGCCGCGCTCATTCACCTTGAAATAGTCGCCATGACGCCAATGACCTTCATAGGTGTCGAAATAGGACTCGTAGTAGCGCCGCCCGCCTTCATCGTTCCAGAAATAGAGCGGCATGGAGGGCATGGGTTTGCTCACCACAAGCTCGCCCACCTCGCCTATAATCGCATTGCCGTTGTCGTCGAACGAGTGGACGTCGACGCCGAGGCAGCGTGTCTGGATTTCCCCGGCATGAACCGGCAGCGTCGGCATGCCGCCGACAAAGGCGGATGCGACGTCCGTACCGCCGCTTTGCGACGTCACCCATATATCACGACGCAGATTCTCGAAGCACCATTCCATATGTTCCGGCATCACCGGCGATCCGCCGAGAAGAATGCTGTCCATCATCGACATGTCGTAAAGCTTGTTCGGATGGATACCGGCCTTCATCTGGCCATTGAGGAAAGTGGGACTCGCACCGAAAAGCGTCATGCCCGTCTCAGAGGCTAGCTCCCACAGCCGGTCTTCCTTCGGCGCCATCGGATTGCCGTCGTAAAGCACCACCGCCGCGCCGGCGACGAGGCCCGACAGAAGGATGTTCCACATCACCCAGCCCGTGGTCGTGAAGTAGAACATGCAGGATGATGGTTTGAGATTGAGATGGAAGTGAGTGAATTTAAGCGCCTCGAGCAGCACACCGCCATGCCCATGCACGAAGGGCTTGGGAAGCCCTGTCGTGCCGGATGAATAGACGATCCAGAGCGGGTGATCGAAACGCGTATCCTCAAAGCGGAAATCCTTCACCTCATCGCGGCATGTCAGGCTCTCCCAGGCAATCGCCGAAGCCGTCACCGGTTCGCCGCTGAATGAAGGTGACGATCCTTTCACATGCACCACGTGCTGCAGCGAGGGCAGGGCCTCCGCCATGGCCCGCACCTCGGCGCGCCGGTCGAAATCCTTGCCGCCATAGCGATAGCTGTCCGTCGCGAACATCAGCTTCGGTGTGATCTGCCCGAAGCGGTCGATCACGCTCGCCGAGCCGAAATCGGGTGAGCAGCTCGACCAGATTGCGCCGATGCTGGCCGCCGCAAAAAAGGCGATGGCCGCTTCGGGAATATTCGGCATGTAGGAGACCACGCGATCGCCCGGCCCGATGCCGAGTTCGCGAAGCGATGTCGCCCCCTTGCAGACCTGGTCCTTCAGTTCCGCCCAGCTGATCTTTTGCGCCGGTCCCTCTTCTCCCGCCGCATGGATCGCTGTCTTGCTGCCATCGCCCTTGCTCAGCAGTGTCTGGATATAGTTCACCCGCGCGCCGGGGAACCACTCCGCGCCCGGCATCTTCGCCTGCCGCAACACGCAGTCATAAGGCGTCGGGGATGCGACGCCGAAATACTGCCAGATCGCTTCCCAGAAGCCTGCGATGTCATCGGCCGACCAGCGCCGCACATCCTCATATGTCCCGAAGCTGTGGCCTCTCTCGTTCAGCCAGGCGATGAAGGACGTGATGTTCGCATCTGCGGCCATTTCTTCGGACGGCGACCACAGCAGATCTCCCATATTGGCCACGATGCTTCTCCCTTTGCGTGACGTTCTTGCTTTCCTCCGATCCTAGGGAGCGCCGCCGCCTCCCATCCCCACCCGATAGGGCGGCGAATTCCAGCGCCGAATGCGCGGGCCGAGGTTGCGTGTACCAGGGTCATGCGGCCGGTGGAGGAGGGCGTTTGAAGGACGAGCGCGTGCGCCGAAAAGACGTTGTTTTCTGCGGCTTTTCAGCAGCCGCCTCTTCGCCATCCTTTAGGGCGGGGTGCAGTTTGCGGCGCTCCCGCACCATTCCCTCAACGATCCGGAATCGCGTCCGCTATATGCGGCGCGTGCCGGCAGGGGAAACGAGGGAGGAGCCCCGATCGACTGTTGGGCCGGCGCCTGCGCCGCGCTTGTCAGCTGTCATCGGGCGTCGTGGCGGGGAGTGGCTTTGTGGAAAGGTTGAGTACGCGAATTGCCAGGGTAACGATGGCGAACCGCTGGCTGTCGCTTATGGCGTTGCTCGGCGTTACGCTGTTCTTTGCCGTGCAGCTTCCGAATGTCGAGCTGCGCACGATCTTCAGCGATCTCCTGCCAAAGACGCATCCCTTCGTTCAGACCTACAAGGACCATCCGAATTTCGGCAATCCGCTGACGGTCACCGTCATGATCAAGAGGGCCGATGGCGGAGACATCTACAACGCGGAAACGCTGCAGAAGGTCTGGGATCTGACGCGGGATATCGATCTCGCGCCGGCGGTCGATCACGACCAGGTTCTTTCCGTTGCGACTGAAAAAGCCCGTTACGCGGAGGCAACGCCGGATGGCATCGACTCGCGACCCATCATGGAGGACCATCCGCCGCGTACCGCAGCCGAGATCGAAGAGTTCCGCAACCGCCTGCTGAAGGCGCCGAATGTGCGGAACTTCATGGTCTCGGAGGATGGAACCGCGACTCTCGTCACGGCGACCTTCATCGAGCGCCTGCTCGATTACGGCGAGACCTTCGAATATCTCGACAAGCTCGTGAAAGACGCACGCGACGGCAAGCACGAGATCTACATGGCAGGCCAGCCCGTCCTCACAGGCTGGGTCTATTTCTATCAACTCCAGATGCTGGCTATCTTCGCCATCACAGCGGTTGCGCTGCTTGTGGCTCTCATCATCTACATGCGCAACGTGGTTGGCGTTGTCGCGCCGCTGGTGACGAGCATCGTTGCCGCTATCTGGGGGTTCGGTTTCGTCGGCTGGCTCGGTGTTCCCATCGAACCGCTCATCATGGTCGTGCCGCTGCTCCTCGTCGCGCGTTCATTCAGTCATTGCGTTCAGTTTATAGAGCGGTATTACGAGGTCCTTCATCATGTAAAGGATCGCAAACGCGCTGCCGAAATTTCCCTCAGTGTCATGATGGCGCCGGGCGTTCTCGGAATCACGACGGACGCACTCGGACTGTTCATCATCGGCGTCGCTCCCATTCCGGCCATGGAGCGTTTCGCCCTTTTCTGCGGTTTCTGGGCGCTTATTCTCATACCGACAAATGTGCTTCTGACGCCGCTTCTCATCATGCTGCTGCCGGAGCCGCGCAATGTGCGCAGCATGGTCGGCGCGACGGAAAGCCACCGCAAGTTCGATGCGATCCGCTTCCTCCTGCGCTCGATCGGCCGGTTGTCGATCGGCCGGACATCTGTGATCACGGCAGTCGCCATCGCCGTTCTCGCGCTTTTCAGCTTCAACAAGGTTCTGGGCATCAAGGTCGGCAATCCCGTGGAAGGCAGCAACCTTCTATGGGAGACATCCGAGTTCAACGTCGCGGTCAGCAATATCAACGCTCACTTCCCGGGCCTGAACACGCTTGAAATCATCTTTGAGTCGAAATCGCCCGACAGTCTCGACCGGGTAGTCCGCAAGGCGGAAACCGCGCTCACCATGCAACACCTCCAGCACATACTGGAAAGTCAGCCCAATCCCCCTGAGGCCTCGCTTTCTTTCGCCGACTATCTGCCTGAGGCGAACCGCTTGTTCAGCGGCGGCAATCCGAAATGGGCGCCACTCGATCACGACGATGCCGCGGTGAGCGCCGCCGCAGGTGCGCTGATGGTCGGCACGGGGCCGAAGGCCTTCCTGCATGTCGCCGATTTCGAGCAGCGCAACGGCACAGTGTCGCTCTGGTACAAGGATAACAAGCAGGAAACGGTGGACGAGGCGCTCCGTCAGACGCGCGCTGCCCTCGAGATCATCGGAACGGACTTCGACGATTTCCGCATCCGTCTCGGCAGCGGCACGATTGCGCTCCAGCAGTCGATCAACGACACGGTCGACTCCTATCAGTGGGTAATCCTTGCGCTTCTGAATGTCGTCATTCTCATCACCTGCAGCTACGCCTACCGGTCGGTCGTGGCGGGCATTCTGCTTCTCGTGCCGGTCAACCTCTCGAACCTGCTGCTCGGCGCCGTAATGACGGAAATGGGGATCGGCCTCGATGTGAACACGCTGCCTATAGCTGCCATCGGGGTCGGCGTCGGTATCGACTATGGCATCTATCTGCTGAGCCGCATCTATGAGGAATACCAGCTCCGCAAGGACATGGCGCTTGCGATTCTTACAGCCGTCACGACGACCGGGAAGGCGATCTTCTTCACGGCAACGATCGTGCTGATCGGCATTCTGCCCTGGTATTTTCTGTCGGAGCTCAAGTTTCTTGCCGATATGGGCCTGCTGCTCGTGATGGTCATGCTCATCAACATGGTGATCGCGTTGATCGTGGTGCCGCTGCTCGTCTGGCTCGTTCGTCCGCGCTTCATCGAGTCGAAAGAACTTCTCGTCAGCGAGGGCATAGACCTTGCTGCCCTTGCAAACGATCTGGCGGAGCGCAGGCCCGCCGCGACCACAAAACAAGCAGATACCGAAATGGCCGATGTGGCCCCAAGCCGGTCCTGAAGGCCGGAGGTTCCTGTCCTGTTGGGAGGAGGATGGAAATGAGAATTCGGAAATACGACAAGGATTTTACCCGCCGCGCCTTTCTCGAAAAGTCGCTGAAAGGTGTCGCTGCTGCAGGTGTGCTCACGCCGCTTTGGCCGGAGATTGCCCGGTCTGGCACGATCGACAGGGCATATCCGGACGAGCTTCTTTCGATCGAACTCTATACCAAGGGGCAGGTGAAGCCGGGCGACGTCATCACCGCCGATAACGTCGAGGTGGTAAAGGATCTGCTCGATCCCATCGCGTACCGCCAGGTGAAGGAGATGGGGCGCCGCATTAATATCGTCGAGACGACGCGCGATGTGACGAAGCTCTTCCCTCACGAATATCTCGAGGCAACGCTCCGCAATGCCGGCCGCGCCCGTTTCGACGCGAATGGCAATGTCGTCACGGACGAAGGCAAGCCCTGGATTGGCGGCAACCCCTTTCCGGATGCGAAAACCGGCGAGGAAGCCTTCTACAATCTGACGCTCTCCTGGGGGCGTCACGACGAATCCGTCTATGCCGTTCGCGACTGGGACATCTCGCCGAGCGGTACGCTGTCCTACCAGTATGATTTCGTCTGGGCCGAACAGAACACGGTCGGCCTTGTCGCGAAGGACGGGCCCTATCTTGCCGGACAGGAAGACAAGCTCCGCTACCAGGCGGTCTGGTTCACGTCCCCGGCAGATGCGAAGGGCACGGCCTTCCTCAACACCTGGTATTACGACCAGCGGAAGTTCCCGGACCTGCTCGGCTATCTGCCGGCATTCAAGCGCGTTCGCAACTTCCCGACCAATCAGCGTTTCGAGCCGCTGGTGCCCGGTATCACCATCTTCCTGTCCGATGCCTGGGCGGCAGGCGATCCCATGCTCACCTGGGGCAACTACAAGGTCATTGGCACCAAGCCGCATCTCGGCGCTGTTTCGGGCAACTGGACGGGAAAGCGCAATGGGAACTGGGAACGCGACGTGCATGGCGGGCCGAACGGCCAGACATTCTTCGAGGACTACAAGGAGCTGATCCCTGAAGTGCTCGTCGTCGAAGCAGAGCCGACAGGCTATCCGCGTGCGCCCGTCGGCAAGAAGCGCGTCTATATCGACGTACGCAACATGATGTTCGTCTCCTATCTCACCTACGACCGCCGCGGCGAGATATGGAAGTCGTTCGAGCCGGCCTTCAGCCAGTATCAGGATGGCGACACGGCCTTCATGGATGGCGGCCACCCGCTCTGGTCCTGGACGCATGTTCACAGCCATGACGTGCAGACGAACCGCATGAGCCGCTTCGTGCAGGCGAAGCAGATCACAGGCGGCTTCGGCCCCGAATACAACATCGGACCGAGCATCTACGACCGCTATCTCACGGCACAGGCAATCCGCCGCTTCGGTACGTAACGGAACGGGCAGGGGCGCGGCCTGTCGCTGCGCCCCTCTCACTCATGGGGTGCTTAAGGTGAAGAAACATTTTGCTGCCGTGCTGCTGCTTCTCGTTCTGCCTGCGACTTTTGCCGTCGCAGCCGCGGGCGACGCCGCCCTGCGCCACAAGGGAACCGCTCATGATGCCCTGTTCGATATTGCTTTCGACGGCTCCTTCGGCATCGCGGTCGGCGGTGGCGGCACGGTGCTCACAAGCGCAGACAGCGGATTGACCTGGCAGCAAGATGAACGGCCCGACACCTCGCTTTCGCTTCTCGGCGTTGCGGTTGAGGGAAACCGCCGCTTCGCGGTCGGCCAGTCCGGCCGCATTTTCCGTTTCGATGGCCGTCTCTGGGAGCCGCTTCAAAGCGGTACGGAGGAGCGTCTCCTCCGGGTCGGGCTTGGTGAAAACGGCCTCGTCGTTGTTGTCGGCGGTTTCGGCACCATTCTCGTTTCGCAGAATAACGGCGCCACATGGGCCTCGCCGTCGATCGACTGGATGACGCTGCTGGACGATTTTCTCGAGCCGCATCTCTACGCCGTTCATATCTCGGGAAGCAGGATTCTCATCGCCGGTGAGTTCGGCCTGGTCCTGCGCTCGGAGGATCGCGGCGCCAGCTGGTCGGTCATGCACCGGGGCGAGGAGTCGATCTTCGACATGGCCTTTAATGGCGCTGGCGATGGTGTCGCCGTCGGCCAGAACGGCCTCGTTCTCTCGACGCGCGATGGCGGGCGCACATGGCGCCGCCTCGAAACATCGTCACAGACGAATTTGCTCGGTGTGTGGATGTCCGGTCAACGCGTCTTTTCGGCGGGCATCCGTGGCGCCTATTCAAGCCATGACGGCGGCCGGAGCTGGAAACCCGTCAGGCGTAGCGATCTCGACACGGGCTGGTACCAGGCGGTGGCCGCGTCCACGGCGCGCGGCAAGCCCGTGCTTGTCGGCCACAGGGGAAGAATTCTGGAAATGGACGAGTGAGCCGCAACGGCTCGGTGCTTCATTCGGCCCGTCAAGGGCCATCCAAGGGAGGGGAGAAGATGCCTCGGATCGGATTTGAGAAGAGTGTGCTGGCGGGGGCCGCATTCGCGGTCATGTTTGCGACCGGCGCACAGGCAGTGGACTGGAACGTACAGGGCTTCATCCGGCAGGAGCCGGCCATCAAGCTTACCAACAAGGAGAACCCGTATAACCAGCAGGGCAACATCTTCAATGGCGTGACGGTCACACAAGACTCCACGGCCCTGGGCGTATTGGTCCCTCCGACCGCAGTCACATCGACGACGCGTACGATCGACCGGGCGGACAATACCTTCAACCTCATGGCGACGCGCCTTGAAGTCGACTTTCAGGCGAACTTCAATGCGAACTGGAACGGTTTCGCGCGGCTGCGCGGCTATTATCAGCCTGACATCTTCGATGGCTATGGAGACCCTGAGTTCTTCGAGACGGATCTGTGGAGCGGCGGCCGGGGAAGCTTCCTCGAAACCAACGGCCGCAACCATATGGTCGATCTTCCGGCCCTCTATCTCGACTACTCGGAGGGCCCGCTCTGGCTGCGCTTCGGCAACCAGCAGATCGCCTGGGGCGAGTCGCTCTTCTTCCGCGTGCTCGACGTGCTGAATGGCCTCGATCTCCGTCGCCATTTCATTCTCGATGTCGTGGCGGAGGAATTCGCCGATACGCGTGTTTCCGCGCCTGGCGTCCGCGGCTCATATCGCGTGACGAACGACATCGAAGTCGAAGCTTTCACACAGCTGTTCAATCCGTCGATCCTCGCGAACCCGGACACGCCTTACAACGTTATTCCCTCGCAGTTCACGATCCATCAGCGTCAGGGATTCGATGATGCCAAATGGGCCATGAATATTGGCGGCAGGGTGCAGGCGCAGTTGGGCGGCGTCGCCGTTCAGGCCATCGCAGTGAACCGGCGCAACCCGGATGGCGTCTTCCAGTGGACCGAAGCGACGGGGCCGGGCGCGCTCGCCGGCACGCCGTTCTCCATGAGCAACACTGGCGTCTATTCTGCGCAGGAATGGTTCACCTATGCCGGCATGGCGCGTCTGAACGGCTTCACAGGCTTCAATACGGCGATCCGTGAGTTCCAGCCGGCGACCGGCGGTCTGGGGGCGATCGAAGTGCCGACCCAGGAACTCGCCGCGGCGGAGCTGGATTATTTTTTCCAGTTGCTTGGGCCGCTTCGCGGTCATATCGCGCGCGTTTATCCGCGTGAAAATATTCTCGGCCTCGGCGCCAACTACGTGGTGAATGCCGATCCAGGCTCCTTCTTCGACCAGCTTGTGATCCGCAGCGAGTTCACCTGGACGCCCGACAAGCATTTCACAAGTCCCGATCTGAGCCGCTCGCATATTGTCGAAGACGAATATGTGGCGTCTCTGGTTCTCGAGAAGTATCACCGCTTCTCGCAGGACTTCCCCGCCACTTTCATGGTGCTGCAATATCTGCACAAGTCGGAAAGCGACATGTTTGGCCGGCACCTGAGCGGCATGGGGGCCACCGGCGAGCGCGATAGCGGTCTGCCCACAGGCGAGAGTTCCTTCAACGCTGTGGCCTTCGCTGCGCAGCAGCCATTCCCCAACCTGATCTGGCGGGCGGACATGGCCGTTCTCTACGATCTGAAGGGTGGCGCGCTGATCCAGCCGGGTCTCCGCTGGAAGCCGAACGAAGCCTGGACGGCGGAAGTCTTTGCCAACATCACGCTATCCGATGGCGGTAATGACGACATCATCGACACGATCAGATGGGCGGACGAACTGGCATTCCGCATCACCTACCAGTTCTGATCCCGGACGTCGTCTCCGTCCGGAGACCCGGTGCCCGTTGCACAGCCTGCTTTCGGTTCGGCGCTGTGTATCCCCAAGGCTGGCACCGGCGCTCCGGGCGGGGACGCATCCGCGGATGGCGTTCCCCAAAAAGGGCGGAGACGAAAGTGCATATCCGTCGTTTCACCCATGATTATTCGCGCCGTACGTTCCTGCAGCGTCTTGCGAGTGGCGTCATTGCGCTCGGCGTCACCGCACCCTTGTGGAAGACGGTCGCTGCGTATGGCGATGCCTCGCGCGCTTATCCCGACGAACTTCTGTCGATAGAGGCCTACACGAAGGGCGCCATCTCCAGCGGCGGGCGCATTACGGCAGGCAATGTGGACCTCGTGAAGGATCTGCTTGATCCGATCCGCTATCGGCAGATCAAGGAAATGGGCCGCGTGTTGGAGGTGGTCGCACCGACCACCGACATCATGGCGCTGAGCCCCTGGGAATATCTGGAGGCGACCTTCCGCAACAAGGGCAAGGCACGCTTCGACAAAAGCGGCAATGTCGTTACGGCGGATGGCGAGCCATGGATTGGCGGCAATCCTTTTCCCGATCCGAAAACCGCCCTCGAAATCTTTGCGGGTCTGACGCTGAGCTGGGGCCGCCACGACATCTCGGTCTATGCGACGCGCGAGGAGGATCTCTCCCCCGAGGGCACAGTCGACTACAATTATGAATCCGTCTGGGCCGAACTTGCGCCCGTCGGCCGCGTTGCCGTGGACCCGAAGCCCTATTGGCCGGAGTTCAGGGACAAGCTCCGCTTCCAGTCCGTCGCCTTTACATTTCCAAATTCAGAGAAAGGCACCTCGTTCCTCAATATCTGGCCCTACGATCAGAATGAGTTTCCCGAGCTTTATGGCTATCTGCCCGCTTTCAAGCGCATTCGCCGCTTCCCGACCAATCAACGCTTCGAGCCGCTGATTGCGGGCTCCACCATGTATCTCTCCGATGCCTGGGCGGCGGGCGATCCTCTTCACACCTGGGGCAACTACAAACTCGTTCATCAGGGCCCGGCGCTCGCAGCGCTCTCCGGCGGCTGGGAGTCGACCCACCCGAACTGGCAGCACCGCACGCATGGCGGGCCGAATGGCGTCACCTTCTGGGATACGAAGGTCCAGCTCGTGCCGGAGGCGCTGGTGGTGGAGGCGGAGCCCGTGCGGTTTCCCCGCGCGCCGGTCGGCAAGAAGTGGGTCTGGTTCGACGCTCGCACGCTCTTGCCTTTTGCCATGGTCTCCTTCGACCGCAGCGGCAAGGTCTTCCGCTCCTTCGATGGAGCCTTCTCGCAATATAAGAGCGGAAAGGACGTCGTGATGGATGGCGAGCATCCTTATTGGTCATGGACCCATGTCCATGCCCACAATATCCAGACCAACCGGATCACGCGGCTCGAACAGGTGAAGCGCGTCACCGGCGGCCATACCATGATGGTGAACGACCAATCGGCCTATGATCGCTATCTGACGATGAACGCGCTTCGGCGCTTCGGAACCTGACTTCGCTCAGCGCGCCGGAATGACGCGCAGCACGCGGCCGTCTTCGCCATCGGTCACCACGTACAGATATCCGTCAGGGCCGGCTCTCACATCGCGGATACGTTCGCCGAGTTCGGCAAAAAGAACTTCTTCGCCCGCCGGCTCGCCATTCTCCATCATCACGCGGCGCACATGCTTCCCGGCCAGCGCGCCGGCAAAAATATCTCCCTGCCACTCGGGGAACTGGGCTCCGCGATAGATCGTCATGCCGGCGGGTGCGATCGAGGGCGTCCAGTCCACAATGGGCTGTTCCATGCCCTCATACTCGGTGAAGGGAGAAATCCGCGCGCCGGAATAATCGATGCCTCGCGTGATGACCGGCCAGCCGTAATTCTTGCCGGGCTCGATAATATTGATCTCGTCGCCGCCCTGCGCGCCATGCTCATGCGCATAGACGCGGCCGCTTGCCGCGTCGTAGATGAGCCCCTGTTGGTTGCGGTGGCCATAGGTCCATATCTCCGGCAGCGCACCTTCGCGCCCGACGAACGGATTGTCGGAAAGCGCCCGCCCGTCGCGGCCGATACGCACGATCTTGCCGAGATGGTTGTCGAGTTTCTGCGCATCCTCGCGATAGTCGAAGCCGTCGCCGATGGTGAGCAGCATTGTCTCGTCCGGCAGGAAAACAATCCGCCCGCCATAATGGACCGGTGTATCCTTGGCCGGCACCGCGTCGAAGATGACGGCAAGGTCGGTCAGCGTTTCGCCGTCGAAGCGCGCTCGCGCCACGCGCGTTCCGTTGCTTCTGCGAGAGCCATGCGCATAGGAGATGTAGACGAGGCTGTTCTCCTCGAACTTCGGATCGAGCACCACATCGAAAAGCCCGCCCTGGCTTTCGAAATAAACCTCGGGCACGCCTGTAACCGGCTCTGCGGCCAGCACCCCGTCCCGCAGCACGCGGATCTGCCCGGAAAGCTCCACGATCAGCGTCGACCCGTCCGGCATGAAGGTCAGGCTCCAGGGATGGTCGAGCCCCTCCGCGACCGGAACGATCTCATAGGCCGGGCCCGCAGCCTCCTGCGCCGCCGCACGGTCCGCCGGCGCGAAGAGTGAAATCGCGAAAGCTGCCGCCACTGCGCCGATCTGCCTTGCCTTCTTCGTCATTGGCTGTTTCCCATCCCGTCCCGTGACATTTTGTGCAATCATATAGTGAGAACACGAATGAATGAAATTGCGGGGAACGGAAATGCGCATTTTGCGGGTGGTGCTGGCCTTTGTCGCGGCGGTGGCGGTGACGACGATTCTCGGTGCCGTCTTTCACACGCAATTCGTCATCGGCCGCCTGACAGGCCTCGGCGTGAACGTATCGGGCGCCGACCGCCTCTCCACCACATTGCACGATATCGGCGGCATGGCGCCGATGTTCGGCATGGTCATTGCTCTGGGCTTTCTCGTCGCTTTTCTGGCAGGCGCACTGGTCTATCGTCTTGCCGGTGTCCAGCGGGAGCTGATCTACGTGGTTGCCGGCGCCATTGCCATTGCCGTCGCGCTGACCGCCATGGCGATGGTCTACAATATAACGCCGATAGCCGGCGCCCGGTCATGGGCCGGATTTGCCGCGCAGATGCTGGCGGGCGCGCTTGGCGGCTATGCCTTTGCCATGCTTTCCCGCTCTCGCGAAGCCTGAGACGAAGGCGTATGGCTGCCCCCGCTGGGGCAGATTGCCTTTCTCTTCGGCGCCCCACGGGCCGGGCCTCTCCGGCAGCGGATTCCTGCCGCTTTCTCTCCGATTTCCGCCGCTTCCCGGTTGCCTTGGCACATTAATCCGTGCAGCCTTTACCCCGGTTTTGCTTGGGGGGTTGAGCTCGCCGGAATGCGGCAGTCCGGTCCGACACCCCGGGACGGTTTCACCCCGGTGGATTGAGGGAAATTGCCGAAAGCTGCGCGAGTCTATGTCCGGTATGTCGAGTCGGTGAACAGGGTCGTCGGCCGGATCGTCATGTATCTGATTTTCGTGATGATCGGCGTGATGCTCTACGCATCCTTCTCGCGCACGGTCATCGGCATGCCGGTCAACTGGGCCATGGAAATGGGCCAGTTTCTTCTCGCCGCCTATTACCTCCTCGGCGGCGGCTACTCGCTGCAGATCAATGCGCATGTGCGGATGGATCTGCTTTATGGCCGCCTGAGCCCGCGCAAGATGGCGTTCACGGACACGCTGACCGCCTTCTGCCTCATCTTCTATCTCTCGACGCTTCTCATCGGCGGCATTTCCAGCACCGAATATGCGATCACCTACAAGCAGGTGAACTACACCTCCTGGGCGCCGCTCCTCTGGCCGATCAAATCCATCATGACCTTCGGCATCTTCCTGATGCTGTTGCAGGCCGTTGCCATCTTCTTCAAGGACCTCGCCCGGTTCCGGGGTGAGGAAATCGCATGAGCTACGAACTCATCACGCTGCTCATGTTCTCGTCCCTGATGGTGATGCTTCTCACCGGCCAGCGCGTCTTCGGCGCCATCGGTTTCGTCGCGGCGGTCGCGGCGCTTTTGCTCTGGGGCGACCGCAACATCGAGATGCCTTTCAATGCGACCTTTCAGGTCCTGAACTGGTATCCGCTGCTGACCCTGCCGCTCTTCATCTTCATGGGCTACATGATGTCGGAGTCGGGGATCGCGAACGATCTCTACCGCATGTTCCATGTCTGGATGGGGCGGGTGCGCGGTGGCCTCGCGCTCGGCACCATCGGCCTCATGGTCATCATTTCCGCCATGAACGGCCTTTCGGTCGCCGGCATGGCAATCGGCGCAAGCGTTGCGCTGCCTGAACTTCTCCGCCGCGGCTATGACAAGGTGATGGTGACGGGCGTCATTCAGGCCGGCAGTTCGCTCGGCATTCTCATCCCGCCAAGCGTGGTGCTGGTGCTCTACGCCATGATCGCGCGCCAGCCCGTGCTGCAGCTCTGGCTCGCAGGCGTCGTCCCCGGCCTTATCATGGCCTCCTTCTTTGCGATCTATATCTATATCCGCTGCCGCCGCAATCCGGCGCTCGGGCCCGCTCTTCCCGAAGAGGAGCTTGCGGAGGTGACCTGGGCGGAAAAATTCCGTCTGCTGAGGGCAGGCATCATTCCCTTCCTCATTTTCGGCACCATGATGGGGCTCTTCCTCACGGGCATCACGAGCCTCGTCGAAAGCTCGGCGGTCGGCGCGACCGGCGCCATCATCGCAGCGGCGATAAAGCGGCGCCTCACCTTCAAGGTGATCGACGATACGATGCGCCAGACGCTCGCCATCACCTGCATGTTCATGTTCATCATTCTCGCCGCGCTCTGTTTCGGCGCGGTCTATGACGGGCTCGGCGCCAAGAATGCGATCCGCGTCCTGCTGCTCGAGACATGGGACCTCACCCCCTGGGAAATCCTCATCATGATGATGGTTTCCTTCGTCATTCTCGGCATGTTTCTCGACGACACGGCCATGCTGGTCATTGTCGCGCCGCTCTATATCCCGCTGGTCATCGGCCTCGGCTTCAACCCGATCTGGTTCGGCATCCTCTATGTCATCACCTGCCAGATTGCCTATATAACGCCGCCCTTTGGCTACAATCTCTTCCTGATGCGGGCCATGGCGCCGCCCGAGATAACGCTTGTCGACATCTACCGCTCAATCGTACCGTTCGTGGGGATCATGATTGTGACCATCATCATTGTGATGGCCTTCCCGCAGCTCACCCTCTGGTTGCCCAACCTTTATTTCGGGCGATAGGAGGTGCGGCGGCAATCGACTGAGAGGCAGTACCTGTTTTCTTCGTGAGAGGGCCGGGTCTGGCATTGGGGCTGGATCGACCCGAAACCAATCCAGAGAAGAAGGAGCCACCTGATGAGTGACCGTCCGGTTATCAACAAACGCGATTTTCTGAAGAAGGCGGGCCTTGGCGCCGCAGCCGTCGGCGCGACCACGCTTGCCGCGCCGAACATCGTGCGCGCCCAGTCGCCCATCCGCTGGCGCCTCCAGACCTATGCCGGCGCCTCGCTCGCCGAGCATGTCATCAAGCCGTCCATCGACGAGTTCAACAAGGCCGCGAACGGCGAGATGGTGATCGAACTTTTCACCGCCGACCAGCTCGTGCCGCAGGGCGAATTGTTCCGTGCCGTGCAGAACGGCACGATCGACGCCGCCCAAAGCGATGACGACAGCATGGCCGCACCGATCGACGTGTCGGTTTTCGGCGCCTATTTCCCCTTCGCTTCGCGCTATGGCCTCGACGTGCCGGTCCTCTGGGAATGGTATGGCCTGCGTGAAATCTGGGAAGAAGCCTATGCCGAAGTGCCGGGTGTCACCTGGCTCAGCGCCGGTGCATGGGACCCCTGCAACTTCGTCACCACGAAGCCGATCCGCAAGCTTGACGATCTGAAGGGCCTGCGCGTCTTCACCTTCCCGACAGGTGGCAAGTTCCTCGAGCGTTTCGGCGTCGTCCCCGTCACGCTTCCCTGGGAAGACATCGAAGTCGCCATCCAGACCAATGAACTCGACGGCGTTGCCTGGTGCGGCGCGACCGAGACCTACACGGTTGGCTGGGCCGATATCAACAAATACTATCTGACGAACAACATCTCCGGCGCATGGGCCGGTTCCTACATCGCCAACACGGCGAAGTGGGAGGCGCTGCCTGAGCATCTGAAGACCCTCTTCAAGCTCTGCATGGATAGTTCGCACTATTATCGCCAGCATTGGTACTGGTGGGGCGAGGCCCATTACCGCACCACGGGCGGCAAGCTCGAGCTCACCACCATTCCGGAAGAAGAGTGGAAGACGGTGGAAGACGAGGCGCTCAAGTTCTGGGACGAAGTGGCCAAGCAGAGCCCGCGCAACGCCAAGGTCGTCGAGATTCTCAAGAAATACGCGGACACCATGCGCAAGGCCGGCGCGCCCTATCGCTACGGCTGATTTTCCGCAAGGTTTCTATTGGAAACGGGCACCGGGCCCCGCCGCAAGGCGGGGCCCGAGGCTTTTCTGCGGCCGGGCAAGGTCCGCTTTGCTTTGACTGTTAGTAAATCGACATTATCATCTGCCCCAACCGGCATTCATGCATATAGCCGCGCCCAGAACGCGGCCCGAAATCAGAGGTGAGGAAGATGGCGGAACAGGCCCAGACGGAAACGGACGAGCTCGGCTTCGACCCGGCGGCGCTCAAGGCGAAATACCGCGCCGAGCGCGACAAGCGCCTCCGCAAGGAGGGCAATGAGCAATATGTCGAGATCAAGGGCCAGTTCGCGCATTACCTCGAAGACCCCTATGTCGAGCCGGGCTTCACCCGCGCGGCGCTTTCCGATGAAGTCGATGTCGTGGTGGTCGGCGGCGGCTTTGGCGGCCTGCTCGCCGGTGCGCGGCTGCGCGAGGCGGGTGTCCAGCGTGTAAGGATGATCGAGAAGGGCGGCGATTTCGGCGGCACCTGGTCCTGGAACCGCTATCCGGGTGCTGCCTGCGATATCGAATCCTACATCTATCTGCCGCTGCTCGAGGAAGTCGGCTATATGCCGGTCGAGAAATATTCGAAAGCCGCGGAAATCCTAGAGCACAGCCGTGCCATCGGCCGCCACTTCAAGCTCTATGACGACGCGCTCTTCCAGACCGAAGTCACCGAGATGCGCTGGGACGACGAGGCCGCGCGCTGGATCGTCCACACCAATCGCGGCGACGCCATCCGCGCCCGCTTCATCGTCACGGCGAGCGGCCCGCTCCACCGCCCGAAGCTGCCGGGCATTCCCGGCGTGGAGGGCTTCAAGGGCCACTCCTTCCACACCAGCCGGTGGGACTAT
>PNMC01000001.1 GCA_013823365.1 Parvibaculum sp. | reverse complement strand
GCTGGCGGCTAAGGTGAAGGAGACGGGCGCCGATGTGGGCCTCGGCTTCGACGGCGATGGCGACCGCTGCGGCGTGGTGGACGACACCGGCGAGGAAATCTTCGCCGACAAGGTGGGCGTGATGCTGGCGCGGGATTTGTCCGCACGGCACGCGAATGCGCAATTCGTGGTCGATGTGAAATCGACCGGCCTCTTCCTCACCGATCCCGTTCTCATCGCCAATGGCGCGAAGACCGACTACTGGAAGACGGGGCACTCCTATATCAAGCGGCGCGCGCATGAACTGAAGGCTCTCGTCGGCTTCGAGAAGTCCGGCCACTATTTCTTCAATCCGCCGATCGGGCGCGGCTATGATGACGGGCTCGTCTCGGCGATTGCGATCTGCGACATGCTGGACCGGAATCCGGACAAGAAAATGTCCGAACTGCGCGAGGCGCTGCCCAAGACGTGGGGCTCGCCCACCATGTCGCCCTATTGCGCGGACGAAAAGAAATACGAAGTCGTGGAGCGGATGGTGAAGCTCTTTTCCGGCATGGCCGAAAAGGGCGAGCGGCTCATCGGCCAGAAAATCCGCGACGTGGTGACGGTGAACGGTGTGCGCGTGACGGTGGAAGACGGCACCTGGGGCCTTGTGCGCGCCTCCTCCAACAAGCCGGGGCTCGTGGTCGTGGTCGAGAGCCCGGCATCGGAAGCCAACATGCGCGCGATCTTCGCCGAGATCGACAAGCACCTCTCGGCGCAGCCGGAAGTGGGCGAGTACGACCAGAAGATTTGAGGGACGTCAGACCTTCTGGATCGGACCGGGATACTGCGCGACGAGCGCATCCGCCGTCAGCAACATGATGCCCTCTTCCTGCGACTGGGCGATCAACATGCGGTCGAACGGATCCTTGTGCAAGGGCGGCAGGTCGCCGGCGGCAAGCGCATGGCCGCTCGCAATGGGCAATTCCTCATAGCCATTGTCGACAAGGCCGCGGTGCAGAAGACGCGGATCGACCTGAAAATCATCTCGGGCTAGCGTCCGCTTGATGGCGACTTCCCAGAGACTGACAGGGCTGAACAGAAGAAGGTTTTCCTCGTCTTCGATAAGCTTGCGAGCTGCGCGCGGTAACTTTCCGGGAAGGCCAGCTGCCCAGAGCAGAATATGCGTATCGAGCAGAAGCTTCACGCTTCCCCACCGAACAGGGCCTCAATCTCATCCCGGCCCATGCTATCGAAATCGGCCGGCACCCTGATTTCGCCTGCAAGAAACCCCGTGCGCCGGACCTCCCCGGGCGCGGGGGCCTCCAGCGCGGTCACCTTGACGAGAGGTTTTCCCGCCTTGGCGATGATAAAGCCCTCACCCTTTGCCGCCCTTTCGATCAGGCTGGAAAGATGGGTCTTCGCCTCATGGATGTTGAAGGTACGCATGGCGGTTCCGTTAAACTTAGTTTATTAAACTTAGTTTATTCTTCCGGGAAATTCAAGTCCGGCTTTCCCCAAGGCAGGATCGGGGGTTAACTCCCCCTGCCCTACTGCCGGATGAGAGAATGACTGGAGCACCTCAGGGAAAACTGATCGACGCGATCGATGCGCTGCTGCCGGCGCTGCTGCAGGGGATGGATGCGATGGCGTTCATCGCGCGGCATCTGCATCCGCCGCTCCTGCCTTCGCTGGCCGAGCAGGCGGCGCCGATTGCGGCGAAGCTGCGCGAGGCGCGGATGCCGTTCGATGCGCTGGAATGGCCGGAGGAACTTCGCGTGTTTGCTGCGCATGTGCGCGAGGCGGCGGACGAGACGGAAGCGGCGTTCGAGGGGCTGCGCTTAGCGGCGGATGACCGGGAGGCGGCGGCTTCGGGCGGGCCGGTCTTTGCGGCCTATCGCGCGCTCCGGCACGGCCCCCGCGCGATGGAGGCGCTCTATCCCGTTTCGCCGATGCTGGCGCCGGTGAGCCGCTTCTTCCTCGACGACGAGAGGCGCAACGACGCGGCGCTGATCGGACGGCTGGCCGAAGGCGCGGCGCGCGCGGACACGGGCGTGCATCATTTCGGCAATGCGAAGGGAGATCGCGGTGGCTTCTCGCTTTATGTGCCCGAGACCTGGGACGGCACGGCAGCGCTGCCGCTGATCGTCGCCTGTCACGGCGGCAGCGGACATGGGCGCGGCTTCCTGTGGAGCTGGCTCAGGACGGCGCGGGCACGCGGCTGCCTGCTGCTCTCGCCGACATCGCTCGATGCGACATGGTCGCTGATGGAGCCGGAAGCCGACCGGGCGAGCCTTGCGCGGATGATGGCGCATGCGGGCGAGACGTGGCGGATCGATGAGAGCCACATTCTCCTCACCGGCATGAGCGATGGCGGCACCTTCACCTATCTTGCGGGGCTTGCTGGCGGGCCGTTCACGCATCTCGCACCCGTCTCCGCCGCGTGGCATCCGATGCTGATGGGGATGGCGAGCCCGGCGCGGATGGCGGGGCTTCCCGTCTACATCACGCATGGCGCGCTCGACTGGATGTTCGCCGCCGATATGGCGCGGCTAGCCCATGCCGAACTATCGGCGGCGGGGGCAAATGTCACCTATCGCGAGATTGCCGATCTCTCGCACACCTATCCCTCGGAAGAGAATGCGCGGATCGCCGACTGGTTTCTCGGCTGAGGGTCAGCCGAAGAGCCGGTAGAACATCTGGAAGGATGTCAGCACAAGGAAGAAGGCGAAGGCGCGGATCAGCGTCTTCTGGCTGACGGCATGCGCAAGCGCGGCGCCCCAGGGCGCGGCGAGCACGGAAAGCGGCGCGATGAGCGCCATGCCGACAAGGTTTACGTAACCGAGACTGAAAGGCGGCAGGGCGGGATCGTTCCAGCCCGCCCAGACGAAGCCGATGACGGCGGGCACGGCGATCAGCACGCCGAGGCCCGACGAGGTGGCCACCGCCTCGCGCGCGTCCTTGCCATAAAGCGTCATGAAACTCACCGCGAATGTGCCGCCACCGATGCCCATGAGCGCGGAGAGAACGCCGATGACGCCGGCAACGGAATATTGCGCGGGCATGGCCGGCAGCTTCGTGCCGAGGCGCCAGCTCTCCTTGCCGAAGGCGAGATTGGCGGCGACGACAAGCGCGATGGTGGCGAAGACGGCGGTGAGGACATCGCCGCTCACCCAGGCCGCGATCAGCGTGCCGCTGACGACGCCGACAAGAATGGGCAGCGCCCAGCTTCTGAGCATATCCCAGTCGACGGCGCCCTTCTTCGCATGGGCGCGGACGGAACGTATCGAGGTGAGGATGATGGTGCCGAGCGAGGTGCCGACGGCGAGATGCATGCGCACAGCCTCGTCGATGCCGAGCAGCGTGAAGACGTGATAGAGCACCGGCACGATGACGATGCCGCCGCCGACGCCGAGCAGGCCCGCCAGCACGCCCGCGACGAGGCCCGTGACAATGAGGCCCGCCGCGAAGGGGGCGAGCTCGAGAAGCGACATGGATTCGATGGGCATGGAACGGCGGTTCTCTATTGGGCGGCGGCAGCGGCGGGAAGGTGGGAGACTTTCTGCATGGCTTCGCGGATGACTTCAATGCCGGCGCCGGCACGCGGCGCATTTTCCGATATGTGACGGCGGAAGGCGCGCGCGCCGGGCTGGCCCTGAAAGAGGCCGAGTATATGGCGGGTCATGGCGTGGAGATGTGTTCCATGCGCCAATTCTCTTTGCACATAAGGCAGGAAGGCCTCCAGCACCTCATGGCGCGTGAGCGGCGATGCGCGCTCGCCAAAGAAGCGTGCATCCACTTCGGCGAGGAGATAAGGGTTCTGATAGGCGGCGCGGCCGAGCATGGCGCCATCGACATGGGCCAGGTGCTGCGCCGCCTCGTCGAGCGTCGCGATGCCGCCATTGATGACGATTTCCATGTCCGGCATGGCCTGTTTCAGGCGGTAGACCAGCGGATAGTCGAGCGGGGGGACGTCGCGGTTCTCTTTCGGCGAGAGACCTTCGAGCCAGGCCTTGCGGGCATGGACGATGAGCGTTTCGCAGCCTGCCGCGCGAACGGCGCGCGCCATGGCGGGAAGCGCCTCTTCCGGCTCCTGCTCGTCGACGCCGATACGGCATTTGACGGTGACGGGCACGGACACGGCGCGGCGCATCGCCTCGACGCAGCGCGCGACGAGATCCGGTTCGCGCATGAGACAGGCGCCGAAGCGGCCAGACTGCACGCGATCGGACGGGCAGCCGACATTGAGGTTCACTTCGTCATAGCCAAAATCCGCCGCGATGCGCGACGCTTCGGCAAGCTCGGCCGGCTCCGAGCCGCCGAGCTGAACGGCAACCGGATGCTCGCTCGCGTCGAAGCCGAGAAGGCGCTCACGGTCGCCATGCAGCACGGCCCCGGTCGTCACCATCTCCGTATATAGAAGTGCCCGGCGCGTGATGAGGCGCAGGAAGAACCGGTCGTGGCGATCGGTCCAATCCATCATGGGGGCGATGGAGAATTTATTTGTCAGCGTATTCAACAGCTTACCGGGCTTTGGCGGATGTTCAAGCGGCGTAGTCTACGCTGTTCTATCCCCGGATGCCCCGGTTACACACAAGAATCTCGAGGCGCCTGCGAAACTGCGTGCGAAAGCCCAGATGGCGCGATCGCGCGGGAGCTTCTCTCATGCCGTCTTCACCACTTCGAGTTTCAGTTCCTCGATCATCGCATCGCGGATCTGGAACTTCTGCACCTTGCCCGTCACCGTCATCGGGAATTCCGGCACGAAGCGCACATAGCGCGGCACTTTGTAATGCGCGATCTGGCCCTTGCAGAAGGCCTTGATCTCGTCTTCGGTGGCGCTCTCCCCGGGCTTCAGCTTCACCCAGGCGCAGATTTCCTCGCCGAATTTCGGATCGGGTACGCCCACCACCGCCACATCCTCGATTTTCGGATGGCGGTAGAGATATTCCTCGATCTCGCGCGGGTAGACGTTCTCGCCGCCGCGGATCACCATGTCCTTCAGCCGCCCGACGATGTTGCCATAGCCCTCGGCGTCGATGGTCGCGAGGTCGCCCGTATGCATCCAGCCTTCGGCGTCCACCGCCTCGGCGGTCTTTTCCACATCGTCCCAATAGCCGATCATCACCGAATAGCCGCGCGTGCAAAGTTCGCCCGGCGTGTCCGGCGGCACGGTCTTGCCGTCGAGATCGACGATCTTGCATTCGAGATGCGGCTGCACCCGGCCGATGGTCGAGACGCGCCGCTCCAGCGGGTCGTCCTCGCCGGTCTGGAAACTCACCGGGCTCGTCTCCGTCATGCCATAGGCAATGGTGACATCCGTCATATGCATGTCGGAAATCACCTTCTTCATCACCTCCACAGGGCAGGGCGAGCCCGCCATGCAGCCCGTGCGGAGCGAGGAGAGATCGAACCTTGAAAAATCCGGGTGCGAGAGCTCCGCGATGAACATGGTCGGCACGCCGTAAAGCCCAGTGCAACGCTCCTTCTCCACCGCCTGCAGCACGGCGAGCGGATCGAAGGCTTCGGCGGGATAGACCATCGTCGCACCATGCGTAAGGCAGCCGAGATTACCCATCACCATACCGAAGCAGTGATAGAGCGGCACGGGGATGCAGAGTCTGTCGCCCTGTTTGAGCCCAATGCTGCGGCCGACGAAGAAGCCATTGTTGAGAATATTGTGATGCGACAGCGTCGCGCCTTTCGGCAGGCCCGTCGTGCCGCTCGTAAACTGGATGTTGATGGGGTCATAGGCGTCGAGGTCGCGCTCCGTCATGGCGAGCATGCGGCGCTCCTCATCGCCCGCGAGCCCCGCGATCCCATCGAATGCGTACCAGCCCTTACGCGGTGTGCCGCCGATCTGGATCGCATGTTTCAGATGCGGCAGCCGCGCCGAGCCGATGATACCGGTAGAGCGCGCAATCTCCGGTGCAAGCTCCTCCACCATCGCCACATATTCGGACGTCTTGAAACGCTCCGGTGTGACGAGTGCGGCAACGCCAACCTTGTTCAGCGTGTATTCGAGTTCGGAGAGACGATAGGCCGGATTGATATTGACGAGAATGACGCCGATCTTCGCCGTCGCGAATTGCGTCAGCGTCCATTCGGCATTGTTGGGCGACCAGATGCCAAGCCTGTCGCCGCGCCGCAGCCCGAGTGCGAGAAGTCCCGCGGCCAGCGCATCGGCCTTTGCGTCGAGCTCGGTGTAGGTCCAGCGAATGCCCTGATGAACGGAGACGAGCGCCTCCGTCTCCGGCCACTTCTCCGCCGCCGCCCTCAGCGCCGTGCCGATCGTCTCCTCGCGAAGCGGCGGTGTCGTGGCACCGCGCACATGGGCTTCCTTCATCGCATCCTCCCTCTTCCCTTGCGTCATTATCGGCGTTGTGCAGCTAGCGCTCAATGGAGAAAGGTGCGCTCAGTCGACGCTCATGGCTTGTTCCTTCATTGGCCCGGCAGGAGGACGGCTTTGAGAACCTCGCCGCGCTCCGAGGCACGCGCCGCTTCCTCGATTTCAGAGAGCGGATAGAAGCGGATCAGCCGGTCGAAGGGGAAGCGGCCCTGCCGCCAGAGCTCGATGAGCTGGGGGATGAAAATATCCGGGATGCTGTCGCCTTCGATGATGCCGCGCACTGTGCGGCCGAAGAGCACGGCATTCATGTCCAGCTTGAATTCGGTACCGAGAGGGGCAACGCCGACGATGCCGCATGTGCCGGTGAGCCTCAGGCAATCGACCGCCTGACGCACGACCTGCGGCAGACCGGTGCATTCGATGGAATACTGAACGCCCTCCCCACCCGTCAGCGCCTGGATGGTCTCAACCGTCTGTCCGTCGCCATGAAGCGTGTGGGTGGCGCCGAGCTCACGCGCAAGCGCGAGGCGCTGGTCGTTCAGGTCGACGGCGACGATGGTCGTGCAGCCAACCGTCTTCGCCGCCATGATCGCGGCAAGCCCGACGGAACCGGCGCCGAAAATCGCGATGCTCGACCCCGCACCGGGCTTCAGCGCATTCATCACGGCACCCGCGCCGGTCTGGATACCGCAGCCGAGCGGTCCCATGATTTCGAGGGGCACATCCTTTGCGATCTTCACGACGTTGCGCTCCGTCGCGAGCGCATAGTCGCCGAAAGAGGATTGCGCGAAGAAGTAGCTGCTGATGCGTTCGCCTTTTTCGCCACAGCAGGGCGATGAGCCGTCCGGTCGCGCGCCGCTGAAATTCCGGCCATAGAGATCGGGGCAATAGCCGTAAAGCCCGCGCTGGCAATTGGCGCAGATGCCGCAGCTTGCATAGCTCAGCACGACATGATCGCCGGGTGCGACCTTGGTGACGGAGGCGCCGACCTTCTCCACCACGCCCGCACCCTCATGGCCAAGCACGGCGGGAAGCGGCGTCGGAAAATACTGGTCGCGCACCACGAGATCGGTGTGGCACATGCCGACGCCCTTGATGCGCACCAGCACCTCGTTGTCGCGCGGGTCTTCCAGCTTCACCTTCTCGATGGTGAAGGAACCCTCCTTCTCGCGCGTGACGGCCGCTTGCATGTCCGGCATTGCCGTTCCCCGTTCTGTCTTGGTGTTGTTTCTGTCTCAGGCCGTAGCGCCGGCTTTCGCCAGCATGTCGCGGAGTCCGCCCGCCATTTTCCCGGAGTCAGCGGTGTCCATGAAATGCGTCAGATAGGTACCGTCCGGTCCGAGCAAGTATGCGAAGGCCGTGTGCGGCACCGCATATCCCTCCGCGTCCTCCGGGTCCGGTCCCTTGCGGGTGAAAACGCGGAAGGATGCCTTCGCCCGGTCTATCGCCTCGCGGCTTCCGGTGAGACCGGTGAAGCGCGGAAAGTTCGCTTCAAGAAAAATTTTCATTGTCTCCGGCGTGTCGCGTTCGGGATCGACGGTGATGTAGAGCGGCACGATCCGACCCGCAGCGTCGCCCAACTCGTCCAGCGCCGCCGTCATGCAGGCGAGCGAGCGCGGACAGACTTTCCGGCAATGAGTGAAGCCAAAATAGATCAGCATGAAGCGGCCGCGATAGCTCGCTTCGGTGACGGCGTTTCCATCGTGATCGGTCAGCGAGAAGGTGCCGTCGAGCATGATCGCCGCCTCAATGAAAACTCATGACGAAATTCGCCGGCGCGGCGGCGCTGCATTCGAGAACGAGCCTCTCGCCTTCGCGCTTCGCCGCGACGGCACCGGCGGATGCGCCCGGCTCGCTCGCGCTGCCGGACAGGACATGCTCGCCATCGGCGGCAAGCGACCAGCTGCCGCGCTCCCATACATTGCCAAGTTCCAGCCGCAACTTGCCATCGCGATCGGCGCGAGGAGAAAGCGTCAGCACAAGGCTTTGCGCATCGCGCTCATAGCGCGCGCGCAGCACGTCGGCATTGTCCGAAATATTCGTCAGTGCAGGCTCCCTGAAGTGCTCTTCGTCCCAGGGTTCCGCATAGAGCTTCTCGAGACCGCCCGGCACATTGAGCCGCGCATAGCCGAGAAGCGCATTGCCGGTATGGGGGTCCATGGCGCTGAAGCGCCCTTCCCCATCGAAAGATTCGTCGTGACGGCGATAATGAAGCCCGCCGTCGAACCATGTGCGATGCAGGAACCTGTCGGCATAGGCGAGCATTCTCTGCAGCCCATCCGCATCGCCGACTTCCGAGGCGCAAACCGCCGCCCAGCCGAAATCGCGCGCCGATGTGAAGCCGAGGCTCGTCGGAATGCCGGCTGCTTCATTCACCCATAGCGTACCGTCCGGCCCCGCCTCGCCCCACCGGGCGATCTGCGCCGGGTAACACTCTTCGACAAAGCCGGGGTTCCAGGCGTGCATGAGCGAACCAAGCCAGAAATCGACCCATGGCGCTTCCGTAGGGATCAGATTTCGCTCGATCTCCTGCACCATCATATTGAAATGGCCGCGCTCGTTCGCGATGCCGAAATCGGACCAGGCCCGCAAGTAGCCGTCGGTAACTTCCTTCGCCAGCGTCCCGCCATAGACGAGATCGTGAAAACGGAAGCCGAGAATCGGCACCTGGTTGCAAATCTGGAAGACGCAATTCGGTTCGCAGGCGATACCGAGATAGCCCTTTTCCACCATCATCCAGTAGAGGTGGTCGTTGAGCGAACACTCGTCATAGACGAACTTTTTGCCGCCCGCTCCCCAGTAGAGCGGCTTCAGCTCCATCGTCAGCGCGCCGGGCTGCGCATAGCGATCATCGTTGAAGATGTAGTGGTAGAGCAGCGCCATCGACTGCAGATAGGCGCTGTACATGATGTTGTCCTTGACGACCGGATTCCATTCGGCGGGCAATTCGCCCTGCGCCGCGTTGATCGGGCCGTTGCCGGTGCTGACATAGTGCCAGTAGGTCCAGACATCGGGGGAAAGCATCTTTTCGATCAAACGCTCGAAGGTCTTGCGGAAGACGCCCGGCGCGGCCGGCAAGCGATGCCTGTGCGTCAGCGCCAGCGCATAGGACATGTAAGCGAGCTGAAAGCGCAGCCCGCCGAAATCTTCCTGAAGGCTCGACTTGCCCTGCATGCCCGACCAGTCGTCCGGCAGAAGCAATGAGAGATTTTCGATGCGGCGCAGATGGCCGACCTGATCGGCGTCGAGTTTCGGCAACCTTTCGACGTCGAAAGGTTCGTTCCTCGGAAACTCGCCGGGCGCGGCCATCGATTTCCTCCCCGAAATCATTACAGCGCAATTTCGGGCAGAATATGAAATTGAACATATTTTGTCAATATGGACTACTTATGTATAAATTATTCCGCGACTCACCAGGTTCGGAGTGAAAATGGCTGGCGGAACCGCACTAAGACGCGCCGAGATCGGATTGGAGCGCCGCGAGAAGACGCGGCAGAAGCTCATCGCCGCGGCCGCGCGCGTGATCGCCACGAGCGGCGACAAGAATGCGACCATCGACGACTTCATACAGGCAGCCGGCGTCGCGCGAGGCACCTTCTACAACTACTTTCCCACCCGCGAAGACCTGCTGGACGCGCTATGGACGCAGGTCGGCAAGGATCCGTTTCTGGAAATTCGTCAAACCTGCGCTACCCTGGACGATCCTGCGGAGCGGCTGATCGCGCAGGCTTACCTCATATTGAAGCGATCCGGCGAAGATCAGGTCTGGGGCTGGCTGGTGTTCGCCTTGTCGGGGAATGCGGAAACGGTGAACGCAGACTTGCGCGCCTACCCTGCCCCGGATCTCGAAGCCGGGCTGGTTGGGGGCCGGCTCCACTACGATAACCCCGACAGCGCGCGCGATCTGGTAGTGGGCACGGTCCGCGCCGGCATGAAGACGCAATTGAGCGGCCGGGGATCCTGTGAGTATGCCGTCGCAATTTGCAGGATGATCCTGCTCGCCCTCGCAGTGCGGCCAGCGGAAGTCGACAGGATCATGAAGGTGCTCCCCCTGAAGTGAAAGTACGCTTCTGCATTCAGTCGAACGCTCCGGCAAAACGCCGTGCGACTGCAATGCTTTTCGCGCTTTTGATCAGCTCAGAATCTGAACCTCAGCGGCAGCTCAAGAAAGTCGATATCGGCAGAAGGCCCGGTAGATTCTAAAAAGGCTCCGGCGGAGAAGTGCATACCGGCTGGGCGTTCTTGGAATCCCAGTCCTTGAAACCGGCCACATTCGGCAATCTGATCGACCTGCATCTCCACCGCGCTTCAGGTGATTGGCCAGTCCCCTCGCCGCTCCGAAACGTTCACGCCCGGACGCGCTCGAGGAGAAGCCCGGCAAGTTCGAATGGCCAACCTCAATCGCGAGCGCCTGATCCGCCGGGCCAGGAGCGCAGGATTTATGTTGCAATTCCAACATTTTTACTGTTGGAATTGCAAAGCTAATAATCGATCGGAATGCCAAAGTGTTGTACGACGCAGACTTTCTAAGCCGCCTGTCCACTGCCGTCAGCGCGCTCTGCCCTGTCTGGGCGGTATCGGCGCATGCAGGCGTCAAGCTTCTGACCATTTCGGAAAATGCGACGTTCCTGGTTCATGACGAAACCTCCGACCGGAAGCTGATCGTTCGAGTCCATCGACCCGATTATCATTCAGAGGCGGAAATACTGTCGGAGCTTGCCTGGATCGAAGCGCTCCGGCGGGATGGGGTCGTCCCCACGCCCCGGCCGATCCCGGCCGGAGATGGCAGCCTCCTACAAAAGTTTTCCGATGACGAAACGGTTCGCCATGCGGTCGCCTTCGAATTCATGAGCGGCAAGGAACCGGATACGGATCTCGACCTGGCGAAGTGGTATGGCGCGCTTGGCGAAATCAATGCCCGCCTGCATCAGCATAGCCGCCAGTGGGCTTACCCGGAGCGATTCATCCGCAAGACCTGGAACTTCGACCGCATCCTTGGCGATGGCGCCTATTGGGGCGACTGGCGCGCCGCGCTCGGCCTGACGCCGGACGGCAAGGAGGTTCTGGAGCGGACCCACGCACTGCTGGAAAAGCAGACCCGGGCCTATGGCTATGGCGCCGACCGGTTCGGCCTCATTCATTGCGACATGCGTGCCGCCAACCTGCTGGTGGAGGGCGACCGGCTAGGCGTCATCGATTTCGACGATTGCGGCCTCTCCTGGTTTGCCTATGACTTCGCCGCCGCGATCAGCTTCATGGAGCATGAGCCATTCATTCCGGAATTGATGGCGGCATGGCTGGAGGGCTACCGCCGCGTCGCGCCACTCGATCCGGAGCATGAAGCGGCCCTGCCGATGTTCATCATGCTCCGGCGCATGCAACTCACCGCCTGGATCGCCTCGCATGCGGAAACGCCGACGGCGCAATCCATGGGCACCGCCTATACCGACGGTACCGCGGCGCTCGCCGAGCGCTATCTGACAGAGCACGGTTGAGGAAGCCCCGATGAGCACCGCCACGAAGGAAATTCTCGACCTCAATCGCTTCGATGCAACGCGGACGGAAGGCTTTCCGCCGGATCTTGCCGAGCGGGTCGCCAGGCGCCAGGCGACATTCGGTGCCTCCTCCGTTCTCTTTTACGAGCAGCCGATCGAGATGGTGCGCGCCCAAGGCGCCTACATGTATGACGTCGAGGGGCGCAAGTATCTCGACGTTTACAACAACGTGCCGTCAGTGGGGCACTGCCACCCCCGGGTGGTCGAGGCGATTGCCCGCCAGGCCGGTGAGCTCAACATCCACACGCGCTACCTCAGTCGTGTCGTCGAGGCCTACAGCGAAAAGCTACTTTCCCGGTTTCCGGATAGCCTGAGCAATGTCGTGATGACCTGCACGGGCAGCGAGAGCAACGATCTGGCCATGCGGATTGCCCGCATCGCGACCGGCGCGGAAGGTTTCATCGTTACCAGGGCCGCCTATCATGGCAACACGGCGCTGGTGACCGAGATCTCGCCCTCGTCGTTGCGCAAGCGCAAACCCGCGCCCTTCGTGGCGGTCGTTCCGGCGCCAGCGGCCCGCGACGGCATGAGTGTCGGGGAGAGTTTCGCGGCCTCGGTCGAAGGGGCGATCGCGGAGCTGAAGTCGCGCGGCATCGGACTTGCCGCGCTGATCGTCGATACGATCTTCTCGAGCGACGGCATCTATGCCGATCCGGCCGGCTTCCTGAAGGCTGCTACCGATGCCGTGCGCCGCGCTGGCGGCCTCCTGATCGCCGATGAGGTTCAGCCGGGGTTCGGTCGTACGGGCGGCGGTCTCTGGGGCTTCGAGCGGCATGGCGTGACGCCCGACATCGTCACCCTGGGCAAGCCGATGGGCAACGGCTTTCCAATGGGTGGCGTCGTCACCCGACCGGAACTCCTCAAGAGGTTCTGCGAAGAGACAGGCTATTTCAACACCTTCGGCGGAAACCCGGTGGCGGCGGCAGCCGGTCATGCCGTCCTGCAAGTGATCGAAGAGGAAGAGCTCGTCGCCCGGGCGAGCACGGTTGGCACCTATTTCAAGCAATCGCTTACGGACTTGCGGGCGTCCCATCCGGAAATCGGCGAGGTTCGCGGCGCGGGCCTGTTTATCGGCCTCGATTTCGCCGACCCGGAAGACGGCACGCCGGATACCGCGCTTGCAACCCTTGCGATCAACCAGCTGAAGCAGAACAGGATCCTTATCGGGGCCGCGGGCGAGTATGGCGCGACGCTGAAGATACGTCCGCCGCTGTGCTTCTCCAACGAGGACGCCGACTTCTTCACCGGCACGCTGGACAGCATCCTCAAGGGACGCTGACGCGCCAAAGGCTGGCAGAGAAGCCGAGCGACGGTCTCGCCCGGCTTCTTCCGCCTTCAGTCCATCGCTTCCAGTGCACCAAGCGACTCGGGCAGGATCTGACCGCCATCAACGACGATCGTCTGACCGGTGATGTAGGCGGCTTCCTCCGACGCGAAGAACAGCGCCGCGTTTGCGATGTCCGCCGGTGTCCCCAGGCGGCGCAGCGGGACGGAAGCTTCCATGGCGGCGATGTATTCCGGACCGTTGCCCTCAAGACCTTCCGTCATGATGTTGCCCGGCATCACGGCATTGACCGTGATGTTCTTCGGCGCCAGTTCGATTGCGGCCGTGCGCATGAAACCGAGCTGGCCGGCCTTGCTCGCCCCATAATGCGCCCAGCCCGGATAGCCAGTGATGGGCCCCGTGATCGACGAGGTGATGATGATGCGGCCCGCCCCCGCCCTGGTCATCGCCGGCAGCACAGCGGAGACGCTGAGAAAGGTGCTCTTGAGATTGGTGGAGATGACGTGGTCGAAGTCACCGGCTGTCATTTCGCCCAGCTTCGCAGCCGGAAAAATGCCGGCATTGGCGCACAGCACGTCCACGCCGCCATAGCGGGCGACAGTTGCCTCGACCATCGCCTTGCAGCCCTCTTCGGTGCTGACATCCGCGGCAAATCCCGATGCGTTCGAACCAATTTCATTGGCCACCTTGTCGGCATCACCCTGGCTGCGCGACACGACCAGGACATTCAGTCCCGCCTCTGCGAAGCGCAAGGCGATACCCTTGCCGATGCCCCGGCTTGCGCCGGTCACGATGACGGTTTTCCCCTGCAGTGATTTCAACATGTTCTGCTCGCTTCTTTGTTGTGACTTCCACAAATTTTAGATCGCACTGCACCAATTTCATGCATCGGATTAAAACATCGTCACGCTGGCTGCACAAAAAGAATGCAAAGAAAATACGTGCAATTGCAACAAATTTATCCCATGACCCGAAATTGAAAACAGCACCCGGATACTCCTGAGCGTCATTGCGCAATGCACAATGAACGATGAAATAAATGTTGTAAATCACACATTTTTGCGAAACAGTTCCAACATCGCAGATTCACGAGCCAGCCGATCAGCCGGCCAAGACAAGGGGCATGACAATGATGAAAATCTCCAGGCGCAACATGATGCAAATGATGGGCGCGGCCGCCTTTGCCGGGCCGCTCGCGAGCGCGACCCGCGCCTTCGCGGCCCGCGAGAAGGAACTCAACATCCTCTGCTGGGAAGGCTACAACTCCGCGGAGGTGCTGGATCCCTTCCGTTCCAGCCAGGGGGCCAGGGTCAAGGCCGAGAGCCTGACCAACGACCCGACCATGATCAACCGCCTCCGGGCCGGCGAGACCAGGATCTGGGACCTCATCAACGTCAACAATCCCTGGGCCCGCAAGGTCATGGCGCCGGCCGGCCTGATCAAGCCGCTGCCGCGCGCCGAATTCGAGCCTTACTTCGACACCATGCTGCCCGAGTTCAAGGCGCCCTATCGCTGGGCGATGAGCGACGACGGCAAGGACCTGCTCGGCATGGCCCAACGCTTCGGGCCCTACAGCTTCGTCGTCAACACCGACAAGATCAGCAAGGCGACGGCCGAAGAACAGGGCTGGGATCTGTTCAACGATGCCTCGCTCGCCGGCAAGTACGGCGTCCAGGAATCCGACGACTGGAACGTCTTCAACATTTTCCTGGTCGCCGGCATCAACCCCTTCAAGGAGCATACGGAAGAGGAATTCAAGGCTTTCGCGGAAACCGCCGAGAAAATCTTCAAGGGCGCCAAGATGGTCGGCGACATGGCCTCGCTCAACCAGGCACTCGTCTCGGGCGAGATCGATCTCTACATGACCGGCGGCACTTATTCGGTTTCTCCTGCACGTGCGGACGGCTATCCGAACCTCCGCGCGATCACCCCGCTCAAGGGACCGATCGACGGCAAGGGCGGGATCTCCTGGATCGAGATCACCTCGACCGTCAACAATCCCGAGCTTTCGCCGCTTGCGATCGAATTCCTGAAGTATGTCCAGGACCCCGAAGTCTCCCACACCGTCGCCTTTGCCGAGGGCACGTTCAACCCGGTGAGCCAGATGGGCGACCCCAAATGCTTCGAACTCTTCACCAAGGAAGAACTGGAAGCCATCCAGTGGGACACCCTTGAAGAGGATATGGCCCGTTCGGCCGAGTACGACATCCTGCCCGACTACGACAAGGCACTGGAGCTGATGACGGCGGCCAAGCGCCTGCGCGGCTGAGCCGAACCTGTCCTGACGGAGCAACCACATGAGCCTTGCGATGAGTTCGCCTACCCCGCCCGACGATACCAGAAAAACCGACGACGCAGTCCTTCCGGTAACGGCGCCGGTCTTGCAGCTGGTCGGAGTCCGCAAGATCTTCGGCGACCTCGCCGCCGTCGACGGCATCAATGTGGACATCAAGGAGGGCGAATTCGTCACCATTGTCGGACCCTCCGGGTCCGGCAAGACGACGCTCCTGCGCATGCTGGCCGGGATGGAATCGCCGTCCGAAGGCTACATCACGCTCCGTGGCGAACTGATCAACGACATGCCGGCCGACAAGCGGCCGACATGTCTCGTCTTCCAGTCGCTGGCCCTGTTTCCACACAAGACCGTCGGCGAAAACATCGAGTTTCCGCTGAAGGTCCGCAAGATGCCCGCCGCCGAACGCAAAGCGCGCGCGCTCGAACTCATGCGCCTGGTGCGTCTGCCCGAACATTACTACTCCAAGAACGTGATGCGCTGCTCGGGCGGGGAAAAACAACGCGTCGCGCTCGCCCGCGCCTTTGCCTACGATCCCGACGTGCTGTTCTTCGACGAACCGCTCTCGGCACTCGACTACAAGCTGAAGAAGGCGCTGGAAAAGGAACTGAAGGACCTTCACCGCGAGAGCGGAAAAACCTTCGTCTACATCACGCATTCGCTTGAGGAAGCCATGGTCATGTCCGATCGAGTCGGGGTCATGAGCCGCGGCCGCCTCGTGCAGATCGGCACGCCGGAGGAGATATACACGAAGCCGGCAACGCGCTTCGTTGCGGAATTCTTCGGCGAATTGAACAGTTTCGACGTCAGGCGCGACAGCCAGGGCGGCTGGATCCTCGATGATGGACGGCCAATCGTCGTCGCGCCGACGGGTGAGGCGATCGGCGACACGGTAACCGTCATCGTTCGACCGGAGATCATGCGCTTCGTCACCGGCCCATCGACCGCCGACAACCTGATCACGGGCAAGATCTACAACGAATACTCTCTCGGCTCGCGCATGCAGTACCAGGTCCATGCCGGCGACAAGGTCTATCTCGTCGAAGCCGCCCGGGCAGCAGCCCCCGGCCTGTCATCTGGCGACAACGTCACCATCGGCTGGGATGCCCGCGACGCCATCGTGGTGGGAGGTTGATATGGCGGCCATGACACACACCGAGACTGACGGCAAGCAGGGCTTGCTGCCTGCCATCCCTGCCGGACTGCGCGCCGCCGCGCCCGTCACCATTCTTCTGGTTCTCGGGTTTCTCGCGCCGCTGCTGACGGTGGCCGCCTATGCGTTCGCCACACCGAGGAGCTTCGACGTCTTCCGTTCTTTCACGCTTGCCAACTTCTCGGCCATATTCGATCCGTCGAATACGGTGTGGATGTCGTTTGCCTGGTCGCTTGCCTATGCGTCAGCAACCGTGGTGCTGCTGGCGGCGATCGCCTATCCGATCGCCTACGGTCTCAACCGGATGTTCGGCAAATGGTCGGGCCTCGTCGGCGTGCTCTTCGTCTTTCCCCTGTTCGTCTCCGAAAACGTCCGGCTCTATGGCTGGGTGTTGTTCTTCATCAAGAACGGCGTACTCGACGGCGGGCTCAAATGGCTCGGTTTCTCCGGCGGACCGGAAGTGCTCTATACCCCGGGCATCATTTTGTTCGGGATGATCTACGTCTATCTCCCCTTCATGCTGTTCCCGATGTCGCTCGGTATTGCGATGATCCCCAGGGATCTGGTCGATGCGGCCCGCGACCTCGGAGCAAGCCGGTTCATGATCTGGCGCGAAGTCGAGTTGCCGCTCGCCATGCCCGGCATCCTGATCGGCATGTTGCTCACTTTCGTGCTCGGCGCCGGGGCTATCGCGGAAGCCAAGATTCTCGGCGGCCAGTCGGTCATCCCCATTGCGCAGGACATCGAGGTCGCCTTCACCTATGCGCAGAACTGGCCGCTCGGCTCGGCGCTCGCTCTCCTGCTCGTCGCCATCGTCAGCGGGCTTGCGCTCTACGTCCTGTCCAAGCTCGATCTCGACCGCATTCTCGGCAAAAGGTGAGACATGGAAACCCATTCGCAAGTCCGCGCCCGCGCCTTCGTAAAGGTCTGGACCGCCTTCGTCCTTCTCGCCATCTACCTGCCGATCATCTGCGGTGCGCTGGCGGGCCTGTCGAAGGGGCGTTATTTCGGCTTTCCGATCCGCAGTTTCTCGACCGAATGGTGGGACAGGACCCTGGCATCGCTTGAAATCCAGTCCCTGGTGCAGAACTCCCTGCTGATTGCCTTCATCGTCACTCTGATCTCGGTGGTCTTCGCTTTCTTCGGCGCCCTTGCCTTTGCCCGCTACGACTGGAGGGGACGCAAGCTGTTCCAGAAGGCGATCCTCCTGCCGGTCTTCTTTCCGCAGCCGGTGCTGGGGCTTGCCCTTCTCTTGTGGTTCAACGCGCTCGGTATCAATCCGAGCTGGCAGACGGCCGTCGTCGCCCATCTTGTCTGGATCGTTCCGGTCGTGACGCTTGTGATCGCGATCCAGGTCTATTCCTTCGACCCAACGCTCGAAGAGGCAGCCCGCGACCTTGGCGCAAGCCGCTGGTTCATCCTGCGCGAGGTGACCTTGCCCATCCTCTGGCCGGGTATCTGGTCGGGCGCGCTCTTCGCCTTCCTGCTCTCCTGGGGCAATTTCCCGCTGTCGCTCTATACCGCGGGTGTCGACTCGACCATCCCGAAATGGCTCTACTCGAAGATGGTCGCCGGCTATTCGCCGATGGTGCCGGCGCTCGGCACGATGAGCACGCTTTCGGCCATCGTCGTTCTCCTTGCAGGGGGCCTCGTCATTACGCTGGTGCGCCGTCGTCGGGCGGATGCATGAGGGCGGTCACATGAGCTGGAAGACCGAACGCCGTTCCTTCTACTATCAGGGCGCACCGGAGCCCGAGGATCCGGTGCTCGAGAAGGGCAAGGTGGCCTTGCTTGTCATCGACATGCAGAACACCTATCTCGATCGCCCGGATCCCGCGACCCTCACGGGAGACGGCCTTGCCCTCTATCACGCCTGGACGCCTTTCCACGAGCGGATGCACGGTACCGTCATCCCCAACAACCAGCGCCTTCTGGAGCGCTTCCGCACGCTCGGTCTCGACGTGCTCTTCGCGCGTATAGCATGCCTGCGCAAAGACGGCCGCGACCGCTCGCTCAGCCAGAAAAAACCGGGCTGGAACAATCTTCTGCTGCCCAAGGACGAGGAAGCCTCGCAGATCCTGCCCCAGATCGCCCCGCGCGACGGCGAGATCGTCGTCACCAAGACCACCGACAGCGCGCTGACCGGCACCAATCTCAGGCTTGTGCTGGCCAACATGGGCATTACGCATGTCGTGTGCAGCGGTATCTTCACCGACCAGTGCGTCTCATCCACGGTCCGCAGTCTCGCCGACGAGAGCTTCGACGTCATCGTCGTGGACGACGCCTGCGCTGCCGGCTCGATGGAATTGCATGCGAGCGAGCTTGAACGGCTTCATATGATCTATGCCAATGTGATGAACACGGACGAGCTGATCGCGTACCTGCCGCCGCCTGGGGCTTGAGGCGAGCGGGGACGGAAACGATACTTGTCCGATCCCGCCGTTCCTGACACAACTCTTGCGATGGACGATCGGGTGGCCGAAGAACCGGCGGAAGGCGGAGGAACAAGCGGCGATGAAAAAGCCAAAGAGCGTACGTCAAGAACGCATCCTGACCGAACTCAACCAGGCACCCAGCCTGCGCGTGGCGGTACTTGCCCGACGGCTCGACGTCTCAACCGAGACCATCCGCCGCGATCTCGACGAGATGACCAAACAGGGCCTGCTCAACCGTACCTATGGCGGGGCGGTGCGCTCTCTTTCCACCGAACCTTCGGTAACCGAGCGCCACACCCTTTTCGTCGCCGAGCGCGAGCGGATCGCCAAGGCGGCGGTGCAGACACTTAAAGGCGCCCAAATGCTGATGATCGGCTCCGGCTCAACGACGGTGCACACCGCCAGGCGCATTTCGGTGGAAATGAAGAACATCACCGTGCTCACCCATTCTTTCGGCGTCGCGACCGTGCTCGCGATCAATCCGACCATCAAGGTTCTCATGCTGCCGGGGGAATATCACGCTACAGAGGGCGCGACCGTGGGTGCCCATACGGTTTCGTTCCTCAATTCCTTCTACGCCGATTTCGCCATTCTCGGCGCGAGCGGCCTCGGTCCCGATGGGCCCTCCGACGCGCTTCTCGAATGCGGGGCGGTCTACAGCGCCATGGTGGCGCGCGCCGCTAGCACAGTGGTCGTTGCCGACCATTCCAAGCAAGACCAGTTGTTCCCTGCCCGTTACGCCTCCTGGCGCGACATCGATCGCGTGGTGACAGACAAGACGCCGGGCGATGACCTGAAGAACAACCTGGACGACAATGGTGTGAAACTCACGGTCTGCTGACCGGAAGACGCGACGACAAGGCAGGAAGCATGGCCACCGACATATCTGCCGAGAAGCGAAAGCGCGCCCGCGATTTCGGTATTCCTTTTGACGGCACACCGGGGCCCCTGAATGCGATCACCGATGTCGACGGCGTGTATGTCGGGTTCTCCACGATCCGCGAGGAAACGCCCCGGCCCGGCCGCAAGCTGCCCGTCCGCACTGGCGTGACTGCGATCCTGCCGCACGCGACGGCCGGTGAGCCGGTTCCGGTCTTCGCCGGAATCCATCGCTTCAACGGCAATGGCGAGATGACTGGCTCGCACTGGATCAAGGACGGTGGCTATTTTGTCGGGCCTGTCCTGATCACCAACACCCACAGCGTCGGCATCGCTCATCACGGCGCCGTGCGCTGGATGATCGACAGATACGCCGCCACCTATGAAGGCGACGATCACCTGTGGCTCATGCCAGTGGTGGCGGAGACCTATGACGGCTTGCTCAACGACATAAACGGCCAACACGTGACCGTCGACCATGTCTTCGAGGCTTTGAACGTGGCGAGCGCCGGCCCGGTCGCCGAGGGCAATGTCGGCGGCGGTACGGGCATGATCGCCTATGGCTTCAAGGGCGGCACCGGCACCGCCTCACGGCGCATCGGGATCAATGGCCGGGAGTCCATGGTCGCGACGATGGTACAGGCCAATCACGGCCAACGGGACTGGCTGACGATCAGCGGCGTCCCTGTCGGCAAGCTGCTGAAGGAAGGCGATCCCGGTCTTTCCGAGCGCGGTTCGATCATCGTCGTGATCGCGACGGATCTGCCGCTCGCGCCGCATCAGTTGCAGAAACTGGCCCGCCGTGCCGCAATCGGCATCGGCCGCAACGGCACGATCGGGGGCAACAATTCCGGCGACATCTTTCTGGCGTTCTCGACCGCCAATCCCTATCCGATGCGCCACAAGGCCGACGCCGTGCTGACTATCGCCATGGTCAACGATGAGATCCTTGACCCGGTCTATGAAGCCGTCGTCCAGAGCGTCGAGGAAGCTGTCGTTAACGCCATGATCGCCGCAGAGACCACCGGCGGGACGCCCAATGACCGCTATCGCATTGAGGCGATCGATGGCTGGAAGGTCGCAGATCTGCTGCGCCTTCATACCGGGCAGAAAACATGACCGACATCCGGATAAGGCACTTGGCCGCGCTATCAATCAGCCGCCGCACCCCATGCTTGCAATGCAGACCTGCGACCCGCGCCTCGGGGCCTATCGTTCGAATGTTACCTCTCCGCCCCTAACGGTTCGAACGACCCCGATCTTGCCGATATCGCGGGGGGCGACGCGGTGTGGATTCTCATCAAGCATCACGAAGTCCGCCCGCTTGCCCGGCTCAAGCGTTCCTTTTTCCAACTCCTCGAACTGGATGAAAGCGGCATTGCGCGTATACATCGAAATCGCCTGATCGACGGTTAGCGCCTGCTCCGGCATAAAGCCATCCCGCGTGACACAACACTCAATGGCCGCAAGTACGCTGGTATTTTCGATAGGCGCATCAGAGGAGCCCGCAATCACAACGCCCGACTCGAAAAAGGAACGGAATGGATAGGTCATAGGCAGACGCCGCGGCCCCAGGCGCCGGGGCAACCATTTTGCTTCCGATCGAATGAACAGGGGCTGGCAACTCAGCACGAGGCCAAGCTGTGCGAGACGGGGAATATCCTGCGGCGAGACCACCGATGCGTGCTCGATGCGATGACGATGGTCGGCACGGGGGTGCGCTTCAAGTAATTTCTCGTAGAGATCGATGCAGGTCGTGACCGCCTTGTCGCCGATGGCGTGGATGCAGACCTGAAGTCCCATGAGATGCGCATCTCTCATCCGCCGGTAGAGCTCGTCGAGGCCGAGCGTCAGATACCCCCTTTTCTCAGGATGATCGAAGAACCCCTGATGCATGCAAGCGGTGCAGGAGCCGAGCGTGCCATCCGAAAATATCTTGAAGGCGCGGTACTTGAGGTCCGCAAAGGGCTCGGTCCTGCGACCGGTGTCAAACCGGGAAATGCCGGACGGGTTCGAGCCGATGAAGATATTGTAGACCGAGAGGGGGAGATCGGACGCGAGATCGGCCATCATCAGGCTTTCGCGCCGGCCGCTTGCGCCGCCGGGCCCCTCCTCATCCGTTTGCAAGATCGCGCCAATGGAGGTGATGCCATGGGCAGCAAGCTTGCAAATCGCCTCCCGTGTCGCCGTCATGAGCTGCGCTTCTCCCGGCGGCTTGAACCTCCTCATCACAATACCGACCGCAGCCTCGCGGCATACGCCGGTCGGAACGTTCTCCGCATCGACCTCAATCGTTCCGCCTTCGATTTCCTGTGGAGTGTCGGTAATCCCCGCCTCGCGGAGCGCAGCCGAGTTCGCCGTCAGGCTGTGCCCGTCCCTGCAGAATATGACGAGGGGGTTGCCGGCACATATCCGGTCGAGCACATGCCGGTCGGGGAGACCCGTTCCGGAAAAGCGTTGCTCGTCGAGTTGCAGCCCCAGCAGCCATTCGCCGGGTTCGAGCGAGGCCGCTTTTGCGGAGACGATACGGGCGACATCTTCCATGGAGGACGCCTCGCCGAGATCCGCGTTTATCTCGAAAATGGAGAGCATGATCGGGTGAAGATGGGTATCGATGAACCCCGGGAGTATGCAGCGTCCTTCGGCGTCGATCTCGCGGGCCGTGCACCCCGTTCCCGAAAGCCATTGCCGCGCGCCGGATTCGTCTCCCACGAAGCGAATGAGACCGTCCTGATAGATCATGGCGCTTGCAACCGTCCGGTTATCGTCCATGGACAGTATCTCTGCATTGATGAGCAGCTCTGCCCCGTCCGTCTTGCCGGTGTTTCGCTCAGACATCTCTCTCCCTATTCGCAGTGGATTTGCGCGGCGGTCGCGCCGACCGGCCAGGAGGTAATTTCGTCGATGGCTATCAACCGGGCCGGTTCCATGCCGTTGAAGTGCGTTGCGGTGGCATTTGTATAGGCGCCCATCATTCCGAACTCGATGAAGTCTCCCGTACCGATGGCCGATGGCAGGGACACAGGCATTCGAAGCCTGTCCAGGCTGTCGCATGTCGCGCCCCAAATCTGGAAATCGTCGTACGTTCCTGCCTCTGGAAACGGTCTTCCATCTGCGGAGTAGGCCCTTACGGGAGGCTGGAAATCCACGAACGGCGTTTCCATGAAAGATCCGTATATGCCCTCATTTATGTAGAGACGGGGATCATCCTTGCGCCGGAGATTGATCCTGGTAAGGAGGTTCGCGCTCTCCGCAACCAGCGCGCGGCCAGGCTCGCATATGATCGGACAGGCGATGGAGGACGCCGCATTCGCTATCGCCGCAAAATAAGTCTTCAGCTCGGGCTCCGGACCGCCCGGATAGAAGCAGGGAAATCCGCCACCCACATTGATATGCGCGAGCGCGGCCGTTCCCCGGGCGAAGGACTCCGCTGCGATGCCGCGCGCCAGATCTACCAGCGTGGCATAGCTCTCCGGGTCACGGTTCTGCGAGCCCGGGTGAAAGGTCAGGCCGGTTCTGTAGCCGAGACCGGCGACACGTCTCAGGAGGCCGGCCGCCTCACCGGGGCGCGCCCCGAATTTCTCGTCGAAGCTGTAGTTGCCCGTGCCTGCCGGCCTTGTGTTCCTGAAGCGGATCGTCAGAACGGTGTCGCGGCGCGCCTCCTCCCCCGCTCCATCGAGAACGGCATCGATTTTCTCGAGCTCTTCCGGACAGTCGATCGCGAAGCTCCGGATGCCGGCGGAATGCCACGCATAGGCGATGTCTTCCGGTGCCTTGACGGGGTGATTGAAGTGCAATGTCGCGGAAGGACAATGCTGCAAGATGAGATCGATCTCGTGGCGCGAAGCGACGTCGAATGCCCGAATACCCGCTTCGATGACCGCGCGCACAACCAGCGGATGGGGGTTCGACTTTACCGCCCAGCCGGTTTCACCCGGAAAATGCGTCAAAAACTGTTTGACTCGCTCGTTGATGGAGGCCGGCGAGAAGCAGAGAAGCGGGCTATCGGGAGCTTCACCACGTATCAGTTCTGAAACAGATGCATATGAGGTCATGACGTGCATTCAGCCTGCGGCATCTGCAGCGATCACCACTTCTTTTGCGCGCCGATAGGCCTTCTCTCTGAGGGAGACATCGTCCAGATAGAAGGCATCAAGCATCAACTGCTTGATCTTCGCACCGCGCTCGCTGCCGACCTCACCATGGTGATGAAGCCAGTTGTCGGCGACGATGGCGCACAACACCTCGACGGGATCCTTCGTGCCGTATTCCAGAACCACGGCGAGAACATCGCGGCCGGAGGCGAGGCTTTCGAGATGGGGGCCAAGCACGCCCTTGGCAAGAACGTCGGCCGAATCTGCCGGCGGCGAGACGAGACATGGCCCGGGCCCGCTTTATGCGAGGCTGTTCCTCCGTGCCGTAGGTCATGAGCACGCCCTCGCCGGGAGAGCCGAGGCCCGTGTGAAGATCGATCTGGGTGGCGCGGTGCTTTCCCGCCATGGCGCGCATCCAGATGTCTTCCATGGTACGCCGCGACCAGGTGGGCGCATTGCCGCCATACTGAATGCAGGAAGGATGTTCGTATTGGCCGCCGCTGACGGCCTTGAAGAGTGCGGCGAGCCCCATTCTTTCCAGGGCACGGGCTGCCTCGGCCTTGAGCTTCACTTCATAGCCCTCCTCCCATTCGATGGGATTCAGGAGCGAGCGAAATTCCTCGTAGCCTTCGTTGACCGCCAGAGGCGAGCCGAAATCGACGAAGTTGCGGTTGAGGTCGACATTGTCTTCATTGACGCGGCGATGCCATGCAAAGCCACAGGGATTGACCGCATGCACCATCACAGCATGGCGGTCCGACCGGTCGACCGCGACCACATCGTCTGCAAGAAGGCGGCTCTGGATTTCAGACCCGAGATACCCCTCGATACCGTGCGTTCCCGAGGATATCATCAGCAGGTTGGGGCTTTGGGTGTTTCCGCAAGATGCAACATCCGTGAAGAGATCGATTTCGCAGGGGCCCTGCAGCGGGTGGGGGATGCTGTAGATCTCCCACTTCGCCAAACGTGCATTTGAGAGAAAGACATCGCGGGCGCTCCGATATCGCTCGGCCATTTCGGCGAGATCCAGCATGATCTTCTCTCCCATCTATTCGATTACAACCGTCGGCCGCACCGAATAACGGTCCAGCGCCTCGCTATCGAGCTCTACCCCCCATCCCGCCCCTTCGGGCAAGGTCAGCGTGCCGCCGCTGTAGTCGAGAGGCGTTTTCAACAAGTCGTGTTCCAGCATCACGTGGCCGAAAAGCTCCATGTCGTAATGCAAGGACGAGTGGAAGGCGGCACCTAAATGCGCTTGCCAGGCCGATCCGAGGCCGGTTGGCTGATTATGCAGGACCACTCCCAGTCCATTCTGTTCGGCGAAATGGATCGCGCGAACCGCGGCGCTGAGGCCTCCCGGACGTTCGCCGTTGATACCAATTGCGCCGATGGCACCCAGCGCGTGGAGCTGGTGAATTTCGCCAAGCGAGAAGCAGCCTTCATGCGCCATGAGCGGCACATTTACCCGCTTCTGCACCTCCGCCATGGCGAGGTAATTGGCGGCCTTTGTCGGCTGCTCCACTACTTCAATGCGGAAGCGCTCGATCGCATCGATAGCGGCAATCGCATCCCATGTTGCATAAGCCTGATTATAGTCGACCCGCAAACGCACCTCGCTGCCGAGAGCCTCGCGCATTGCGGCCATGACCTCCACATCGCGCTCAATGCTCTCGCCGAGCTTCACACGAATGGTACGACTTCCCTGCTCGCACCAATATTTTGCGAGGAAAACCATTGTCGCCGTGTCGTCAAGAAGGGGAACGAGTGCAGCAAGCGGCAGTTCACGTAACTGCGCGCCTCCGAGAAGGTCGGCGACCGAGCGCCCCACCAACTGCGCCTTCAGTTCGAAGCAGGCCGAGTCCAGCAGTCCCTTGGCAATTTCGTTGCGCGCCACATTGTTGTTGAGGCGCGTCATCAGCCGCTCCGTGCCGAACGGGGATTCGCCGAGCACGAACTGCGCCATGTCGCCTTGAATCGTCTCGATGATCCCGCGTGGAGAGACACCGGATTCGGGCAGCCAGACAAAAGCTTCCGACATACCGACCTTGCCCGACGCGCTGAAAAGGCGGCAGATCACGAAGTCGCCTCCGAGCCAGGGCTCCTCCGCGGGGATGGCCATACCCAGTCCGTTGCCGGAGCCCTGCATGACCTCCTGCACCTCCTTTTTGAAAGGAATTGCGACTTCCGTCAGCTCGATGCGAACGATTGCGTCTTCATTCATATGTGCCGGTGTTCCGCGTGCTTGTGGGGCGCATGAACCGGACTATAATGATCATTACATTGATAGAAAGAATGTAATGTCTGTTACGAAAAATATTTCCAGCCGGGTCGAGGAGCTCGCCGCTCATCTGACGGCAACCGAACAGCGGATTGCGCGCGTCATCGGGAATGACCCGGAACTGATCGCTTTCGGGACGGCGGCGAGCGTGGCGCAGGCGGCGGAGACATCGGCACCCAGTATCGTCCGGTTTGCCGCCAAGCTCGGATTTGCGGGGTTTACCGAACTTCAAGCCAGCATGCGTCGAGATATCTCGACGCAGATTTCATCCGCATACAAGCGGGCTCAGGATCCGGCCGCGCGTCATGACATCGCAGCCTGGATCGAGATCGAAACGCTGAATGTCGCCGAAACGCTGTCGGCGGTCGACGAGCAGGACCTGAAGCGGGCGGTTGGACTTCTCACCGATACCAGCAAGCGGATATTCGTTCTATCAAGCGAGCAATGGGTTGGGGCCGCGATTACATTCCACGACTTTCTGCGAATAATACGCCCGCGCGTGTATCACTTGCAGGGCTCGCCCTTCCGCGTCGCAAGCGAACTGGGCAGAGCAGAATCCGACGATGTCCTCCTGACGATGGACGCGCAGCGCAATGAAAGCTGGGTCGTGGAAACGCACAATATGGCGTGTGATATGGGACTGCGCACCATTGCGATCACCGACGGCCCTTTCAATGTGATAGCCACTCGAAGCGAAACGAATTTTCGTGTGTCGCAGGCTACCTGCGGCCTTTTCGACAGCAAGACAGGATTGACAGCCCTGCTCAGCTATCTGCTCGACGCCGTGTCCAAGCAAATGGGTGAAGGCGTCGTGACACGCCTGGCGCACATGGAAACCATCTGGTCGAAAGGCGGGTTGCTGAAGGCAACCTAGCGAATCGTGGCCAATCCTACAGAACTCGTCGGCCTTGGGGCGATGGAGCGTGCGTGGCGCTATCATGCCAGACGGTAGCGTTCAGGAAATCCGAACTACGGTTTTTCCCATTCCCTTTCCATGAAATGCCGCGTCCATCGCTTCGGCACACTCGGTAAGCCTGAAGCGCAGGCATCAAGCGCCTCTCCGCCGTCCATGCGATCAGCTCTTTCAACCGGGCGCCGGCTCCGGACCGTAAATCTTGAGGAACACGCCGAGCGTATAGTGGAGGTGCTTGTCGATCTCTTCTTCCGTCAGTTCCATGTCTATGCCGCAAAGCATCTTCATCTGGTATCCGCCGAGCACCAGATCGATGAAGACGTCGGCGGCGCGGGCAGGATCGTCTATCCGGAGGAGACCGCGCCTGGCCTGACTTTCAAGGTATGCCGAAACCATTTTCCTGCCCCTTGCCGGTCCGGCCTCATAGAAATTGACGCCTATCTCGGGAAAGTTCGGAACCTCCGCAACGATGAGCCGAAGCAGCGATGTTTTCGGCTGCTGCGTCACGCCATCGAAAAACTGCCTGGCGACAAGGCCCAGCGCCTCGCGGAGCGGCCTCTCCTCAATGTCCGCCGAGTGGAGCACGCCGAAAAAATTCTCGCACTCTTCTTCGATCATTGCCGTGAAGAGTCCCGCCTTGCCGCCGAAAAGATCATAAAGCGTCGCGAGCGATCCGCCGGACACGCTGACGATGTCGTTGAGACTTGTCTCGCCGTATCCCCGCTGCAGAAAAACCTCGCGAGCGGCATCGAGAATCGCCTCCCGCCTCTTCTCGCGGCGTGTTGGCGCTTTCTCCCATTTTTCTTGCGTCATCCCCCGCCCCCCAGCGGACTCGAAGCGGCAGCGCCGCCCTGCCCTTCCCGATGCGCCAAGCTTCCGCCGCCCAGCACCTTGTAGAGATTGACCGTATTGCTCATTTGCGCAAGCCGGGTGCGAATAAGCTCCTGTTCCGCTGCGTAAAGAGAGCGCTGGGCGTCCAGAAGAATGAGATAGCTGTCGATTCCGCTGCGATACCGGCGCTCGGCGAGCGAATAGCTCTCCGCCGTTGCGTCCACCAGTGCGCGTTGAGCGCCGACCTGGCTACCAAAAGTTCCTTGCCCCGCCAGAGCATCGGCCACCTCGCGAAAGGCCGCCTGAATGCTCCTTTCATAGCGCGCGATGTTGATGTCCTTCTGAATCTCCGCGACTTCGAGATTGGCCATGTTTCGCCCGCCCTCGAAGATCGGAATGCTGATCTGCGGCATAAAGCTCCAGGCGCCAGAACCGGAATCAAACAGGCCCGAAAGCGAACTGCTCGCCGTGCCGCCAGCCGCAGTCAGCGTGATCCGCGGAAAGAATGCCGCACGCGCCGCACCGATATTCGCGTTCGCGCCTTGCAGCAGCTGCTCGGCCTGTCTGATATCAGGACGGTTTGCCAGCAAGTCCGAAGGCAGCCCCGCCGGGAGATCCGCGAGGAAGCGATCGATATCCTCGGCATCGTCCAGCGCGGCATCGTCGATCAGTGCGCCGACGAGCAGCGTCAGCGCATTACGGTCCTGCGCTACCTGGCGGATGAAGGCGAAGCGGTTCACCCGCGCCGTCTCGACAGCGGTCTGTGCCTGTGCCAAATCAAGCTTCGAGGAGACTCCCCGGTCATAGGTCATCTTCACGAGGTCGTACGAGCGCTCCTGTGCGGCGAGCGTCTCTTCCGTGAGCTGCAACAGGCGCTGATCCGCCCTGAGCGTGAGATAGGCATTGGCGACCTCGGCGATTAAAGCGATCTGCGCCGAGCGGCGGGCCTCCTCGGTGGCGAAATATTCACGCAACGCCTGCTCGTTGAGACTGCGAACACGGCCAAAGAGATCGAGTTCATAGGCCGCGACACTTGCCTGCACGCTGTAGCTTGTACCCGTTGCCGCCTGCCCGCTAGCCGAGAGATCGCCAGGAACCCGCTCACGCGTCATTCTACCGTCGCCGCTGATGCCTGGCAGCAGATCCGCGCGTTGCACCCGATAGAGGGCACGCGCTTGCTCCACATTGAGCACCGCTTCCCGCAGGTCCCGGTTGTTCTCAAGCGCCTGTTCGATCAGGCTTTGCATTGCGGGCGAAAGGAAGAATTCGCGCCAGCCAAGCCCTGCGAGTTCAGCACCGTCTTTCGCCGCCGTGCCGAAATCTCCATAGGCGGCGCCTGAAGGCCACGCGGATGGCAGAGGCGCGACCGGCCGTTCGTAGTCGGGTGCCAGCGTGCAGGCGCCGAGAAGAAAAAAGGACAAGGCAATTGCGGGGTTGAACCTTTTCATCGATCGGCTTCCGTTTCCGGCAGGAGCTCTGCTTCGTGTCGCTTGTGAAACAGACGCTGCACAAGGACGAAGAAGAGCGGGACGAAGAAAATCGCGAGGACTGTCGCCGAGATCATGCCGCCCATGACACCGATACCGATGGCATTCTGACTGCCCGATCCAGGACCCGAGGCGATGGCGAGCGGCAGTACGCCGAGTGTGAAGGCCAACGATGTCATGATGATCGGACGAAGGCGAAGCCGTGCCGCATGGATCGTCGCGTCCACCAAGCTCTCTCCCTGCTCGTATTGCGACTTTGCAAATTCGACGATCAGAATGGCGTTTCTGGACGCCAGGCCTATCGTGACGAGAAGTCCGACCTGGAAGTAAACGTCGTTCGAGAGGCCGGCCATGGTGGCGGCAAGCACCGCACCGAGCACACCGAGTGGGACCACAAGCATAACCGAGATCGGGATCGACCAGCTTTCGTAGAGGGCTGCGAGACACAGGAAGACGATGAGAAGCGACAGTGCATAAAGAGCCGGCGCTTGCGCACCCGCCGCCCGCTCTTCATAGGAGAGCCCCGTCCACTCGTATCCGACACCTGCCGGCAGTTGCGCCATGAGACGTTCAATCTCCGCCATGGCAGCGCCCGAACTCACACCCGGCGCAGCAGAGCCTTGAATCTGGCGCGAGGATGACCCGTTGAAACGCTCAAGTCGCGGCGATCCATAGGTCCAGTGCGTCGAGGCGAAGGCGGAGAAAGGCACCATCTCACCGTTCGCATTACGTACATGAAGTTTGTAGACGTCTTCGGGCAGCATCCGGTGAGGCGCATCGGCCTGAAGGTAAACCCTCTTTACACGCCCCTGATCGATGAAGTCGTTGACATAGCTCGATCCCCATGCCGCAGAGAGCGTCGTGTTGATGTCGGCCAGCGAGAGGCCAAGTGCTGCGGCCTTCTCCTGATCGACGTCGACGCGGAACTCCGGTGTATCGTCCAACCCGTTTGGCCGGACCCCCATAAGAAGAGGACTTTGTGCAGCCATTCCCAGAAGCTGGTTGCGTGCCTCCATGAGTTTGTCGTGACCAAGGCCCGCGCGGTCAACAAGCTGCATATCGAAGCCGGAAGCAATGCCGAGTTCCGAGATGGATGGCGGAATGATCGCGAAGGCCATGGCATCCTTCAAAGTGGCGAAATATCCCATGGCACGCTGGGCGACAGCGAAGGCGCTTGTCTCGCCGGTTCGGCGATCGGCAAATGGCTTCAGATTGATGAAAGCCATCGCGGAGTTCTGGCCTGCGCCTGCAAAGTTGAAACCCACGACGGAGAAGATGCCTTGTACGCTGTCCTTCTCCTGCTCAAGGAAATAATTCTCGACGAGCTCCATGGATTCACGCGTCCGCTCGGCGGTAGCGCCTGCAGGCGTCGTCACAAGGGTCATCATGAAACCCTGGTCCTCGTCTGGAAGGAAGGCGGCCGGCAGTCTCAGGAAAAGAAGGCCGAGCACTGCTACGACAACGACATAGATCGCCACGTAGCGAAGAGGGCCCTGGAGAATACGCGCCACCCCGGCTTCATATGAGCGCCCGCCTCGGTCGAACATGCGGTTGAACCAGCCGAAGAATCCCCGCTTCTCCTTACCGTGATTTTTTTCAGGCTTCAGGATCGTGGCACACAGCGCAGGCGTCAGCACAAGCGCGGCAAACACCGACAGCGCCATGGCAGACACAATGGTCAGTGAGAATTGCCGATAGATCGCGCCTGTGGAGCCCGGAAAAAAGGCCATGGGGACAAGGACGGCGCTCAACACGACGCCGATACCGATAAGCGCACCGGTAATCTGCCCCATCGATTTTCGCGTCGCCTCGCGTGGAGACAGGCCTTCCTCCGACATGATGCGCTCGACATTTTCAACCACGACGATCGCGTCGTCCACGAGAAGGCCGATCGCCAGAACCATGCCGAACATGGTGAGCGTATTGATGGTGAAGCCGAAAGCCGCCAGTACGCCGAAGGTGCCGAGAAGGACCACCGGAACCGCAACCGCCGGAATGAACGTCGCGCGAATATTCTGCAAGAAGAGATACATCATGAGAATGACGAGCACGATCGCTTCGGCCAGCGTCCTGACCACTTCATTAATGGAAAGCCGGACGAACGGTGTTGTGTCGTAGGGTATGACCGCTTGCAGTCCTTCGGGAAAGAAGGGCTCCAGATCGGCGAGCCTCGCGCGAACCGCGTCGGCCGTGTCCAGCGCATTCGCGCCCACCGCGAGTCTGACAGCGATGCCGGCTGCCGGGTCGCCGTTATACCGTCCGATCGTCTGGTAGTTCTCCGCACCGAGCTCTACCCGCGCAACATCCTTCAGACGGACCTGCGATCCATCCTCACCGACGCGCAGCAGAATGTTTTCGAACTGAGCGGGGGTCTCGAGGCGAGTCTGTGCCGTCACCGTGGCATTGAGCTGCTGGCCTTCCACAGCCGGGCGCGCGCCCAGCTGACCGGCAGAAATTTCCGCATTCTGTGCTCGCACCGCCTCGGTGATATCCGACACCGACACCCTGTAGCTCTGCAGCTTTTGCGGATCGATCCAGATGCGCATGGCATGTTGCGGTCCGAAAAGCTGAATCTCGCCGACGCCGCTGACACGGCTGAGCGGGTCCTGAATATGCGATGCGACATAATCCGCGATCTCAGTTTCGTTGAGCCGTCCGTCGGCTGAAATAAAGGCGACGACCATCAGAAAATTCTGGGCCGATTTCGCGACAGTCACGCCCTGCTGCTGAACCTCCTGTGGCAAAAGAGGCAGCGCGGACTGCAGCTTGTTCTGCACTTGCACCTGCGCAATGTCGGGGTCCGCCTCGGGCTCGAAGGTGAGTGTCACAGTGCCCGTGCCCGAGGAGTCACTGGTCGACGACATGTAGCGCAGGTGATCGATGCCACTCATCCGCTGCTCGATGACTTGCGTCACCGTGTTCTCGACAGTCCGCGCGGAAGCGCCCGGGTAGGTGCCGGTAACGGTGACCGAAGGCGGTGCGATCGGCGGATACTGCTCAATCGGCAGTTGCATGATCGACAAGGTGCCCGCCAACATGATGGCGATGGCAATGACCCAGGCGAAGACGGGCCGGTCGATGAAAAAATTCGCCATGATGAACTAATGCCTCGCTGAACCGGATTGTGTTTCGCTGCCTTGTCTGCCTCAAGGCTGGTGAGGCGACGAACCTGCCGGCGGCTGCGCGGCTTCTACCGGAGTGACTGTGACGCCTGGCTGCAGCTTCTGCACGCCGACAACCACAACGCGGTCGCCCGCTTCGAGCCCCTCAGTGATGAGCCATTTGTCGCCGATGGCGCGCGACGCGGTGACCGATTTCTGCATTGCCGTCCCGTCCTCGCCGACAAGCCAGACCTGCGCCTGCCCATCCGGACTCCGCGAGACGCCCTGCTGCGGAACGAGGATCGCGCTTTCGAGAGCGCCCTGCTTCACGACCGCCCTGACAAAGAGGCCGGGCAGAAGCTCAGCATTGGGATTGGGGAAGATCGCGCGCAGCTGGACCATGCTCGTGTCCGGCGCCACCGTGACGCCGGAGAACTGCAATTCGCCGGTGCCGCCATATTGCTCTTCGCCGCCTTCGAGCTTCAGTGTCACAGGCGCCTTACCGTCCGCCGCACCCTGAATGCGGCCCTCGACCATTGCGCGCTGCATTCGCAGCATTTCCGACGCCGATTGCGTGAGATCGACATAGATGGGGTCTAGCTGCGTCACGGTGGCAAGCTCGGTTGCCTGGTTCGCCGTCACCAGCGCGCCTTCCGTTACCGTGGATCGTCCAATGATCCCAGAGATCGGCGCAAAAACCTTGGTATAGGCCAGATTTGTCTCGGCCGTATCGAGGTTCGCCTTGGCGGAGGCGACATCCGCGGAATTCTGGGCGAGCGTAGCCATGACGTCGTCATAGTCCTGCTTGCTCACCGCATTGACCTCGACCAGCTCCCTATAGCGCGCGGCGCGCGTCCCAGCGGCCCTTTCATTTGCCACGGCCTTTGCGAGCGCCGCTTTCGCTGCATCGAAATTCGCCTGATAGAGCGCCGGGTCGATCTGGTAGAGCTGCTGGCCCTCCTCGACCCTGGCGCCCTCCTCGAAAAGGCGCTTCTGCACGATGCCTGTCACTTGGGGACGGATCTCGGCCACGCGGTAAGCGGAGGTTCGCCCGGAAAGTTCGGTCGTGACTTCGAGCCGCTCGGGCTTGACCGTCACGACCCCCACTTCCGGCGGCGGTGGCCCGCCCTGCTCTTCGCTGTTGTCACATCCGCTCAGGACCGCCGCTGCCATGAGGAAAGCCGCGAGCCCCACAAACACACCGCCACGCATCTCGACTCCTGTCGGTAACAACGAAGGAGGCCGTCCCGGTGCGCAGAGGAGGGGGGAGGTGCGCCAAGCGGCAGAGGGACGCCGCAGCCGGAACGGCCTGGAGTTGTAATGTAATATACATTACATTTTTGTCAAGCGGCTTATCGTGAGAATTTTCAGCCCTGCCGGCCCGCAGGCTCCTTGCCCGGCATGCCGGGCCGGCCGAAGGTTCTCTACTCTGCGCCCTCACCTTCCGGCACATAAACCAGGCGGCCATCCGGCAGGCGGTAGGTGATGCCCGCCCTGATGCCCTCGCCCTCGCCGATCTCGCCGGTCGACTCATAGCGCGTCAGTTCCTCACCGCGCTTCACCACGATCCGCATATCGGCTTCGCCGGGATTTTCGATGACGGTGACATTCGCGCTTGAAAAGGGATTGAGCGGATTGGTGACGATCACCACCATCAGGACGCCGATGATGACGAGAAAGAGATCGACCAGGTTGACGATCGAAAGAAGCGGATCGTCATCGTCCTCGCGATCAAGAAACCGCATGACGTGCCTCCCTCGCCTTCTCAACGAGGCGCAGTTCCTGCAACAGCCAGCGGCGGCGAACCGTCATGACGAAAAAACAGATGCTCGCCGAGATCAGCGCAAGAATGACGGCCGAGAAGGCGACGACGAGATTGCGTCCGACGTTCGCGGTGTCGTTTTCGGCGAGGGCGAGGAGCGCCGGACCCATGGGGATCATGGTCGCCACCAGGCCCAGCATCGGCGTGCTGCGGGAAACGATCCGCGGCCATTCGAGCTGCTTCAGAATACGGAGCTCAAGATCGTCGCTCGAAGCGCCGCTCCTGCTCGCCTCATCAAGGAAGACAGACCGGAAGGATGGATTACGGCGCTGCCAAACCTCAACCGCAAAGCTGCCCAGCAGCAGGAAGCTGTAGGCGAGCGATGCGAGAATAAGCAGAAGAACGGGGGCAAGAAATATCTGTGCAATCTCGTAGAGACTGCCTTCAAGGGCACTCATACAAATCTCCGGTCATCAGTGTCGAGCGGTACGAAGCTGGCGCAGCGCACCGAGCATGAAGAAAATCGCTAGCAGGGAAAGGCCGATCCAATAGCGCCAGTGTTGCGGCGCCGAGCCTTGAGGCGGTGCAACGGGCTCCATCACCTGCCCCTGGACGGATACCGAAGCCGCGCTCTCGCCGCCTTGCACCGTGGGCGCCGCAGCGGAAAGGCCGAATCCCGCCGCCATCTGTGCAGCAAATTCTCTCGTTACCTCGGCCACGGGCGGCACGTCCTGTTGCTGCAATTCCTGCCAGCGTTCGGCAATCTCCCGGCGCGTCTCTTCCGAAGCGTCCCAGTAGCCCTTGCGAATCGCCTCGAGCAGGCGCTCGATGAGTTGCGCCTGCGCCGCCGCGTTATGCGCTTCGAACCATTCCTGGAGATCAAGGCCGCGCTTGTCTGCCACATAGGTGTCGTGCACGGCCTGCCATTGATCGGCACGCACCGTTTCCGGCGCCGTGACCTGCCAGCCCCAGAGATTGTTGACCGCGTTCAACATCTCCAGCGTGCCCGCATACCCCTCTTCCTTCATACCCTCGATCCAGGCTGGGTTGAGGTAGCGGCTGCGCAATTCGCTGGCGAGAAAGCGTGCCGCTGTCGTGAGGCGCGGTTCGCGGTCCCGGAGGTCGGATATATAGAGTGAGGGGCTCTTGCCATCGAGGTGACGCACGGCCAGCGCGAGGCCGCCGAGATATTCGAAGGGATGATCCGTCGAGAGAACACCATGCAGATTGGAAGACCGCGACAGGATGGCCGCGTCCGTCCCGCGGAGCTGTTCGGCGAGAAGATTCGCTCCGGCGGGTGTCTCACCCCAATGGGAACTTCCGTAAGCATAGCGCATGCGCGCAAGGAAATTCTCGGCGAGAGGCGCGTCATCCTCCCATTCGGTGGAAGCGAGCGTCGCGTCAGGCAGTCCGGTTCCGTAGTCGCCGGGCTCATTCGAGAAAATGCGCAAGGCCGCGAGTCCCCTCGCCTCATCCGGCGCGATGCCTTCCGCCTCCAGTGCGGCGGCGATACGGGCGGCATTCTGCGCGACCGCATTGCCCTCTTCTTCCTCCAGCGCCGCAATTCTCTCGACTGCATCGGCGAGCAGCCTCATGAAGTGATCGAACTGGTCGCGATAGACGCTTGTCACCTGCAACACTGCGTCGACGCGGGGCCGGCCGAGCTCAACCGATGGAATGATGTCGAGCGCCACGACCCTGCCGCCCTCGTCCCAGACGGGGCGGAGCCCCAGCGCGTGCAGCACCTGTGCCTCGAGCACGCCGAGATGGCGCAAGGCCTCGGACGACCAGAGCGAGAAGGCGAGCTTCTCCGGCATGCGGCCATGTTCCTCGCGGAAGGCGTCCACAAGCGCTGTAAAGGCTTCTCCGCCTGACTCATAGGCTGCGCGCGTCGGGATCTTGTTTGCTTCGAAGGCATAGAGATTTCGTCCGTTCGGTACGTCCGGGTTGCGGATCGGGTCGCCGCCGGAGCCCGGCACGACGAAGCCGCCGGCAAGGCCCGCCAGCAATGCATCGATCTCGCGAACATCGGCGAGATGTCTGTCGAGGCCGATACCGCGCTCAACCATGGCCCGGAGGTCGGGATCGTCTATCTCTTCGGTCGCACCGCCCTCGCGGAGGTAGCGCGCAAGAAACGTCCAGGCCGGAGACTCTTCGACCTTGTCGCTTTCGTCCGCGAACATTTCGTCCGGATCGTCGATGAGCCTGGCATAGAAGTCCCGGCCCAGCTGCTGAATGACGGTCGTCAACCGATGCTCTGGCGCAGCGGCCTTGCCGAATGTATGCAGACCGAGCGGCATCGCAGCCCCCGCCACGACGTGCAGTTGATCGTGCATGTCCCTCATGAAGCCGTCGAAATCCGCATCGATGCGCGCCTCATCCCACTCCATGTCTGCGGCAAGTCCGCTTGAAAGGGCAAGTGCGGCGATGCGTGAAGCCGTCTCCTCGCGCACGGCGCCTTCCATGAGCTGTTCATATTCATGGATCAGGTCGTGCAGGTCGCGCAGTTCGTCATAAAGACCGGCAGGCGCGAAGGGCGGCGTCTGATGGCTGACGATAACCGCGCGCCCGCGCCGCTTCGCCTGTATGGCCTCGGCAATATTGTCCTGGATATAGGGATAGAAGACCGGCAGATCGCCAAGTGCAAGGTAGGGATAGTCATAGGCCCACAGCCCGCGATCCTTGCCCGGCGTCCATTCTTGTGTGCCATGCGTTCCGAAATGGATGAGCGCATGCGCGCCGAATGCCTCACGCAAATAGAGATAGGTCGCAAGGTAGGCGTGCGATGGCGGCTCCTTGCCATCATGATAGGAAGCACCCGTCTCGCCGGAGCGCGGCGGCTGCGGCATGATGAGAAGCTTGCCGAGCGCAAGACGCGGGATCAGAAAATGCTGTCTGCCGCCGACATCGTGAAGATGCGGGCTTGCCGCCGCCGCGCCGTAACGGGATTCCATTTGGTCGCGAATAAAGGCGGGGAGGTCTGCAAGCCACTTCTCATATGCCTCGACGGGGAATGCAGCCGCGAGCCCCTCTTCATAAAGCGCCGGCAGCGTTTCCGGCCGATAGAAACCGGCGAGCATCTTCTGCCCGGCGGCGATCAAGGCTTCTTCGTCCGCTGCGGGTACATCATATCCCGCCTCGGCAAGCGCCGCCGTCAATTGTTCGAGACTGCGCGGCACATTAAGGTTCGATGCCGAGAAGTTCCGCTCACCCGGCGGGTAGTTCCAGAACATCAGCGCGAGACGCTTCTCCGGGTCTGGCGTTTTCCGCAATGCGCCAAGCGCGACCGCCTTGCCGAGAAGCAGGTCCACCTGTTCCTCGATGGATACGGGCTCACCGTCCTCCACCGCATCGAGCACGAGCGGGTCGCTCATGCCCCAGGTTTCCGTTACCGACAGGAAGGGCGCCACCATATGCATCGGTACACCGCTTGAAGCGCCGCGCCACGCATCGCGCGTGCCCATCCGATGCGACAAGCCCTGCAGAACGGGAATACCGAGAGCGAGGAATTCTTCCTGCCGCGCCGGGCCATTCTGCATATGGGTGAGGTTGAGCAGCATGTCCGCGCCGGCGGGCTCCAATACCGAACGCAGGCCCACCGCGTCGCGCGCGTCGAACCAGAAGGCGAGCGGAATCAGGCCGCGTTTCTCCGCACCGCGAATGATGTCGTCGATCGGCCCGGTCTGCATGCTCGACAGGTAGCCATCATGGATGGACAGGGCTAGTTTCGCTGCATCCGGCTTCCAGCGATCCTTGCCCCAGGCAAGATATTCTTCCGGCGCCGTGAAGATTTCCGGCGCATCGGGGTGATAGATACCCTGTTTCGGCAGGACCAGGGGCGGCGGGATCGACGCCGTGTCCCCGCCATCGCGCCAGGCACGAATGTGAGCAAACAGGTGACGCATATTCGCGTCGCCACCATTGCTGTAGTAGGCAACGAATGTTCTTGCCTGACGAGGATCGATTCCGCCAAAGGCGGGCGGACCCCCGCCGATCAGAACCCAAGGGACCGCGCCCTCGGCCTCGTGCGACCCGGCAAGGCGCTCCAGGACTTCAGCGCGGTCATTCGGGCGGGGCGCATCGATGATCAGAAGATCGGCGCCGGCAAGCCAATCGGCCGGCGCGCCGCCCGCCCGGCTCACATTAACAGCGTCGAGAACGATGTCCTCCGCGCGGGCAAGGTCGGCAAGCTTCGCGAACTTGCCGGGCAGGACAAAATCATTGGTCAGGACACGAACGCGCATATCCGCGGCGGCGGCAGGAGCCGCCACCGCGAACAGCGCCGCGAGGAACAGAACGAAACGCAACATCAGAAACTGTACCCAAGTCCGACCCACACCATGCGGCGACGCTCGGCATAGGGATAGTTGAGCGAAGTCTCCACAAGGCGTTCATCGAAGATATTCTCGATACCACCGCGCAGCGTGGTGCTGCCGGTCAGTTCATAGGATATGTCCGTGGACCAGATCGAATAGGCTTTGAGATCCAACCTGTTTACACCGGAGACAACGACCTGACGGCCAACATATTCGCTGCGAATCTGCGCCATGAGATCATCGAGCGGAAACCAGGCCAGCGTGAGATTGGCGGCATGGCGCGGACGCTCGGTGAGTTCAAGACCCGTGGTGCGGTCCTCCGTGTCGAGGTGGGTATAGTTCGCATCGAGCCGCAGATTCCATGGCAGGTTCACGCCGCCGCCGACTTCGACGCCGCGGATCCGCGCCTTGTCCACATTTTCGTATGTGCGACGCTCCGCTCCGAAAATACCGCATGAGAGGATGCATCGCGTCTGGATGAGATTTTCCAGGTCGTTCTGGAACACCGTCCCACCCAGCTTCCAGCTACCCGCATCATACTCAACGCCGAATTCGTAGGTCGTGCTCGTCTCGGGCTCAAGGTCCGGGTTGCCGACAATGACGAAACGCCCACCTGCCGCCACTGCCTGATATCCCGGCGAAAGCTCCTTGAGCGTCGGCGCCTTGAAGCCCTGCCCCACGCCGCCGCGCAGCGTCCAGGGTTCTGTGGGATGATAGACGAGATAGGCTCGCGGGCTGTTCTCCCAGCCATATTGCTCGTGATGATCGGCGCGATTGCCGAATACGAAGGAGAGGTTCGGCGCGAGCTGCCACTCATCCTGCAAGAACAGGGCGTAGCGCTTCGCCTCATCCTCACCCTGCGTATTGACCGTGGGATCCTCCAGACTCTCACGGCGCCATTCGCCGCCCGCACTCACCACATGGCTACCGAAGACCGGAGCCGTTACATGCCCGTCGAGAACATCGTCCCTGATCTTCGCCGAGCCTGTCGGCGTGCCGAAGGTACGCTTGTTGTCCCGGTCGAGTTGCGAGCGATAAGCACGCAGGCGCGTTTCACCCCATGACCATTTGCCGGTATGGGAGAGCGAGAGGTGCTGGCGCCATACGTCATCGGTCGAGGTATAGAGCACCGGCGCGCCGCCCGATGTCTGTGTGTTGCGGCTGCGCGTTTCCTCGCTGTAGCCATAGCCAAGATCGATGCGCTGGGCGTCGTCAGGCTTGAAGGTGAGCGTCAGGTTACCGCTCTTCCCTTCGCGCTTCTCGCGCTCCGAAAGCAGCGGGTTATTGGCGTCCGGCGTCTCGTCCTGCCCTTGCATCTCTCCGTAGAAATTTATGCCAAGCTTTCCCGGAACGATGGGACCACCCAGATAGACACCCATCTGATATTCGTCACCACCTGTGCCTTGCTGGAGCCCGCCACGCATGGTCGCGCTACCCCGCCATTCGTCTGTCGCGCTGCGCGTTATGATATTGACGACACCGCCAAGCGCTTCCGAACCGTAGAGCGAGGACATGGGGCCGCGCACGACTTCGATCCGCTCGATCGCTTCGACCGGTACCCAGCCAAGATCGAAATCCGCATGGGCGATGGCGCTGCCTGCGTTGGCAATGCGCTTACCATCTACCAAAACCAGCGTGTAGTCTTCAGGCATGCCGCGAATGCTGATGCCGCGGCGCCCGAGGCCGATGCTGTTTATGGTAACACCCGGCGTGCCCCGCAACGCATCGGTGAGATCCAGTACCGGGCGTTCGCGCAGTTCTTCGCCTGTGATTACCGTGACGCTGGCGGGAGCATCGCGCAGGGCGCGTTCCGTGGAGGTGGCGCTGATCACGAGTGGCGACAACACCACCGCGTCCTCACTCGTTGGCGGAACCTCGGCCAACGCGTCCCCGGGGAACGCCGTCCACGCGGACAATACAAAGAAACTTCCGGCGAAACCGCCCCGGACCATCGAACGCAACATGGAGTACCCCCGCCTGCAAAAACAACACGGCCCTACCCTCGTGCACGGAAGCGCAGGAACAGACCGTTACGTTATAACATAACATGTTCAATTTAGACGATGAGTCAAGCCTCGGCCGCCCCCCGCTTGGGTGGGTCGCACGATTTACGAGCGGAGGGCGCAAAGCAATCACGGCCGCAGCGATGTGCCCTGCGTTCCGAGGCGCCGAGCCGACGTGAAAAGCCGCTAGCGCCAACGCGCCGACGACTCACCCCGGAATGCCACTGATTTCATTCCCGCAAGACGCGGCAAGGAACGAACCTGCGCAGTGTCGCTTACACCGATACTCTCGAAGAAAGTTTCGCGCTCACGTCATTGGCGATTTCGAGGGTCCGGTCGATATCGGCCTCGGTCATCGCGGCACCGATGAACATGTTGTGGAAGGGATGGAAATAGGCGCCACCTGCAATCATCCCGTCCGCAAAGGCGCTGCTGCGCTTGAAGTCGCAATGGCCCTCGCCATCCATGATCATGATGAGCGGCATCTGCGACGGCCCTGTCTGGCTGAGATCCAGGCCGCATGATTTCGCAATGGAGGCGAGCCCCTCCCGAAGCCTGTCGCCCAGGGCAACGGTGCGTTCCAGATAGTCCGTTTCGCGAATGAGGCGGAGCGTTTCGAGAGAGGCGGCCATAGCGGCGCCGGCAAACCAGAAAGAACCCGTCACATAGATTTTCGACGCGGCTTCCCTTGCCCGGTCATTGCCTAGAAGCGCCGAAATGGGATGGCCATTCGCAATTGCCTTGCCCCATGTGGAAAGGTCGGGCTGAACGCCAAGATGCGTCCAGCTGCAATCGCGCTCGATGCGCAGGCCTGCGCGAATATCGTCGACCAGGAGAAGCGCATCCTTTTCGTCGCAGAGTTCGCGCGCGCGGCGCGCATAGGCGGGATCGGGCAGTTCCTGATCGACGAACACGTCATGCTTGAAGGGCGACGCGAATATCGCGGCGAGATCGTCACCCGCCTTGTCCGCAGCCTCTTCGAGGCTCTTTACGTCATTATACTGATAATAGATGAAGTGGGCGCGATCATCCTCAACCGTGCCTGCCGGGATGGGGGTGCACCAGGGCGCAGCGCCGTGATAGGCGCCGCTTGCCATCAGTACTTTCTTGCGCCCCTTGTAGGCGCGTGCCGTGAGCAGGGCCATGCTGGAGGCGTCCGTACCGTTCTTGCAGAACATGGCCCAATCGGCGTGGCTCACCATGCCGGTGAAGGCTTCGGCAAGCTCCACCATACGAGGTGTCGGGCCCGTTGCCGCATCAATCTCCGCCATCTGCTTCGCATAGGCGGCATCGACTTCGGGATGGCAGTAGCCGAAAAGGTTCGGACCGTAACCGCACATGAAATCGATGTAGCGGTTTCCGTCCGCATCCCAGAGATAAGCCCCCTTCGCGCGCACGAAAAACTGCGGCGCATGCGGCGGCAAAATGGCGACCGACTGGTGGCCATACATGCCCCCCGGAATGACTTTGGCAGCCCGCGCCTTCAACGCCTCGTCCAGTTTACCGCTCATTGCCGCCTCCGCTTGCAAAATAGTAGTAATTACTATTGTATGGATCAGGGGCGGATGCAAGGGCTCTTTAGTACGACTCCACGGAGGGGATTTTGCGCGATCTGACATGCGTGGGACTGACCACGCTCGACATTCTGGTTCGGCCGGTGGACGCCCTGCCCGATGCGCAGCAGCCGACGCTGGTCGAGGAAATTGCGCTCGCTCCCGCGGGCACCGCCTCGGGAACGGCCATGGTGGCGGCGACGCTCGGGCTCGACACTGCGGTAATCTCGGCGGTCGGCCAGGACGTCAATGGCGACATCGTGTTGCAGCTCTTGCGGCGGGCCGGCATCGACTGCAGCCAGGTCGCGCGCCTCGGCGAGCGGCCGACCTCAACCAGCGTGCTGACCATCCGTTCGGATGGAGAGCGGCCCGTGTTTCACATGTTGGGCGCGAGCATACTCACCGCCATGAGCCCCGCCGCCATCGAGACGGCGCGTGGATCGCGCTTCTTCCATTTCGGCGGCGTCGGCTTTCCGAACCTGTCGTCGCCCGAGGCCTTTGCGGCGGTGAAGAGTGTCCGTGCCGGCGGCACCTACGTTACCTGCGATCTCATCGCCCCGCAGCCGCAGACCATCGAAACGCTGCGCGGCCTGCTCCCCCATGTCGATTGCTTCATGCCGAGCGAGGCGGAAGTGCGCGTCCTGCTCGGCGATGTGGCGCCGGCAGAGGCGCTGACGGCCTTCACCGGCATGGGCGCCGGCTCCTGCATCATCAAGCGCGGCGGGGCGGGCAGTATCGGCTGGAGCGATAGCGAAATCTTCGAGGTTCCGGCAAAATCGATCACGCCGGTCGATACAACAAGCTGCGGCGACAGCTATTGTGCCGGCTTCATCAGTGGCCTTTCACAGGGCCTGTCATTCCGCGATGCGATGGGCGTTGCGACCGAGACCGCGGCGGAGGTGGCGCAGGGCCTTGGAACGCTCGGCAAGCTCAAGAGAAGGGTTGCCTGACATGACCGTGAATGAAGATGCGCTTCGTCAGGGGCTTGTGACCGTCATGCGGGAGATGGATACCTCCGGTCTCAACCACGGCACGGCAGGCAATGCTTCCGTACGGATTGGCGAGCATTTTCTCGTCACGCCCTCCGGCATACCGGCGCCGCAACTGGCACCTGAACACATGGTGAAGATCGACCGTTCCGGTGCCTATAGCGGTGATGTGCGCCCGACAAGTGAATGGCGGATGCATGCCGGATTGCTCGCGGGGCGGCCCGACATCAACGCCGTGGTCCATTGCCACTCGCAATATGCAACGACACTTGCCTGTGCCAACAAACCCATTCCACCGCTGCATTACATGACGGCGGTGAGCGGTGGGCCCGATATTCGCGTTGCGCCCTATGCGCTTTTCGGTTCGGACGAACTTGCGGAAATCGTCATTGAAACGCTTCAAGGGCGCCGCGCCTGCCTTATGGCCAATCATGGGCAAATTGCTCTGGGGCGCTCATTGCCCGAAGCGCTGCTGATCGCGCGCGAGGTGGAGGTGCAGGCGTCATTCTACTACGGCACGCTCGCCATTGGCGGCCCCACCCTTCTCTCCAGCGAACAGATGGAAGCGGTATTCGGTGCGTTTCTTTCCTATGGGCAGAAGCCGCGCAAGGAGAGCTAGGCGCTTTCCGGTTTCAGACCGCAAAACCTAGGACCGCAGCACCGAGGTGATCGCTATTGCCGTCCGGTCGATAATGCGGTCCCGATCGCATTCGTCGGTTTCCAGAAGCATCTCAACGCTGGCATAACCGATTTCGCTGGTCAGTCGGAAACGGTCATAGACTTCGCCGCGGTCGGCGACGGGATTGAGTTCCAGATAACGGTCGGTCATCTGCGTTGCCACATGGGTGTGCGATGAAAGACGTATCTCGCGCAGGGCAGGGATTGCACGCAGTGAGACCATGAGCGCATATCCGCCCTCGAAGGTCTCGGTGACTTTCAGCGTTTCCCGCAGGAGGGTTCTGGTCTCATCCAGTGCATTCCGACCTGTCCAGCCATCATGCGAGAGCAATTCTTCCACGATGGCATTTTGCGCGTCCATCAGCTGGCGGCCGAGTACGGCGAGGATGCTGTGCTTGTTCTCGAAATAGCGGTAGAAGGCTGGCGGCGTCAGGCCGGCTCGCTCCACGATCGCGTTGGAGTTCAGTGCCTCAAAGCCCTCTCCGGCAATGATTTCCTGGGCTGCCCGGAGCAGGCTGCGATAGGTTTCCTTCGCCCGCTTTTGCGTGGGCTCCACAAGCGGGGTGGTGTAGAGGGCCGAATTCTTCATACCCTCGAATCTAGAGGACGGCGGACTTCCCGCAAAGTCCGATAATTCGGTACCGGCCTCTTGCGCCTTACTCCATATACTGTTCGTTGCCCACGAAGCCGATCTTCACCACACCGGCTCTCTGGGCGGCGGAGAGGATTTTCGCCACGTGGTCGTATTCGACGTTCCGGTCGGGGCGGAAATGGATCTCGGGATCGGCGACGCCGCCGACGGACGCGAGAAAGCGCTCCTCGAGCGCGGCGGTATCAGGGAGTTCCTCTCCATTCCAGAAGGCAAGGCCTTCCGCATTCACGAGGAGCTGCACGACGGTGGATTCTTCCGGGGGCGTTGCCTCGGTAACAGCTTGCGGCATGTCGAGCTTGACCGCATGGGTCTGCAACGGAATGGTAATGATGAGCATGACGAGCAGGACCAGCAACACGTCAATCAAAGGCGTGGTGTTGATCTCCATCATGGGATCGTCATCCGAACCCGCGCTTCCGACGTTCATCGCCATCGTTCTGCCTCCTAGCTACCCTGCACCGGTTCGGTGATGAAGCCGACCTTGTGAATGCCCGCTCGCTGTATATCGAAAATGAGACGGCCCACCGCCTCGAACCGGACGGCTTCGTCGCCGCGCACCTGGATCTCCGGTTGCGGTTCGATCTGCGCCGTTTCTGTCAGCTTGTCGAACAGATCCGCCCGGTTCGCCATACGCATGGCATTCCAGTAGTAGTTGCCGTCGACATCGACCGCGATGGTGATGTTTTCGGGCTGTGTCTGGTTGATCTCGTTGTTCGCCTTGGGCAGTTCCACCGGCACTGTCTGGATCGCGACCGGAATGGTAATCAGGAAGATGATGAGAAGCACCAGCATGACGTCGACGAGCGGCGTCGTGTTGATGGCCGACATGACTTCGTCATCGCCCTCACCGGTTCCGATATTCATCGCCATGATGCTAACCCATCCTTGTTTCGTTCACGCCGTCCTGCCGGACAAGATGCGCAGATGGACTTCCGTCGCGAAGCGGCGTGCGCGTTCAATCACGGCCTTGTTGCGGCGGATCAGCAGGTTGTAGCCGAGCACCGCCGGGACGGCGACGGCAAGACCGATCGCCGTCATGATGAGCGCCTCACCCACCGGACCGGCAACCTTGTCGATCGAGGCCTGGCCCGACACGCCGATGGCAACGAGCGCGTGATAGATGCCCCAGACCGTACCGAAAAGGCCGACGAACGGTGCTGTGGAGCCGACCGTCGCGAGGAAGGCGAGGCCGCCCTGCAGCTTCGAAGCCAGACCGTCGACCGACCGGCTGAGCGCGGCCGTGGACCATTCGGTCAGCGTCACTTCGCTGCTCAGCCCCTTGCTGAACTGTTCGACGGCCTCCTTGCCGTCTTCGGCGATGACGCGGTAGGAGTTGCGAGCCGGCAGGGCATCGATGCCTTCCTTCAGCGTGTCTGTAGGCGCAAAGAGTTTGATGACCCGGTTGAACTGGTCGAACATCCGCCGCTGCTCGAAAAGCTTGGTGAAGAGAATGTACCAGGAACCCATCGACATGATGACGAGCACGAGAAGCGTGCCCTTCGACACGAAGTCGCCTTCGTCCCAGAGCGCCTTGAGGCCATAGGGGTTGTGATCCACCGCGGGCTCTTCGCTTGCCATCGGCGCGGCGTCAGCCGCTTCGCCTTCCGCCGTCTCACCTTCCGGGGCTTCCGGGGCTTCCGGGGCTTCCGCGCCTTCTTCGCCTTCGGCGGCGGGTGCCTCTTCGGCCACTTCTTCCTGCTGCGCCAGCGCAGGGGCGACCGCGGATGCGAACCCGGCCGACAGGGCAAAGGCAATCATGGCAGCGCCAAGGAGGCGTGTAATATGTTTGGTCCGGGTCTTCATCGATGGGTCCTCTGTACTAACTCAACTTGTTTTGTATCCGCCAAGCGGCGCATCGGCTGCTGTCAGTCCGTCAACTTGAAATTCACGGCAAACTTCATCCAGTGGCCCACGGGGGCACCGTCCTTCGTCGCTGGCAGGAAACGCCAGGTGCGCCGCGCATGCATCAGCGCTACCTTGTCGAGACGGTCATAGCCGCTCGACTGGTCGACGCGGCCATCGGTCACGCGGCCATTCGCATCCACATAGAGCATCAGGATCACCCGGCCTTCCTCACCCGCCCGGCGCGAGGCCGCAGGATAAGGTGGCTGCGTATTGCCGTGACTCGGATCGGCGCGCGGCAGGACAGGTTGCGGTTCGACGATAACGGGCTGCGGCTCGGGCTGTACCGTCTGTACCTGCTGGATTGTCTTCTGCGGAACGACAGGCGGCGCCTTCTGCACGACGGGGGGCGGCACATAAGCCTCCGGCGGCTTTACGACTTCTGGCGGCGGGGGCGGTGCCGGCGGCACTTCCTTCGGCAGTTCCGCGATCAGCGCGACCTGGAGCGGCTCCTGCACCGCCTTCACGACATCTCTCGCAAGGCCGCTCACCAGCGCCCAGACGAGCAGAAGGTGAAGCCCGAGAACGATCGCAAGCCCAACAACGCGGCTCGATGAAGGATGACCTTCGCGGAAATCAAGCGTACTCATTCTCTGTCACTTCCAGGCGTGCCTTGCGTAGCATCTGCCCGGCCTCTCTACTGCTCACGACGAAAACCTATGCATGAAAGATGCCGCATTTTCCCTTTCATATTCCCGGAAGCGCGCCGGCGATTTCCTCGAACTTGCCGCGAAAATAGACAAGGGGCGGATGGCTGCCTTCAATAGTGGCATTGCGCACGAGGCCAATCAGGATTTCGTGGTCGCCGCCTGAAAAGCTGTCTTCGAGATCGCACTCGATCGTTGCACCCGCTTCGCTAAAGACCGGTGCACCGTTCTGCCCGTGCTCATAGACGATGCCATCGAACTTGCCCGCGCCGGCGTTCGTTGCGAAGCGGGTCGCAATTTCACTTTGCCGGTCAGACAGGATGTTCACGGCGAAAAATCCTGTGCGCTTGATATGCGCCAGCGTTTCGCTTTTGCGAGCGAGCGACACGAGAATGAGTGGCGGCGAGAGCGACAGCGCGGAGAAGGCGCTGACCGTCGTGCCGACCGGTGCTTCACCTACAAGGGTCGTGACGACGGTGACGCCTGTGACGAAACTGCCGAGCGCCTTGCGGTAGGTTGCCGGGTCGACGGAACCGGGCATGTATTTCGGTGACTGACTCATACTCACTGTCTCGCTATTCCGCTGCCTCGAAGGGGTTGTCGCCGTAGACCGGTTTGTACGCCGCCCTGCCCGCCTCAACCGGCGCACGGCCGCAGATCGAGAGGGCGGTGAGCGCATAGATCAATGCGCTCTTCGCCATGTCTCCCGGCGTCGGTCGCCATCTCGGCATGCCGGTCGTAACAGCCGGTATGCGGTGCATGTTGAAGACGTTCTGATCCCGCCACATGCTCGAATAGACCGGATTAGCGCGCTGCAGCGGCTCGCCGAGCGTGAACCGCGTCGCATCGCTAACCGCGGCGACGAGCGGCCCGACCTCCGCTGCATCTGCCTCGAATCCGTGCCGCACGACCATCGGTTCAATATCAAAGCCGTCAATGTCGAACTGCCGCATCAAGGCCGCGAGTTCATGCTCGACATCCGCAGCCTTCTGACGTGGCGTGAGACCCGCCTCAAGATAGATCGAGACAACTTCGGTGCCCGTACCGAAGGAGTAAGGGATGCCAGCCTTGATGGAATCAATCTGTGTTTTCGGAATAGAGATGCCCCCTGCGCTCTCATAACGATGACGTTCCGGGTAGGTCATACCCCAGTCGTGCAACGCCTTGATTACGGGGCCGAGACGATAAATCGGGTTGGGGTGTTGCTGCGGGTCGCCTGGATAGTCGAGGATCGGCGTGAACACGCCCTGCCCGAAAATGCGGATGCGGAATACGACATAGCCGCAGCCCACCCAGGTAAGGCCGAAATCGCAGCCTTCGGCGGCGATCGCATAGTCCGGCGCGACACCGCCGTGATGGAAGAGATAATGTGCGCCGATATCCTTGCCGAGATAGTCGACGCCTTTGCGGTCCTCAATCGGCTCCGGGCCGATCTCGCCCGGACAGGCGGTGAGATAGAGCTTACCGGCGAGCGGAATGCCCGCCTTGCGGAGGGCCTTTGCTGCAATCATGAAGCAACTCATCGGCCCGCGGTCATTCGCGATCGGGTAGCCGAACAGCTTTCCGTCTTCGAGCCAGCATTCCAGCCATTCGCGGTTGGCGAGGGTTTCCGGCCGGTATTTCGCGTTGTCGAGATCGGGCTCGTAGGTCGGGCTCTCGGTATCGAGATGCGCGGTGAAGAGGAGGTTCGCCCCTTCGGCAAGACCGCCATATTCGCCGATGACATTCTGCCGCTCCGGGGTGGCGCCGGTCGTGCGGGGGTTAAACCCCTCTCGCTGCATCCAATCGAAGACATATTTGCTGGCAGCCGCTTCACTGCGCGACGGGCTCGGAATATTTCCGAGTTCCAGCGCCAGACTGCAGAGTTCGTCTTCGTCGATCGCGGCGGCAATAGCGGCGCGCTCGTCGTCGCTCACCTTGTAGGGGGCTTTCGCCTCGATCTTCAATGGGTCAGTCATGACGCGCTCCCCATGCAGCTTCTATGTCGGCTGTGCTGCGGAGCACGGCGCTGTTCATTTCCATGATAGTGAGCGCCGCGCGATGTATCTCGCCGCCATAAGCAGCACAGGCATCCTCGGCCACGATCACGTGATAGTCGCGATGAAAGGCGTCGCCGACCGTGCTGCCGACGCAGCATTCCGTGGTGAGACCGCAGACGACCAGCGTATCCACGCCGATACCGGCTAGTACGTCGGCGAAGCCGGTGGCATGGAAGGCGCTGTATTTCGGCTTCATCACGACGAGGTCGCCGGGCTGCGGTTGCGGGCCATAGAAGGCGGCACCGGGGGTGCCCGCGCGGCAGACCGCACTTTCGGTCTCGGGATCGCCGCCGCGCCGGCGCATGCGCTCGGCCCAAACCGGCGAATCCGTTTCGGGACTCGTTTCAAGGCCGATGAAGACGACAGGCACACCCGCGCCCCGCGCTGCCGCAATGAGGCGCTCCGACTTTGCAATGGCGGACGGTACAGCGCTCATATTCACGCCGAATCCTGCGAGCAGGCCTTCGGGGGAAGCGAAATCCACCTGGATGTCGATGACACAGAGCGCCGTATGCGGCGGCGCGATCCAGTCCCGCAATTCGCTGGAGGAACCAGTCCGTTCCATCGTGGTATCCGTAGCGTTCATGCGAAATGTGCCTTGAGCTCGGGAAGCACTTCCTTGCCGAACGTGGTGAGGCCCTTCACGTAGTCCGGATAGATCGTCATGATGCCGTCGAGTTCGCAGCCCTCGATCTGCTCCTTGATCTTCTCGATACAGGTCTTGGGAGTGCCTGCAACCGTATGCGTCATGAAGGTTTCCTTCGCCTTCTCGCCCATGACACTGGAACTGCCATCGGCTTCCATACCGTAGCTGCGCATCATTCCCTGCACGGCACCCCAGTCGAGACCGGCCTTGTAATGAGCGACCGTTTCGGCTGCTTCGTCGTCCGTCTCGCCGAAAACGATGGTGCTCATTGCGAAGACGCGGATGGTGGTGCCGTGATCGGCGGCGACGCGGCGCGCGAGGCGGCTGATGCGCAGCGTGTCTTCGGCCGTCTTGCCGCCGATGAAACAGGCATCGCAGTTCTGAACGGTGAAGCTCAACCCGCGCTCGGACTGACCGGCACAGATGAGATAGGGCCGCGGGCTCGACATTGGCTTCGGTTCGGACACACAATCCTTGAACTTGAAGAACTCGCCGTCATAGTCGACATGATCCTGCGCCCAGATGGTGCGGACGAGCTTCGTCCATTCCTCGGCGTAGCGGTAGCGACCATCGTGATCGAGGTTCGCCGGCCATGCCCCCATCTGGTCGAACTCGTCCTTGAAGGAGCCCGAGACGATGTTGAGACCCGCCCGTCCGCCCGAGATGTGATCAAGCGTCGTGATCATCTTCGCGACGACCGCCGGGTTCTGCAGCAGTGTGTGAACGGTGGCGATGATGCGCGCATTCTTCGTCGCCTCGGCGATTCCGGCCATCATGGTGACGGATTCGAGCGAGGTGCCCCAATGTTCCGTCTCACCGCCAAAGCCGCGCCATTTCATCATCGACATGATGAAATCGAGTCCGATCTCATCCGCAATCATCGCCGCTTCGCGGTTCTGCTTGTAGGACGCATCGAGGGGCGGCGTATTCTTGGAGATGATCCACCCACCATTGGCGATTGGGAGAAAGACACCGAATTCGATTTTTTTGGCCGAGGCAGACATTTCACTTCCCTTTGGGTACGCGAGAACAAAAATCGGATTTCAACCTATGCGCAGATTTCGGCGGGCTTCGCCTCCTCCGCATGCTCCATGTCGCCAGCCTGGACGAGGATCGCTGTAACGAGCGCCGTTTCCTCTTCTTCCTCTTCTGCAGGGCGCGCATGGACCGGCGGCCGCATGAAGAAGACGGCAGCCATCACGACAAGCGGTACCAGAGCATATAGAAAGAAGGCCCAGACGAATGTGCCGGTCACATCGCGCAGATAACCCCCCAGGAAAGGCCCGAATGACGCGAGGGTCGCGGCGACATTCATGAAGGAGAACAGCTCAAGATAGGCGCTGCGGCCGTAATAGTTCATCAGCAGAACGCTTGTCGCGAGAAAGGTCGTGCCGTAACCGATCCCGATGCCGATGGCGTAGATGGCCAGCGCGAACCAGTTCGTTCCGATGCCAAGCGCGATCATGCCCAGTACGAGAAGGGCGAGCGAGCCGATGAGCAGGTTCTTCGGGTCGATATACTCGCCGATGAAGCCGCTGACGGCGCGTGACGCCGCATTGAGAAAGGATTCGAAGCTCAGAAGACCCGCAGCGACCGCCATGACGACCCCGATCTCGGTGAGATGGCCGACAGAGAGGCTGTTCACGGTGATGCCGCAGAGCAGAAAGGATACATAGCCCGCCGCGATGATATAGAATTGCGGTGTGCGCAGGGCCTGTTTTGCGGTCCATTTCTCACTTGTCACATAGACGCCGGAAGATGCTTCCTGAACAGCGGCAGCGGCCACTTCTTCGGCGCGCCGATCTTCCGCTTCGCCCTCGCGAAGCAGCGCCGCCGTGAGAAGCCCCGCAGCGCCCATCAGCACCGCGACGATCATCCAGTGCATGCGCCATTCATCCCAGAAGCCGACTGCCGCAAAGTAGATCAAAGGTCCGGCTATGCCACCGACGCCGCCGATCGTGAAGTAAATGCCAAATGCCATCGACTGCCGCTTGAAGCAGCGGGCGATCATGTAGGTGCCCGGCACGGTGGCGACGAAGGAGAAACCTGTGCCTGCGAGGAGCATGGCGAGGAAATATGTCGGCACGTCCTCCACAACATAAAGGAGAAGAAAGCCGGCCACGAGAATGGCGGTACCGAAGAGAACGGTCGCCCGGACACCAATCTTGCGGATCATGAAGGCGGGCGGATAGCTCGACAGGCCGCAGGAGACACCGAGCAGCGTGAAGCCCAGCCCCGCCGCCGTCCAGTCCCAGCCAAGCTCGCCCACCATGTCGGGGAGAACCACCCCGAGCGAGGTGAACGTGCCGGCCGTTACCAGAAAGAACAGAAGACTGAAGGACAGCAGCACGAACCACGGATACATAACTTCTTTCGTGTCAGTCATCTGCCGCCTCCAGTCTTCTTTTGCGCGCGTTACTCGATAGACGCTTCGATACTCAGAAGCGGTAGGTTGCCGTCAGGCGCCACTCGCGCCCCTTGCCAGGGAGCACGGCCACATCGCCATAGAGATCCTGAAGCGGCGTGAAGTATTCCTCGTCGAAGACGTTGTCGACGTTGAGGGCGAGCTTCCAGCTCTGGAAGTCCACATAGGCGGACGCCTGAACGAGGAAGTAGTCGGGGTATTTGACCGGATTGGCCGCGAGTCCCGCCGTCTCGGAGACGTAGCGCACGCCCCAGGTGGTGCCGGCATGGCCCCAGGCATACTGATCGGTCGTGTAAGTGCCGTAGAGGCTCAACACCTTCTCGGGAATGCGGCGGTCCTCGATTTCACCCGCGTAGTAGTTGTTCCCGGTGATACCGGCGAGCGAGCTGAAGGGGCTTGCTATGCCCACGCCATACCAGTCGACCGGATTGAGACCGAGACTTTCAGGCCGGAAGTAGTAGAAGGCGTCGTAGCTATCGAGGAAGACGGTCTTCTGAACATTGCCGGCAAATGTGAAGCTCAGATTGGGCGTGGCAAGATAGCGCAGCTCAAGCTCGACACCCTCGCCTCGCGTTTCGTCGACGCCGCCGCCGACATTGTCGAGAACGGTTCGGTGCTGGCGATAGGCTGCGAGGCTGCCCGTTAGGATGCCGTCGAAGGCTTCAAGCTTGATGCCCGCCTCAAGGAGATCGCCCTCCGAAACGTAGCTGCCTCTGCCGATCCGCTCCGGGGCAAGATCGCCCGCTTGACCGAACTCGAGTGCCGCTGTTTCGGCATAGGTCGCATAAGGACGAATGCCGTAAGGTCCCATCACCATCAGCATGACGCTGTAGGTGAAGCTGTCGTCCATATCGTGCTGACGGTCGGGAACACAGTAGCAGAGACTGCCACGCTCGACCGAATCCACCCAGTACATGTCATAGCGGCCGGTCGTGGTCAGCTTGACGAGATTCTCGAAGTCGAAATCGGCCATTCCAAAGAAGCCGAGATTGTTCCATTTCGACTTCGTGTCGTAGTCCCAGGTGTAGCCGGAACCGGGAATGAAAGGAGAGCCTAGAATGTCTGTCGGTGTTGCACCTTGAGTCAGATCGCGGCGATCAAGCGCGATACCTGCATAGTTGAAGGATTCCTTCTTCGTCGCGTTGTAGTAGCGGTTGCTGAATCCGAAGTTGAAATCCGCACCGACGGGTGACTCCGGCGGTTTGACGGCGAAATTGTAGCTGACGCGGCCTTCGATCGTGTAAGCGTCGTAAGCGGCGGGGAATCCGTAGCTCACGAAGCGCTCGTTATCGAGAGAGTCATAGAAGAGCTGAAACTTCAGTTCGGACCCGTCACCAAAGGATTTGATGAGGTCGCCATAGAGTGTGAGCGTCGTGGTGGCGTTAAAATCGTAAGGGCTTGTGTAGACCGTCCTGCGGCTTAGCGGTGCCGTACCCACACCGGTATCGAGTTCCGCGGTGCCGGGCGTCGGAAATACCCACCAGGCCGGGTAGTAGCTGAGGCCGCCGCCGATTTCGGAAAGGTCGAGATAGCCGTTGCCATTAAGGTCGGGGACGCCCGAGTTCGTGCCGGTCGTATAGTTGCCGTTGTCGATCAGGTCTTGCGTGACGCGGTTCCAGCCGGGTGTCTGCAGGTATCCATCCGAATTGTAGTACATGACGCCGCCGCCATAGCGCCAGCCATTGAGCGTTTCGAACTGCGCGGTCGTCTGAATGAGCTGATGCTCGGGTTCGATACCGCGGTAGAAGCTCTTGGAGTCCTCGATCTCGGCATAGACGAAAACGCCGCCCGCCGTGTCGCCGAAGTTGAGAGGGATACCGACTTCGAAGCTGCCGTTCTTCTTGTCGTAGGAACCGAGCGTGGCATTCACCTCGCCGGAAACCTCGGTCATGTAGCCGGCTTCCTCGCTGATCTTCGCCGTCTTCGGCTCGAAGTTCAGCATGCCGCCAACCTTGCCCGGGCCGAAGTTCGCCGTGGGCGGACCGCGCAGAATGTCCACGCGTGAGGCTGCCCCGATCGGCGTCTGGTAAGTGCCGCGATTTTCAATGCGCTTGAAGCCGTGGAAATAGGTCTCGGCGAGAAGGCCGCGCACATTGAGCGCGCCCGACACACCATAATAAGAAGCAGTGAAGGTGCCAGGCGAAACCGCCGTCAGGTCGTCCACCGTCTCGATGCCATAGGCTGCGAGTGTTTCATCGCTCACGAATGTCGCCGAACGCGGCGTTTCGAGAAGCGGCTTTTTCAAACCGAACAGCAGATCGCTCGGCTGCTGCTCCAGCAGGCCGGCCCTGTCGCGCTCGGAGACGACCGTCATTTCCCTTACCTCGGTCGAGGTTTCGGCTTCGACGGCTTCGTCTTCCACCACCTCCTGCGCCTTCGCTCCCCCTGCCGTAACCAGCAGCGACGCGACCACGGCCAAGAGGGCCAGACGCGATGTGGTTCCCAGATAGTGTGACTTGCTCATACTCAACGCCCCCAGTCGCAATTCAGTGAAGACAACTTTCTTCGCAGATGCGGGATAGAGAGCAAGGCGTGTGCCAGAAGATTATCCCATTGTTATTATTCGGCTTTTTGGAAATCTGGTGCTGAAACACTCGAAAAAATGACAAAATATCATTACGCGTCGCAGCAAAAATAATGGGCGCATGCATATGTTCTCGGCAGCCCCGGGGCGGGCGGCGAATTTGGTCAAGTTTCAGTTCGCCTTTGCGAATAGAGACAAGTCCGGCGGCCCGGCTGAGCGCGATTTCGGGCCGGACGCCATGGTCACCGCACGCCACTACCCGCGCCAACCGGTCCTTCTGGCGAGCAGCCCCCGCCCCTGCCGAGCGCGGAATCCGGCGCAATGGCTCGCTTTGCGGATGGTGTTTGCACGTCGGGCAGGCCCGCCCGGGCAATTGCCGCAATCTTGATCAAATCGATGTCTGGCCTTGATGCGCCTTCAGACCGACCAATTCATAGGGCGCGAACGGACAAGAATGAGATCAAGGATAAAGCCTAGTCTGCGCCAGTAACTCCTGTTGTGAGAAATGGCGTGACGATGGCGACCGAACTCGAACTGCGCACCCGGCCATTGATGCCGGGCTTTGGCGTCGAAATTTTCGATGTGGACCTGAAAACCGCCGAGGAGCAAGATCGCCGCAAGGTCGTCGACCTGTTTCATGCCAATGGCGCGATTCTCCTGCGCGGCCAGGATATGAGCCCGGACGATCTTATGTCGTTCATCGGCCTGTTCGGCGAAGCGGAAGATCACACGCAGACGCAGTTCACCCTGCCCGGCTATCCGAAAATCTTCCTCCTCTCGAACAAGACCGTCGATGGCAAGCCGATCGGCGCGCATAATGATGGCGTGGGCTGGCACACCGACTATTCCTACAAGGCGGAGCCGGTGATGTGCACCATGCTCTATGCCGTGGAAGTGCCGCAGGAAGGCAGCGACACACTTCTCTCCGATCTTTGCGCAGCCTATGATGCGCTGCCAGACGACAGGAAGGCGAAGCTCGACAAGCTTGTTCTTCACCACAGCTATCAGCATTTGATGTCCACCCGTCAGTTCGGCCGCATGGAAATCAGCGACGAGCTGAAAGCCGCCAATCCCGATGTTTTCCACCCGCTGATCCGCACCCACCCGGCCGATGGCCGCAAGGCGCTCTGGGTCAGCACGGGCACGGTGAAGGGCATTGTCGACATGCCGGACGAGGAAGCCTTGGTGCTTCTCGACGAGCTGATCGAATTCGTCACCGAGGAGCGCTTCGTGCATCGTCATAAATGGCAGGTGGGCGACATTCTCATGTGGGACAATCGCTGCACGCTGCATACGGGCACCGTTTTCGACGACACGAAATATGTGCGGCTGATGCATCGTCTCTGGGTCAAGGGCGACAAGCCTTTCTGATCCCGTAAACCGGAAGTATGCAATGAGCGACGAGAAGCCTGCCGTCTGGTGGATCACCGGGGTAAGCAGCGGCTTCGGCCGCGCGATTGCGGAGGCGGCACTTGCCGAGGGCGACATCGTCGCCGGCACCGTGCGGCGCGAGGAAGACAGGCTGGCCTTCGAGGCACTCTCGCCCGGCCGTGCGCTCGGCTTTCTCCTCGATGTGACCGATGAACCCGCCATCCGCGAAACCGTGCGCGCCATCGAAGAGCGCGCCGGTGCCATCGATATATTGGTCAGCAATGCGGGCTACGGATTGATTGGCGCTATCGAGGAAGCGAGCGCGGCGGAAATCCGCGCGCAATTCGACGTCAACCTCTTCGGCGCCATCGCCGTCATCCAATCCGCCTTGCCTTCGATGCGTGCGCGCCGTCAGGGCCGCATCATCAATGTCACCTCGGTGAGCGGGCTTGCCCCCTGGATGGGCACGGGCATTTATGGCGCGACGAAATATGCGCTTGAATGCATCGGGCAGACGCTTGCCGAAGAAGTGCGCCCCCTCGGCATCAAGGTGACCAATGTTGCACCGGGGGGCCTGAGAACGGATTTCGCCACGCGCTCGCTCACGACCTGCCGCACGGAGATAGCCGATTACGAGCCAACGGCGCATCTCGCCCGTTCGATCCTTTCCGGCCAAGGCGGCAGCGAGGGCGGCGATCCGGCCAAGGCGGCGCGCGCCGTGGTCCAGGTTGCGCGGGCGGAAGAGCCGCCGCTTCACCTGCTGCTCGGCGCCGATGCGCTGCATTATGTCGGCCGCAAGCTCGGCGCCATGCAGGCGGAGATTGCCGACTGGGCGCCTGTCACCGTTTCCATCGCCTATGACGAAAAGAAATAGGCCGCCGCGATTTTTTTCGCGACGGCCTCCCCTCTCGTTCTCTGGCTTCGCTCAGATCGGGCGCCGCGTCTCCGCCACGGTCACGCGATAGCCGGAACGGACCTGCGGAAAGTAATCCCAGACCGCGAGATGCCAGGTGCAGCGATTGTCCCAGAAGGCAACGGACTTAGGCTGCCAGCGGAAGCGCACATGGAAGTTCGGATTGGCGCAATGCTTGTAGAGCATCTCCAGCACGCCATCGCTTTCCGCCTTGCCGAGGCCGACGATCTCCGTCGTGTAGGACGGATTGACGAAAATCGCCTTGCGGCCCGTCACGGGATGCGTGCGGATGACGGGATGCGTATTGCAGGGGAAGCGCTTGTTCGGATCGTTCACGATGGGCCGGTAGACATGCTCGCCGTCATGCACGGCCTGCAGCCCGTCAAGATAGGTCTTCATGCCGGGCGAAAGCGCGTCATAGGCCGCATACATGCTGGCGAACATCGTATCGCCGCCCACTTCCGGCACGACCGGCAGATAGAGAATGCTGCCCATGGGCGGGATCTCGTTGCAGGTGAGGTCGGAGTGCCAATTCTCGCCCGCGACGAATTTCGAATTCTCATCGGCATGAATGGCCACGATTTCGGGATGGTCCGGCAAGCCGGCGACGCCGCTGTGAATCGCGAGCTCACCGAAAGCCCGGCCAAGTTCCTTGTGCCGGTCATGGTCCAGGTCCTGATCGCGCAGGAAAATGACCTGATGTTCCATGAGGGCCGAATTGAGCTCATCGACGATCTTGTTCGTCAGCGGCTGCGAAAGATCGACGCCTTCGATCTCCGCGCCGATCCGCGCCGTCATCGGTTTCACTTTCAAGACTTCGTAAGCCATCATTCCGACCCTGCACATTGATTGCACATTGAACGCTAATCAAAACCCGTGCCAAGCGCTTGCCTGAATACGCCCAAGCATTTGACCGGGAGCCGCCTTACATACCGAAAGGATAAGCCTTTGCATCGAAGGCGCCGCTGGCGCGAACGCCGCGCAATGCCTTCGCATATTCGACAAGGATGCCGAGCGAGTGATCGAGCCGGCCCTTTGCGGCGGCATCGGCAGCCTCGTCTTCCGCCGCGGTTTCATTGAGGATCTTGCTCACATTGCGCAGGATCACGTGGTCCGGGATCCAGCAGATGCGATTGTTCTTGAAGCCCGTCAGCCGGAGCTCGACCACCGGATAGGTGCCGCCGAGCGAACCGGAAATGCCAACGATCAGGCCCGGCTTGTGGGCAAGTTCCGTCTTGCAGAGAAGCAGGAGATTCTTGAGGGCGGGCGGCGCCATGCCGTGCCATTCCGGCGCCACCACGACCACGCCGTCGCAGGCGGCAAGTTCTTCGGAAACAGGCCGCCATGCGAGATTGAGGGGTGACGGGTCCGCGGTGAAGGCCGTTTCATCCCAGAATGGCAGCGGGGTTGCGCCGAGATGGATCGGCTCTGTCGCTATCACCTCGCGTTGCTTGAGTCGCGCGGCGATCCAGTCCGCCACCTTTTTCGATTGAGAGGCAGGGCGATGACTGCCGGCGATAACACTGATTTTCATGCTGAATATCCCGGTAACTTTATCTGGCGGCAGGTCGCCGGCAACCAAGACGCTACGCTGCAGCGGCGCGCCGATCTTGTCTTGGCGCGCTCTAATGTTGTCGTGCGGCGGGTGGATTGCCGCATTTACGGGCGGCGGCGCGCCGCATTTCTAGGCAAAGTCCGGTACGGGACATTCGCATCGGCAATAGTTTGGTCGCGGAACCGCAAGAGCCGCCGCGATCATCGCCATAGTATCGCCCAAACGATGCGGAGGACCGAAACTTGCCTTCGTTTCTCCAGAGGGTTTGGTTCGAGCGGAGTGCGCAATGGCCGGTACATTTCTGACCGACGATTTTATCGATGGATTGAAGACATCGCTTGGCGACGTCACCGAGGCGGAAACCCTGCCGCCCGAGTGCTACACAAGCGAGGAATTCTTCGAATTCGAGAAGGAAGCCCTCTTCAACAGCGAATGGCTTTGCGTCGGCCGCGAGGAATGGGTGAAAAATCCCGGTGACTACTTCACCGCCACACATATCGGCGAGCCGCTCATCATCTCGCGCACACGCGATGGCGAATTGAAGGCGCTGTCGGCCGTCTGCCAGCACCGGGCGATGCTTGTCGCCGAAGGTCATGGCAACACGAAGGCCTTTGTCTGCCCCTATCACCACTGGACCTACGGCCTCGACGGGCGGCTTGTCGGCGCACCGGCCATGAGCAAGACCTGCGGCTTTGAACGCGAAGGCATCCGCCTGCCGGAAATCCGCACGGAAATCTGGGAAGGCTTCATCTTCGTCAATTTCGATGCCGATGCGGCGCCGCTTGCGCCGCGCCTCACGACGATCAGCGAGGCGCTGGCCAATTACGATCTGCCCAATGCCGAGGGAGCGATGCCGGATGCGCCGCAAAGCTACCCCTGGAACTGGAAAGTGATGATGGAGAACAATAATGACGGGTATCACGCCACCCGTCTGCACAAGGGCCCGCTTCACGACTTCATTCCGAGCGAGCTTGCGAGTTTCCCGGAGATGCCGGAGGGAAGCGCCGGTTATCTGCGCTTCAACGGTACACTGCATCCCGACGCGGCCTTCAACCCGCTGCAGCGCGCCGTGCTGCCGGTTTTCCCAAAGCTGACCGCGGAAGAGCGGCACCGGGCGATGTTTGCGAATATTCCGCCGACGCTCTCGCTCGTCATTACCTCCGACATGGTCATCTATCTCATTCTCCATGCCGAATCCGCGAACAGCCATTCCATGACGATCGGCTGGCTGGTGGCGCCGGGCGCCATGTCGGAACCGCTTTTCCAGGAGCGGCTGGACATGAACATGCGCACGGCTATGGAAATCACCGAGCAGGATCTCCATGTAGACAAGCTGGTGCAGATCGGCCTCAAGTCGCGCTTCGCAATCCGCGGGCGCTATTCGTGGCAGGAGCGCGCGCAGAGCGACCTCAACCACTGGCTGGTTTCGCGCTATCAGGCCACATGGAAACGGCTGCGGGGCAAGCGCCTGCAGGCGGCCTCCTGAGTCTGCATAGCAAGCGAACACTCGATTCAGAAAGGCAAGCGCAGGATGCAACCCGCGATCTTTTTCGGCCACGGTAGCCCGGGCAATGTGATGGAGGATAATTTCATCACCCGGACATGGGAGGCCATCGGCCGCGAGTTCGGCAAGCCGAAAGGTATCATCTGCGTTTCCGCACACTGGTACACGCGCGGCATCAAGGTCACGTCCGGCAAGGCGCCGCCAACGATCCATGATTTCGGCGGCTTCCCCCGCGCCATGTATGAAATGCAATACAAGGCGCCGGGGAGCCCGGCGCTTGCGGAAGCGATCCGCGACCGGCTGGCGCCTCTCGAGGTCGAACTCGACGACGAGCGCGGCTTCGATCACGGTTCGTGGTGCGTGCTGCTCAAGGTCTTTCCGCAAGCCGATGTGCCGATGGTGCAGATCAGCATGGATGCGCGCCTCTCGCCCCGCGAGCATTTCGAGATTGGCCGTGTGCTCGGCGAGTTCCGGGACGAAGGCTATCTGCTGATGGGCAGCGGCAATATCGTTCACAATCTGCCGGAAATGGACTGGCAGATGCGCGATGGCAGCTATGACTGGGCGAGCCGCTTCGGCGACTATATTCGCGAGGCGATTGCCGCCGACCGCCCGAACGACCTGATCGGCTATGAGGCCCAGGGCCGCGACGCGAGCCTTTCCGTTCCCCATCCCGATCACTACCTGCCGATCCTCTACGTCATGGGCGCGCGGCGCGACGGGGAGCCGGTGCGCTTCGAAACGCCGGTCGTCGAATATGGCTCGCTCGACATGACGACCGTCGTGATCGGCGCCTGAGCGCATCTCCCGCCCGAAGCGAAGGCAAATGCACAAGGCCTTGCCCGTTTGCGAGGCATATGCCTTCCACACACCCGCACGCGGCAACAACTTTTGCGCAAGCGGGCAAGACCGCACCGGGCCACAAGACAGACAATGCAAGCATTCCCGCTTTACGCGGGTCCGCGACCATCAGTCGGTTCGAGTGCAAGGAGTTCTCATGGCGCATTCGTCACTACCGGGATCGAAAGCGTCGGAATACGCGCATCCCACTGCCCTTCACCTGCTGAGAGCGACACCTGAAACCTGCCATTGGGGCTATTTCGACCCGGCTCTTGCGCCCGTTCTCACCGTCAATAGCGGCGATCTCATTCAGGCCGAAGCCGTCACCCATCACGCCGGCGACGCGCCGGAGCTCATGATGGACGATGCGGTGCGCCACATCTTCAACACCATCCCCGAAAGCGACCGCAACCCGGGCGTCCATCTGATGACGGGGCCCATCTATGTGAAGGACGCAAAGCCCGGCGACATGCTGGAAGTCCGCTACCTGCGCATGGTGCCGCGCTTCGACTATGGCTCGAACCTCGCCGCGAACTGGGGTCACCTCTACAAGGAATTCGGCGAGAAGGAGCGCGTCACCATCTACCGGCTCGACCGCGCGACGAACATTGCCGAAGCGCATTATGCCTATGACTTCCCCGGCAAATACGAGACGCCGGGCAAGATCACCAATTGTCCGGAATGCGACAGGCAGCGCGCGCTGAACGGCGTTCGCGTGCCGGTGCGACCGCATCTGGGCACGGCCGGCGTCGCGCCGGATGTGCAAGGCCGCGTCAGCACCATTCCGCCAGGCGCACATGGCGGCAATATCGACAATTGGCGCATCGGCGCGGGCGCGACCATGTTTTACCCGGTCGCCGTGGACGGCGCACTTTTCTCCATCGGCGATCCGCATGTTTCCCAAGGCGATGGTGAAATCAGCGGTACGGCCATCGAAGCCTCGCTCAACGTTCTCTTCCAGATCGTGCTGCGCAAGGATTTCGAGTTTCCCTCGCCGCTGCTCGAAACGCCGGGCTACTGGATCGTGCATGGCTTCGACGAAGACCTCGATGTCGCCATGCGGAATGCCTCGCTCGACATGGTAAAGTTTCTTCACGATGACCGCGGCCTCAGCAAGGATGACGCCTATTCGCTGATGAGCATTGCCGCGGACTTCACCGTGACCCAGGTCGTCGACGGGCGGCAGGGCGTCCATGTCAAAATTCCGCGCAACATATTCGCGCCGGAATCGAAGTGAACCACGCCGCCGGCCTCAGGCATGCTTTTTGCTCCCCTGCGAAAGGTGCATTGCGGCCGGCGGAAAATTTCCGGGATTTCCGGCGCTTCTGCGAAGCGCGCGATTCGCATTGCACAAATTTGTAGCAGGTGAAGCCCGATTCCCGGCAGTCGAGTGCGCCTTGTTCCGGGTTGTGTAAAAGCGGATGGATGCTTGGCGATTTTCAACTGAGGCCTATCCCAAGGCAGACAGATACGAAGCCTGGAAAGAGGCGCTGAAGCGCCTTGCCCTGAAGCCGACGGGGCATGAAACGGAAGACGGCGCCTACGGCCTTCTCTCCGCCGTGATCTCGCAATCCGGCATCAGCTTCACGCGCCTTGTCTCGACGCCGCAGCACATCACCGCCATTCACGAACTCAACAAGGAAGCGGGCAAGGACGGCGTCTGGGTGGCATCGCTGCTCGAAGGCCGGGCGACATTCCACGATGGCGGCAACGACCTGCGCGCAACGGCAGGTGACATCGTTTATGGCGCGGTCGGCTCGCACACGACCTTCACACTGGAAACGATCTGCCGCCTCGTCATCATCTATATTCCGCGGCCTGCTTTCCGCCCGCGTCTGATGGCGCCACTGCCGACAAAGGTCATCCACTTGTCGGGGCGGGCAGGCATTGGCCATGTGCTGGCGGGCTTTCTCGCTTCGGTTTCGGAAGCGCTGGAAGATCTGAGCGTCGATCAGCTGCGGCCGATTGAGATGGCCTTGCCGGAGTTCCTGATGGCGGGGATTTTCCGCCAGGCGGATACGCGCGCGCTTGGCGGCGCGGCGGGCGTCCGCGCGGCGCTTCTCCACCGCATCTGCCAGACGATCGAAACGCAGCTCGGCGACCCGGACCTCTCTCTTGCCAATGTCGCCGATGCACATGGCATTTCGCCACGCTATGTGCAGAAGCTTTTCGAGTCCGTCGGCCAGAGCTTCATCCGTTATGTGCGCTATCGCAGGCTGGAGCGTTGCCGCTACGATCTCGAGAGCCCGATCAACGGGCAGCTTTCGATTTCGGATATCTGCTTTCGCTGGGGCTTCAACGACGCGGCGCATTTCAGCCGTGCCTTCCGCGACCAGTATGGCGTTTCGCCGCGCGAATATCGCCGGGCGTCTTCCGGCGGTGCGCAACAGGGCCACCCCTGGGTCGTCAATCGCGGACGGCCAGACGAGCCGGGCAGCGCGGGCCGCGACGAACGCACAATGCAGCCGGCGGCAGATGCGCTCGATCCGGATTCTGCGGGTGACGGCGATGTCGCGCTTGCGCCGCCCATGGAAGTCCAGCCGATGCTCGCCCCGCTCTCGCCGGATGGCGCGCGGCATCACTATCTGCCGGTCACCGCGAAGACGGTGCATTGGGGCTATTTCAGCCGCTTCCTGCCGCCCGTTCTTGAAATGAAATCGGGCGACTTCGTCACCATCGAAACGCTCACCCAGCACGCCTATGACGATTATGAGCGCATGATCGAGAACGATCCGGGCGCGGAAAGCGTGTTCCACTGGACCAAGGACGGCAAGAATGTCGATCGCCGTGGGGCCGGTCCTGTCGATGCCTCGACCTATGGGCGCGGCACGGGAGAGGGTTTCGGCGTTCACATCTGCACCGGCCCCATCGCCATCGAGGATTCGAAGCCGGGCGATATTGTCGAGCTGCGAATTCTCGACATCCATCCCCGGCCTTGCGCGGGCAAGCGGTTCGAGGGGCGTTATTTCGGCAGCAATGCCGCGGCATGGTGGGGCTTTCATTACAATGAATTGCTGACGCCGCCTGCGCCGCGCGAAGTCGTCACCATTTACGAGATCGAGAAGAAGGCCGGGCGCGAAACCGCCCGCGCCGTCTACAACTATCGCTGGACGCCACAGACCGATCCGTTCGGCGTGGTGCATGAGATGATGGACTATCCGGGCGTGCCGGTGGACCACACGACCATCGAAAAGAATTTCGACGTGCTGAAGAATGTCGAGATTCCCTTGCGTGCGCATTTCGGCGTCGTGGCGCTTGCGCCCGATCATTGGGGTGTGGTCGATTCCGTGCCGCCGGCGCATTTCGGCGGCAATATCGACAATTGGCGCCTCGGCGCGGGCGCGCGGATATTCCTGCCCGTGTCGGTACCGGGCGGCCTGCTCTCGGTCGGCGACCCCCATGCCTCGCAGGGCGATTCCGAGCTTTGCGGCACGGCGATCGAATGCTCTCTCACCGGCGTCTTCCAGGTGATCCTGCACAAGAAGCGCGACCAGGCGGGCAAGCTACAGGATCTCGATTACCCCTTGATCGAGACCGAGGATGAATGGGTGATCACCGGCTTCTCACATCCGAACTATCTGAAGGAACTCGGGAAGAACGCCCAGACGGAAGTCTACAAGCAAGCCTCGATCGACCAGGCAATGCGCGATGCCTTCCGCAAGACGCGGCGTTTCCTCATGACATCGAAGGGGCTGACAGAAGACGAAGCGATATCGCTGATCTCCGTCGCCGTCGACTTCGGCATCACGCAGGTGGTGGACGGGAACTGGGGCGTTCACGCCGTCATCAGGAAATCGATGTTTCTCGATTGAAGGCGGCGGCGAGGCCCGTCAAAACTTCCACACCGAGATTGGCACCGCGCACTTCGCACGCCGCCGCTGCGACACGAGCGCCGAAGGTCATTGCTTCTGGAAAGGTCATGCCAGCGAGATCGGCGAAGAGAAATCCGGCATGGAAGGCATCGCCGGCGCCGGTCGTGTCCACGGTATTGCAGGCGAAGGCCGGGACATGATGCAACGTACCGCCGGACACCATGCCCACGGCGCCACCCTCACCCAGGGTGACGACATGCGCGGTGCCACCGAGTTCGGCAAGGGCGCGGAGCATGTCTTCCGACGCTTCCGAGCCTGCGAGGCTTGCGGCCAGCGCACGCGGCACGATGGCGGTGTCGACGCGCGAGAGGAGCTCCCGCGTTGCATCCGTCAGCACTTCGGCATCGGTGAGCGTCGGCACGCAACGGCGCGCGGCTTCCACGGCAATTGCGATCGAGGCCTCGGGCTCGTGCCCGTCGAAATAGATGGCGGCGAGACCATCCCAGACATCTTCGGAGATGCGGCCCGAAAAGGCCGGGAAACCGGGCGGCGCCGTCTCCACGATGCTTCGCTCGCCGGATACCGCATCCACCATGATATAGGCGCAAGGGTTCGCCATGCCTTTCGCCATTTCGACCGGCGAATAATCGACCTGACGTTCCTTCAGCGCGGCAAGAACACGCCCGGCAGAAGCATCAGCACCAATGACGCCCGCATAGGAAACGGCGCAGCCGAGGCCGGCGAGCGTCACCGCGGCATTCACGCATTGGCCTCCTGCGAGCAAAACCGGATCGGCGGTACGCTGCTTGCCGTCCGCCTGCATCGCCGCAAGATCGACCGAGAACACAAGATCAAGGCTGTTGCGCCCGACGCAGAGAACCTTGTCCGGCATGAACCGCCTCCCCAACAAAATGCAATATCGCAGCATGTTAGCCAGGGCTGCGTCGCAAATCTGCGTCAAACCCGCTCAATAATTTGTACTGGACGCGAAAGCCAAGTTTCCGTGCGCGCATAGGCCAGAACCGATCCGCCGCAAGCCGGAGAATGAGGCCGCAACCGTTCTTTCACCCGAGGGTATGACCATGAAATTCCGGCCCACCAGACGCGACACGCTCAAGGGCTTTGCCTTTACCGGCGGTGCGGCGCTGATGGGTGGCTGCACCGATGAAAAAGACAACGGCGCGTCATTCCTGCACGGGGTTGCGAGCGGCGACCCGGAGGCGACCGCCGTTATCATCTGGACGCGGGTGACGGCGCCCGGCGACACGCGGGTTCGCTGGCAGGTAGCGAGAGATGCAGATTTCGTCGAACTCGCGAACGAAGGCGAGGCGCTGGCAACGGCAGCAAGCGACTATACAGTGAAGGCCGATATCCGGGGGCTTGAGGCCGGAGCGTCCTATTTCTATCGCTTCCTCTCGGGCAAGACCACCTCCCCCACCGGGCGCACGCGCACGCTTGCGAGCGAAGGCGCAACGAAGCTCCGGCTCGGCGTTGTCTCCTGCTCTCATTACGGCTTCGGCTTCTACAATGCCTATCGCGAACTCGCGATGGAGCCGGAGCTCGACGCCATCATCCACCTCGGCGACTACATCTATGAGTATGGGCCGGATGGCTATGGCGGCGATGTTGCCAAGGAGCTCGGCCGCGAGCCGGAGCCGGCGCATGACATCGTGACGCTCGACGGTTATCGCAGGCGCTTTGCGCAATATCGCAGCGACCCCGACCTGCAGGCCGCGCATGCGGCGGCGCCCTTCATCACCATCTGGGACGATCATGAAACGGCGAATGATTCATGGGCGGGCGGCGCGAAGAACCACAAGCCGGATACACAGGGTGCGTGGGAGACACGGCGCGATGCGGCGCTGCGCGCCTATTTCGAATGGATGCCGATGCGCGACCCGAAGCCGGGCGAGGCCTTCCACAGCCTTCATCGTACCTATGACATGGGCGGCCTTGCGACGCTGCATCTCATCGAGACGCGGCTTACCGCGCGCAGCGAGGCGGTGAGCTATGAAAAGGACATGCTTCACTTCGAAACTGCCTATGACATGTCCGGCAGCACGCCCGCGCCGCTGACGGAGGAGGCCGCGGCGATGATGCCCGCGGCGCAGGTCGAACGGTTGAAGACGCCGTGGCGCGAAAGCGATGGCACGCCCGTGACGGATTATGCGATGGCGCGCAAATGCGCCGATGAAGGCCTGCCCGAGGGTTATGGCTACAAGCCGGACGTGGGACGCTTCCGCGCCGAAATTCTCGGCGATCCGTCGCGGACATTGCTGGGCGAGAAGCAGCTCAACTGGCTTTCCGGCGAGCTGAAAGCCTCGCGCGCGAAGGGTGTGCCGTGGCAGATACTCGGCAATCAGGTCATCATGGCGCGAATGGATGCGCCGGATTTCACCGTGGCCTTTCCGCCGGAGGTGATCGAGCCCGCCATTCGCGACAACCCCTATACGCAGCAGTGGCTCGAACGCACGAAGCTCGGGCTGCCTATCAATCCCGACGCATGGGACGGCTATCCGGCCTCGCGCCAGCGGCTTTACGAGGCTGTGCGCGAGGCGGAAGCGCATCTCGTGGTGCTGTCGGGCGACTCGCATCAATTCTGGGCGAACGATCTGCGCGAAACGCCGGGCGGGCGGCGCATCGGCGTCGAGTTCGGCACAAGCAGCGTGAGCTCCAAGGGCGGCTACGACTATCTGGCCGCGGACCCGCGCGTCTATGACATTGCCGAGGAGACCTTGCTGCGCGAGGTGCCGGAGATCGCCTATTGCGAGACGCGGCATCGCGGCTACATCCTGCTGGAGGTGGACGCGGAGGCCGTGCAGGCCGATTACATCGCCGTCTCCACCGTCTTCTCGAAGGACTATACGGCGAGCCGCCTCAAGCGCCTGCGCGTGACACGCGAGGCGCCGGGGCAGCTCTCCGGTTTCGAGCCCGTTTGAGGGGGTCTATTCGCGCGTATAGTGGGCGGGAATTTCGGGCAGGCTACCTGCCTTCACCCAAAGCACGATTTCGTTGCCCCAGGGGTCGCGGAAGGCATGGTTCAGGCCGTTGAACTCCTTCCAGTAATGGTCGCGCCAGAGAATTTCTGCGCCGCGCTCCTGCGCGGCAGCAAGGATGCGCTCTTCGCTGTCGTCGGCGCTGACGAGCACCCAGATACGCGCTTTGCGGCCCGGCCCGGCAACGACGCGCGGCTCGACGCCGTCCGGATCGGGATGCGGGCGCGCATTCGCCGCATTATGAATGCCGATATGAAAATTGCCGATCTGGCTCTCGCTGCCGTCCGGGTTCAGCGCATTGCCGCCCGGTACCATGCGGTGGAAGACGCCGTAAGGGCGCGGATCGTTCTGCCAGCCAAAGACTTCTTCATAGAATGTCGCGCAGGCGGCCGGATCGTCGGAGGTGAGATCGACAAAGATCAGGGTGTTCGGATAGGACAAGACAGATGTTCCCTTTGCTGGGCGCATGGCCGCCCGGCGGCCCTCGCACGGCCCAAGGTTCTCCCGCCCGGCAATTCGCGTCTTGTTCCGGTGCGCCTGTTTACTGGATTGCAGAAGCCGGTGCCGAAGCCGGGGCGCCGCTTCTCAGGGGCGCGGCGGCAACATTGTCACCCAGAATGAGCAGCAACGGGGCCTGCGCGGGCAAAGCGGCAACGGCCTGCGCGAGGCTCCCCAGCCTCGCATGGATCGTGAGTTCTTCCGGCTGACTTGCGCCAGCAACGATAACGACCGGTGTTTCAGCAGGCCAGCCGGCGGACAAGAGCCCTGTCGCGATGGCCGGGGCGGCGCCCCGCGCCATATAGACGACGCTGGTGACACCCGGCGCAGCGATACCGGCAGCGACCGGATCGAAGGCCTCACCGTCATGCGTGTGGCCGGTGACGAACTGCACGCGGCGCGCCTTGCCGCGGCTTGTGAGCGAGATGCCCGTAGCGGCGGCGGCTGCCGAAGCGGCGGTGATGCCGGGCACGATTTCGTAAGCAATGCCGGCGGCGCGGAGCGCATCCGTTTCCTCGTCGAGACGACCGAAGATGGAGGGGTCGCCGCCCTTCAGGCGGACGACGCGGCGGCCGGGGCGCGCCATTCGGACAAGCAGGCGGTTGATCTCATCCTGCGGCATGGCATGACGTCCGGCTCGCTTACCGACATCGACGCGGCGGATGGAGGACGGCAGAAGCGCGAGGATTTCGCCGGTGCCGAGTGCGTCGTGCAGGATGACGTCGGCCTGCTGCAGGCGCTGCATCGCGCGAAGCGTCAACAGTTCCGGGTCGCCGGGACCGGCACCGACGAAGGAGACGAGCGACTCTGTCTTTCGATCCGGGATCATGCGGCTTCGTCCTTTCGATGTTGCGCGATGAGAAGACGGATTTCCGGGCGGCAGGAACCGCAATTCGTACCGGCGCCCGTGCATTCGCCGATAGCGGCGACATCTGCCGCGCCGCTCGCAATGGCGGCATGGATCGCGCCTGCGCGCACGCCCATGCAGGCGCAGACGATGCGGCCTTCGCCGCCCGATGCGCCTGCACCGCGGCCGGAGAGCAATGTGCGGCGATCCTCTTCGCTCAAACTTTCCGAGGCGAGGAGGCCGATGAGCCAGTCGCGCGGCGGTAGCGCGCCCTGCCGCGTCAGGATCAGACATTTCTCCAGGCGGCCACCGAGAAGAGCGGCCTGACGAAGCGCGCCTGCATGTTTGTCGCGCATTTCGACGTACTCGACGGCGCCATGCGCGGGCGCGAGGTTTTCGACATCAGGCGGACCGTCTCCGGGACCAATTCCGGCGAGTTCGTAAAGGAAGCCGCCTTCGACGCGGCGGCGCGCGAAATAGCCATATTGCGGCTTTGCAATCTCCGTTCGCGTGAGAAAGAAGGCGCGCCAGAGGGGCGCGACAGCTTCGGCGCGGGCGGGCGTGTGCTTGAAGGCGGGCTGGCCGGAGAGCGGATCGCGCGCTCGATGGGCGAGGCGGCCAGCACCGCTGCCGGCGCTGTTTTCAGACGACCAGTGGATGGGTACAAAAAGCGAGCCCCGTCGCTGCGCCGCCGTGACGCGCGCACGGAAGATGGCCGCGCCATATTCCGTAACGATACGCACGAGGCCGCCATCCTCGATGCCGACGTCGCGGGCATCGAGATCGTTGATCTCTGCTTCGGGTTCCTGCGCGTTGGAGCCGAGCGTCGGCGAAAGGCCGGTGCGCGTCATGGTGTGCCACTGATCGCGCAGGCGGCCGCTGTTTAAGGTGAAGGGGAAGCGGGCAGACGCGGCGCGGGGCACGGGCGAAACGGCGGTAAAACGCGCGCGACCAGACGGTGTGGGGAAACCGCCGTCGGCAAAGAGGCGCGCGGTGCCACCACCTTCGCGCAGCGGCCATTGCAAGGAGGAGAGTGCGTCATAATCCGCGTCGGTTATTTCCGACAGCGCCGAAATGTCGAAGATGCGGCTGCCCTCATTTTCAAAGCCGGAGAGGCGGGCATGTTCGCGGAAGATGTCGGCTGAGCTTCCATAGGCGAAGGCATCCGCGAAGCCCATGCGGCGGGCGACCTCGCTGATGATCCACCAGTCGGGCCGCGCCTCGCCTGCCGGCAGCATGAAGGCGCGCTGGCGGGAAATGCGTCGCTCGGAATTTGTGACCGTACCATCCTTTTCGCCCCAGGCTACGGCTGGAAGGAGAAGATCGGCGCAGGCGGCGGTGTCCGTGCCAGCGATGCAATCGGAGAGGACGACGAATTCGCAATCCAGAAGCGCCTTCCTCACCGCATCTGCATCGGGGAGACTGACCACCGGGTTGGTCGCCATGATCCAGAGCGCCTTGATGCGGCCATCCGCGACGGCATCGAAAAGGTCGACGGCCTTGAGACCCGGCGACGAAGCGATGCGGTCGCTCTCCCAGAAGCGCGCGAGGAGACCGCAGGCGCTTTCCGAGAAATCGAGATGGGCGGCAAGCTGGTTTGCGAGGCCGCCGACTTCGCGCCCGCCCATCGCATTGGGCTGGCCGGTCAATGAGAATGGACCCATACCCGGCCGTCCGATGCGGCCCGTCAGAAGGTGGCAATTGATTATGGCGTTGGCCTGATCGACGCCGCTTTGCGACTGGTTGATGCCTTGCGAAAAGGCGGTGACCACGCGCTCCGTTTCCGCAAACCAGCGGATGAAGGTTTCCAGCGTGTCGGGATCGAGGCCGCATGCCTCCGCCGTGGCGGCGAGCGAGGGATGTGCAAGAAGCGCGGCATCAAGCGCCTCATCGAGACCCTCGGTATGCGCGGTGATGAAAGCGGGATCGGATGCGCCGCACGCGGCAAGCTCGCAGAAGAGCGCGTTGAACAGCGCGAGATCAGCGCCCGGCGCAATCGCGAGGTGGAGATCAGCTTCATCGCAGGTGGCCGTGCGGCGCGGGTCTATGACGATAATGCGCGTGCCGCGGCGCTCGCGCGCGGCGAGGAGGCGCTGATAGAGGATCGGATGGCACCAGGCGGTGTTGGAGCCGACGAGAATGACGAGATCTGCTTCCTCGAAATCCTCGTAGCAGCCGGGCACGACATCCTCGCCGAAGGCGCGCTTGTGCGCGGCGACGGCAGACGACATGCAAAGGCGGGAGTTCGTGTCGATATTGCCGCTGCCGATAAAGCCCTTCATCAGCTTGTTCGCGACATAATAATCTTCCGTCAGCAACTGGCCGGAGACATAGAAGGCGACAGCATCCGGCCCATGCTCGGCGATGATGGAGGAAAATTTCGTTGCAACTTCATCGAGCGCCTCGTCCCAGCCGATGCGGGCGCCATTCCTCATCGGATGGAGCAAGCGATTTTCGAGGCCGGTCGTCTCGCCGAGAAGCGAGCCCTTGGAACAGAGACGGCCCTTGTTGACCGGATGGGATGCATCGCCGGCGACCGGTGTATTCCGCTCAGCACCGGAGGGCACCGCGACGCCGCAGCCGACGCCGCAATAGGGGCAGGTGGTTTTCGTGAGCGGTGCCTGCGTCATGTTCATTCTTTTGCCGGCGGGCCCCTCAATCGGCGGCGAGGGCGGCCGCGGACGCCATGTCGAGGAAAAGTTTTCCGCCTTCACATTTCAGCACGAAGGTGCGCACCGCGCCTTCATCCGCGCCGAGGGCCCTGCCCGTTTCGAGCGACAACACCCAATTATGCAAGGGGCAAGTGACGGCGGCGCCGTGGACGATGCCCTGGCTCAAGGGGCCGCCCTTATGGGGGCAGCGGTCCTCGATGGCATAGACCTCGTCTGCCGCCGTGCGGAAGACCGCGATGCGGCCGAGCGGCGTTTTCACGCAGCGCGCGCCGCGCAGTGGAATGTCCGACAGGTTTCCGATCTCGACCCAGTTTTCCATCGCCCTACTCCGCCGCCTGCGACACGCCGATCTCTGCGAGCGGCCTGAACTCATGCTTGTCCTTGCCGGAGACGCGCTCCGACCAGGGATCGACCTGCGCGAATTTCTGGGAAAAGACGAAGCGCGCAAAGAGCGATCTGCGGCGCTCCGCATCGTCCATGATCTGGCGGCGGATTTCGTCGTAGCCGACGCGCTTCGCCCATTTATAGATGCGTTCGAGATAGCGCGCCTGCTCGCGGTACATCTGGACGAGAGCGACGATATGTTCGAGCGCTTCATCCTCCGTGTGCACGAGGCCGAGCTTTTCCGTTCCCTTGATGTCGAGGCCGGCGGCGCCTGCGAAGTGAATCTCGTAGCCGGAGTCGACGCAGATGACGCCGACGTCCTTGCACGTGGCTTCGGCGCAGTTTCGCGGACAGCCGGAGACGGCGAGTTTCACCTTGGCGGGCGTCCACGAGCCCCACATGAATTTTTCGAGGCGGATGCCGAAGCCGGTCGAATCCTGCGTGCCGAAGCGGCACCAGTCCGAACCGACGCAGGTTTTCACCGTGCGGAGGCCCTTCGCATAAGCGTGTCCGGAGACGAAACCCGCCTGACCGAGATCGGCCCAGACGGCGGGCAAGTCTTCCTTGCGGATGCCGAGCATGTCGATCCGCTGGCCGCCGGTGACCTTCACGGCGGGAATGCCGAATTTGTCCACCACATCGGCGATGGCGCGCAGTTCCGAGGCGCTGGTCATGCCGCCCCACATGCGCGGTACCACCGAATAGGTGCCGTCTTTCTGGATATTGGCGTGGACGCGCTCATTGACGAAGCGGGACTGATAGTCGTCGGCATATTCATCCGGCCAATCGCAGACGAGATAATAGTTGAGCGCCGGGCGGCATTTCGCGCAGCCGCAAGAGGTTTTCCATTCGAGCTCCTGCATCACGGCCTGAATGGACTTCAGCTCCTTCGCCTTGATGAGGCGGCGGACTTCATCGTGCCCCAGATCGGTGCAACCGCAGACGGGGGTAACGGCGGCGGGGTTGTAGCCGTCGCCCAGGGTGAGAACGAGCAGGCGCTCGACAAGACCGGTGCAGGAGCCGCAGGAGGCCGATGCCTTGGTGTGCGCGCGCACGCCATCGAGCGTGGTGAGGTTCTTATCGGCGATCGCACTCACGATCGTGCCCTTGCAGACGCCGTTGCAGCCACAGATTTCGCTGGTGTCGGGCAGCGCGGCAACGGCGGCATTAGGGTCTGCGGCGGCTCCGCCTGCGAAGGCTGGGCCGAAGATCAAAGTCTCGCGGGCATCGGCGATGCTGCCGCCCTCGCGCAACAGATTGAAGTACCAGCTGCCATCTTCCGTATCGCCGTAGAGAACGGCACCGATCAGGCGATCGCCCGCAACGATGAGACGCTTGTATACGCCGCGCGCGGCATCGCGGAAGACGATGTCCTCGCGGTCATCGCCAGTTGCGAAATCGCCGGCGGAGAAAACATTGACGCCCGTGACCTTGAGCTTGGTGCTGACGACGGAACCGCGATAGCCCTCGCCTTGCCTTTCGGCCAGCGTGTCGCCCACAGCGCGGCACATTTCCCAGATCGGCGCGACAAGGCCATAGACCTGACCGGCATGCTCGACGCATTCGCCGACAGCAAGGATCGACGGGTCCGAGGTGCGCATGTGATCGTCGACGACGATGCCGCGATTACAGGCGAGGCCGGCATCGCGGGCGAGCGCGACATTGGGCCGAATGCCCGCCGCCATCACCACGAGATCGGTGGCGATGACACGGCCATCCTTGAGGCGGACGGCCTCGACGCGCTCGGTACCAAGGATTTCTTCCGTCGAGGCACCCGTTATCACCTCGATGCCGCGCGACTCGAGTTCGCGGCGGAGAAGGAAGCCTGCCGCCTCATCGAGCTGGCGCTCCATCAGCGTATCGACGAGATGGATGACGGTGACATCCATACCAAGGGTGCGCAGACCGTTTGCCGCTTCGAGGCCGAGAAGACCGCCGCCGATCACCACGGCACGGCCGCCGGATTTCGACGTTTCGATCATGCGGCGGACATCGGCGATGTCACGGAAGGCGATGACGCCGTCAAGCGTGGCGCCGGGCACAGGGAGAATGAAGGGAAGAGAGCCTGTCGCGATCAGCAATCTGTCATAGGATACGCGGCGCCCCTTGCCCGTGGCGATCATGCGCGCGGCGCGGTCTATGCCGACGACTTCCTCGCCACTTCGGAGGGTGATGCCGTTTTCCTCGTACCAGTCGTACCCATTGATGACGATTTCATCGAAGCTCGTCTCTCCGGCAAGGACGGGTGAGAGCATGATGCGGTTGTAGTTCACTTCCGGCTCGGCGCCGTAGATCTCTATGTCATAAAGGCCGGGGGTCCGCGCGAGCAATTCCTCGACGGCGCGGCAGCCCGCCATGCCATTGCCGATCACGATGAGTTTCTGCTTCCCGGTCATGATCAGGCCGCCTTTTCAATCCGGTGGCGCGTAAGAAAGCGCATGACCGCCGTGCGGGCCGCGATATAGGCCGCGTTTTCCGACAATTCGAGGCGGCGGCGCGGGCGCGGGAGATTGACCTCGTGGATTTCGCCAATGCAGGCGGCGGGGCCGTTGTTCATCATCACGATACGGTCGGAGAGGAGCACAGCCTCATCGACATCATGCGTGATCATCACAACGGTGTTGCCGAGCCGCGCGTGGATGTCCATGACACTGTCCTGAAGCTGGGCGCGGGTGAGCGCGTCGAGCGCGCCGAAGGGTTCGTCCAGCAAAAGGACTTTCGGCTCCATGGCGAGCGCGCGGGCGATGCCGACACGCTGCTTCATGCCGCCGGAAATTTCAGACGGGCGCTTTTCGGCGGCGTGGGACATGTTGACCAGGGCGAGCATCTCGTGCGTCCATTCATCGCGCTCCACTGCCGACTTGCGATTGCCGAAGACCTTGTCCACGGCGAGGCGGACATTGCCATAGACGGTGAGCCAGGGGAGAAGCGAGTGGTTCTGGAAGACGACCGCGCGCTCCGGCCCCGGCCCGTCCACCAGCGCACCCTGGAGGAAGATGCCGCCAAGCGTGGGGGCTTCGAGGCCGGCCACGAGATTGAGCAAGGTGGATTTGCCACAGCCGGAATGGCCGATGATCGAGACGAACTCGCCTTCGGCGATGGAGAGATCGACATCGCGCAGCGCCTCGAAGGAGCCGGAGCGCGTATCGAAGGTTTTGCCGATCTTGCTGATCTGCAGGATTGCGTTGCGTTCCATCGGTCTACTCCTTCTTTCCCGAATAGTCGTAGCGACGGCGGATGAGATTCATGCTCGCTTCGAGCAGGATGCCGACGCAGCCGATGACGACGATGGCGACGATGATCGAAGGGACGGAAAGGTTGTTCCATTCGTCCCAGATGTAGAAGCCGATACCGATGCCGCCGGTGAGCATTTCGGCGGCGACGATCACCATCCATGCCGTGCCGAGAGAGAGCTGCATGCCGGTGAGCATGTAGGGCAACGTGGCAGGCACATAGATTTTCGTCACCATTTCGCGACGGTTGAAATTCAGCACGCGGGCGACATTCAGATAGTCCTGGGGGATCGCCTTCACGCCGGCGGCCGTGTTCAGAATGACGGGCCAGATGCTGGTGATGAAGATGACGAAGATCGCCGAGGGATCGACCGCACGGAAAATCAGCAGGCCGATCGGCAACCAGGCAAGCGGGCTCACCGGGCGCAGGATGGCGATGAGCGGCATCCAGGCCTGCTCGAACGTCTTGTTCGAGCCGATGAGGAATCCGACCGGAATGCCGACAGCGAGCGCGAGGAAGAAACCCGAGAGAACGCGGGCGAGCGAATACATCACCTGCCAGGCGATGCCCATATCGTTCGGACCGCCTACATAAAAGGGGCTCGCGAAAGTCTCGACCGCCTTCGCCCAGACTTCGGGCACGCTCGGGAAGGTGGGCAGGAAAGCTGCCTGCGCCACCGTCCAGACCATGAGAATCACGCCGAAGGTGATGGCCGGCAGGATCACAGGGCGAAGAAACGCCTCGATCCGCGTGCTGCGAGTGTCCATGCGGCTTACCTCTTCGATGCGGGCGGCGGGCACCGCCGGGGCAGCACCCACTTCCTGCGGTTCCTCCTTTGCAACAATGCTCAGCGCGGCGGTTTTCATCGCAGCCCCCGTCATGTGTTGAGCTTGGAAAGTTCTTCCATCGACAGGGCAAGGTTCTTCACCTTGAAACCGTCGATGTAGGAAAGAACTTCAGCCGGGTCGAAGACATCGCCGTTGAAGAAGCGATCGGGGCCCATTTCCAGCGGCGCGGTGGCGTCTGTCAGCATCCAGGGACCGTCGTTTGTGCCCTCCGTCTTCCAGTCGACCGAGGGAACGGGAATGCCCATGCCCTTCACGGCGTCGCGGTAGATGTCCGGGCGGTAGACCTCGCCTGCCGTTTTCAGTACGTCGACCGGCTTGTCGATCTGTCCCCAACAGATCATCTGCGAGATGAACCAGGCGGCATGACTCTTCCAGGGGAAGGTGGCGCCGTAGCGATAGAAGACATTGAAATCGGGGAGAGGGCGCGGCTCTTCGTCCATCGAATAGCGGAAGGTGCCAGTCATCGACATTTTCACGACGTCGACCGGCGCATTCACATAGGATCTCTGCGAGATGATCTCGACGACCTCAAGGCGGTTCTCCGGCTTGTCCATCCATTGCGCCGCCTCGACCAATGCGCGGATCATCGCCATATGGGTGTTCGGATTTTTCTCGGCCCAGTCGAGATTGACGCCGACCACTTTCTCCGGGTTGTTGTTCCAGATTTCGTAGTTCGTGATCAGCACCTTGCCGATACCGGCGATGACAGCACGCTCGTTCCAGGGCTCGCCGACGCAATAGCCGACGATGTTCTTCGCCTGAAGATTGGCGACCATCTGGGGCGGCGGAATGACGATGAGGCGGATGTCGTTGTCCGGGTCGATGCCGGCATCGGCCATCCAGTAGCGCAGCTCGTAATTGTGGGTCGAGACAGGGAACACGACAGCGAAGGTCATGGGCGCCTCGCCCACGGCCTTGCCGGCGTCGATCACCTTTTTCAGTGCGCGGGCCGAAATCGGACGCTCTGCCATCGCCTCGGGATCGGCCTCGATCATGCGGTCGTAAAGCTCGTTCGAGACCGTGATCGCATTGCCATTCAGGTCCATCGAATAGGACGTGATGGTAGGTTTTCTGATGGCACCGATGCCGAGCGAGGCGGCAATCGGCATGCCGGCGAGCATATGGGCTGCATCGAGCGCGCCGATCGACACCTTGTCGCGGATATTCGCCCAGGATGCTTCCTTGGAAATCTGGCTCTTGATGCCATGCTTCGCGAAGTAGCCTTTTTCATGCGCGACGACGAGCGGCGCACAATCGGTGAGCGGAATGATGCCGAGGGTGAGATCGGTCTTCTCCAGCCCCTCACCGCCCGCGGCCCAAGCGCCGCCGGGTACGACCGCGCCGGCGGCCTTGAACAGGGCGGCGGCGCCGAGCAGTTTCCCGCCCGTCTTGAGGACGCTGCGGCGGTCGACCGCTTTTCCGTCCAGTGGCGTCTTGTCCTTCGTCATGGCGTGCTCCTTGCGGAAAATCCGTTGATCCGGTTTCAGTAGGTGTAGGTGAGCGAGACCCAGGCCTTGTCGCGGCTGGCGAAGCCGCCATCGCCGTCGTAGCTCGCATATTTGAGATTGACGGAGATGTTCTTCGTGACGACGAAGTTCGCCACGAGATCGAGCTCGCTGCCGAAATCCGCGCCCCCACGCTCCGCGGAGAAGTCGTGCCAGGTGACGCCGAGCACGAGCTTTTCGATGGCCGGGATGCCGCCCACGGTCCAGGACGCGCCGAGATAAATATCCTCAAGGCCGTTCACCGGCGTTGTGAGGAAGGTGTCGGCCCAGCCGTTGAAAGCATGAAGCGTCGCCAGCGGCGTGGAGAAGCCGGCAGTGCCGTCGCCTTCGAGCACTTCGTAGCCTGCCGTGAAGCCGAAAGGCGCGAGCGCGAGGGAGGCTTCGGCGAGGTAATAGTCGAGGTCGAACGAAAGCGGATTGCCGGCGCGGTCCGATTGACGGGCGTATTCGCCTGTCAGTGTCAGCTTTGCCTTGTCCGCGAGGTCGAAGGGCGCGGCGATGCGCAGGCCATAGGTCGCCGTGGAAAGAGCCTGTGCTTCATTGAGGTCGAGCAGATAGGCATATGCGCCGATGGTCAGGTTCGCGAGCCCGGTGTAATCCGCATTGATCAGATGATTGTCGCCCCGGAACCGGCCTGCGGGGCTGCGATCGCTGAAGACGCGGTTCACGCGGTTCACATAGGCGTAGCCGAGCGTAAGACCTTCGATGCTGTTATTGACGACACGCAGGGCATCGAATGTCTGTTCATTCTGCCGCCAGCCGACATTGCCGACGAAGCGCGCATTGCCAAGCACGATGCGTTGGCGGCCGAGCGTGACGGTGGTGCCCGGGAGACCCGCGTAGGAAATCTGGAGCCGGTTGAGTTCTGCGGCGTCGGGGTCCGGCACAACGGGATAGGCCGTGCGGCCATTGATCGTGTCGTTGTAGTCTTCGGGGCCGACATGGCCGATGAAGTCGAAGTCGGCGAGCGCGGAGAAGCCGTGGAAGCTTCCCGTCTCGTAGCCGAGGCGGGCGCGGCCTGTCCAGGCATGGGCGTTATTCGCAAAACCGTCCTGTTCGACACGCTCATAGCGCAGGCGCAGATCGACGATCGGCTTGCCCCCGAGCAGCGCCTCGCCGAAATCTTCTTCGGCGAGGGCCGTGCCCGGCAGAAAGGCAAGCGCCAGCAAGGCGCACGGGATCAGATATCTCATTCTCTTCGAGTTCATTCGCGTGCCACCCCTTGGTTGCGCAGCCCCGCCGCGCGAAAACAAAAAAAGGCGCCTGCCGACGATCGCTCGTCGAAACAGACGCCATTGTCCGAGGCGGGCCGTCATTGACCCGGTATGTCCGCGATGGGCCGCCATTGGCCCGGTGCGGTGGCGGCTCGCGGTTCATCCCGCGCGCCTGCCTGACACTGAGGATTATTCAATTGGAGGGAGCGCGCAATAGTGAATTGATTTTAAAGGATAAATTTTGTTTGCATTGCACAAAATTTCAACCGGATGACCAAGAAGCGAACAGGCTTTGCCTAGCCCTTGAGCAAACGGGAGATCGAAATGAGGCTGTCGGCGATGTCGAGAATCGACTTGCCCTCTTTCATGGCGGTGTTGCGCAGCAGCTTGTAGGCCTCTTCCTCGGAGAGTTTACGCTGCTCCATCAGCAGGCCCTTGGCGCGCTCCACAACCTTGCGGCTGGCGAGATCCGACTTCGCCTTGTCGAGCTCCTCTCGCATCTTCTGGAAGACCTTGAAACGCAGGATTGCGACGTCGAGGATCGGCTTCACGCGCTTTGCACTGAGCCCGTCGACGATATAGGCGCTGACGCCCGCGCGCAGCGCCTCTTCCGCAAGAGATTCCTCGCTTTCTTCGACGAACATCACGATGGGACGCGGCATGACGGCAGAGACATTGCGCATGTTCTCCAGCGTGTCGCGGTCGGGCGAATCCACATCCACGAAGATCACATCGGGCTCGATTTCCCCGATCTTGCGGATGAGATCGGTCGAGAGGCCCATGCGGAGAATCTGCGCATCGCCGTAGCCGGCAAGCCCCGCCTCGACCACGGCGGCGCGGTCGTCGTTGCTGTCGATGATGAGGATCCTGAGGGGCTTTGCGCTGTTCACTGCCGCACTATCGTCCCGAAATGCCACGCGATGAGGAAGCGGATTCTGCCGCCATCTTGCCCGAAGACAGCAAGTTCCGTTCCAGCCCATATACGCCCTAGAAGGAAAACCCGAAATAGCCGGCGATGAAGCGTGCAACTTCCTCGGGTTGGTTCAAAGGGAGAACCGGAAGTGCGGAGGCGAGCTCCGGTATATCGGTGACGATTGCGATCACGCCATTGCCGTCCTTGGCGAGCGGCGGGCCTTCGATCCCCCGGCGGTGGATTTCGAGCCTTGGGTGGAGGCCGTGCCTGAATCCCTCGACGAGGACGAGATCGGCAGGACTGAGACGGGCAAGCAGCTCATCGAGCGAGGGCTCCGCCTCGACGCGCAACTCATGCATCAGGGCCCAACGCTTCTGCGAGGCGACGATCACCTCTCATGCGCCGGCTTGCCGGTGCCTGTGACTGTCCTTGCCGGGGCGGTCGATATCGAATTCGTGATGCGCATGCTTCACGGTAGAGACGGCGAGGCCGCGGGCGCTGAAGATTGCGACAAGAGCTTCGACAAGCGTCGTCTTGCCGCTGTTCTTCCACCCGGCGATGCCGACGACATTCATCGGCGAGCCGCCATGCGCTCGGCGAGTGCCAGATCTTCCTCCGTGTTCACGTTGAAGAAGGCGGCCTCATCGTCGAAAAGGCAACGTGCCGCGCCGAATTCTTCCAGCGTCCACCAGAGGCTGCGATAGCGGCCCGCGGCAATGCCCTCGGCGAGACGGGCGCGAGCGCTCACCGGCCACAAGGCGCAGAGCGCCTGCACACGGTCTTCCGTAACGGCAACGGCGGGAACTTCTTCCCCGGCACCGGCGGAAAGCCGCGCCACCAGATCGTGGGGCAGGAAGGGCGTGTCGGCAGGGAAGGTCGCAAGCCAGCGCGCGCCGTTCGCCTCCACCCAAGCGAGGCCCGCCAGCACGCCTCCGAGGGGCCCGGCTTCTCCGCCGAAACTGTCGGCAAGAAGCGGCAGATCCCGCACTGCCGTCTCAAGGTACAGCGCCCCGGCTTCGGGTTTCGCATTCAAGGCCAGGGAACCGACCTGCGGACGGGCAGTATCCGCCACATGCTCTATGAGCGGTCGCCCGCGGAGGTGCAGCAGCGGCTTTTCACGGCCGCCCATCCGCGAGGCGCTGCCGCCTGCAATGATGACGCCACATGCGTCCATCTCAACCTCGCGTCCAATCGGAAGCTCACGAGGTCTAGCCTTTAGTTTCCGGGAAGAGGAAGTGCAAGCCCGGAAATCGGAAGGAGGCAACCGCCCCCCTCTGGAGGTTAGTGGCTTGCTTGCAGACCCTGACTGCGCAACTGCATGAAGCGCATGCCGACCGCCGGAAGGTGTTCGGCGATAAAGGCCGCCATGGCCTTCTCCTCGTTCAACGATGCTTCCAGCGCGCCGATGGCATCCGTCTCGCCTGCGGCCTCACCCATCACGATCAAGGTCGCGTAAGCTGCGGCTTCATAGTTTGCCAGAGCAAAGGTCGCAAAACTGTTCTTGATGATCTCGTCGCCCGCCATGGCATCGCCGAGGCTACCGATGAAACCCAGGGTCGACATCGTGGCGTCCTTGAACGCCGACGGGCTTTCGCCCAGATCGTCGAGGATCGTTTCCAGGCGCTGGAGCTGCGCTTCCTTCTCGGCAAGATGGGAGTTCAACTTCACCTCGACATCCGGATAATTCTCGATGCGGTTCAGTTGCGCCTGCACCATCGTCTTGCCCTGCGAAGCGGTAGCGTGTGCGTTCTTCAGGCCGGTCACAAAAAGGTCGCGGGCCACATCTCTTGAAATTGTCATCTCCGGACTCCTTGCACTACGGGGGTGTCCGGCTTCAACGGCTGGCCAACAGCCTTGTTCCTGCATTGTCCGAAATTTCGACCGCTGTTGGGCGATTCATCATCTGCCGACGCCTTCTCTATGCCGCGCAATTGTCTTTTCGATCAAGCCCAGCGCATGCAACACAACAAGGTGGCGTAATTCGTCCGGCGGCATGGTGCCGAAGCGGCGCTCCTCCACTTCGGGTTGCCCGCCGCGCAGGCCGCAAGCAAAGATGACACGGCCGACAGGGTTTCCATCCTCGTCCTCCGCCGGGCCGAGAACGCCTGTCAGTGCAAGAGCAACGGTGGCCTCGGAATGCGCGAATGCTCCCTCGAGCATGCGTCGCGCGATTTCCGGTTCGACGCTGCCGACTTGACGCAACAGAGCCAGTGGAATGCCAAGTGCGGCGGATTTCTGTTTCTTCGTATAGACGGCAAAACCGCCATGCAGTGCGTTCCCTGCACCTTCGGCCCCGGACAGGAGCGCGCAGATGAGCCCGCCGCTGCAGGACTCCGCGGTAACCAGCGAGAGTCCCGCTTCTGTCAGAGCGTGCATCACCTTGTCTGCGTATTCGAGAATTTCCTTGTCGTCCGTCGGCATCGCCACCGTCCGCAGTGATGGTGAACTTGAAGCAGATCACGACGTTCAACGGTCCGTTCGCTTGGAATGTTCCTGAGGGAACAAGTCCGGGCGGCGGCTGTTTCAGCCCGGGGGCGACGACACCGGAGACAGACATGAGACAGACAATCCAGAAGGCACTTCTCGGCGCCGCGACAGCCTTTCTCGCGCTCGGCTTCACCATGGCTCACGCGGAAGAACCTGCACCGGGCCTCGCATCCACGGAAGAATATGTGACCCAGGCTGCGGCTGGCGATCTCTTCGAAATCCGGTCGAGCGAAATTGCGCTTCAGAGGTCCCGCAACGACGACGTTCGCGAATTCGCGCAGACGATGATCGAGGATCACACGGAGTCGAGTTCCAATCTGAAGGTTGCGGTAGCGGATGCGCGGCTTCCTGTGACCCTGCCCACCGAACCCGACGATGCCCAGCAGGAGAAGATCGGACAACTTGAAGACGCCGAAGCAGGTGAGTTCGACCGGCTCTATATCCAGCTGCAAATCGAAGCACATGATGAAGCGCTGCAGCTTCATCGCAATTATGCCGAGAACGGAGAACTCGAACCGCTGCAGGAGATCGCTTCCGATGCTGCCTCCACCGTCGAGTCGCACCGCGACACGCTTGAGTCATTGCGCGACGATCTCGGCCGCTGACGCGTTTATGCGGAGCGGAGTGGCTTAGCCGCTCCGCTCAGGCGGCGCCCGCTTTGTGTGCGTCCTATATCGAGAAGAACCCGTCGTGACGCCCATTAAAAGGGATACGTCCTGCCCGGTGAACGGAAATCCGGCGCACTTGCGGAACGTAATTATCGGTGACCCGTTCTCATCATCGGGGCTGCAAATTCGAACTTCGAACAAAGGGAGTGAGGCCATGGCCGCACACAATGCTGCAGCCCAACGTCATATCCGATCAAACGAAGAAGACGAGCCTCGCACTTCCACCTCGACCGCGGCGACAGCAGAAGCGCTGGAAGAAGAGATACTCGATCTTCTTCCCGCCCTCAGGGCCTATGGCCTTAGCCTCACCAAGTCTCCCGCCGATGCCGACGATCTCGTCCAGGAAACGCTGCTCAAGGCGCTGGCGAATGTGCATCGCTTCCAGCGCGGGACGAATCTGCGTGCGTGGCTGTTCACGATTGAGCGCAACACATTCTATTCCGAGTACCGGCGGCGCAAGCGCGAAATGCCGAGCGAGGCCGATCCGAGCGACATCATCGGCAGCGATGGCGCACAGGAATGGTCGGTGGAGCTCGACGATGTGAAGGGGGCTCTCGCCGCCCTTCCCTGCGACCAGCGGGACGCCGTGGTGCTCGTGGGAGGGATCGGGCTGAGCTATGAGGAAGCGGCCTCGATCTGCGAGTGCCCGCTCGGTACGATCAAGAGCCGCGTCAATCGAGGGCGCACAGGCCTTCAGAAAATTCTCGACCGGAAATCGCGGCCTCTTCCGCGCGACTGAGAAGTTCAATCTTCCGGGAGACCATCCTCAGGCTTGCCGGCGGCTTCGGCCCCGGCAAGCTTCTTTGCGAGTTCCCGCGAGAGGTGCTCCACCCGATCAGAGGGGACATAGGGAGCCTCCCCGGCGATCGCCGCTTTCACGGCCTTGTCGAGCGGCCCCGCAGGCCGGGGTTTTATCGGATGATTGGCTTTGTTCTGACTTTTCATAATTTCTCCCAAGGCGGTGGCCGCAGTATCTGCACTTCCATCTACGCGCTCCCCGTCTATATGGTTCATCATCTTTATCTTTCGGGCAAAGTTGCGGCGCACGAGCCGGCCGCGTTCGTCATCCCCCGATCAGGTCGCCGCCGTTCGGATGCAACACCTGTCCGCTCATGTATGAGCTGTCTTCGCAGGCGAGGAAGAGAAGCGATGGCGCCACTTCGTTCGGCTGCCCCGGCCGGCCGAGCGGCGCGCTCTTGCCGAACTCGGCCACCTTGCCCGCCGGGAAGGAAGCGGGAATGAGCGGCGTCCAGATCGGGCCCGGCGCCACGCCATTCACCCTGATGCTCTTCGATGCGAGATTCGAAGACAGCGCGCGTACGAGCGAGAGGATGGCGCCCTTGGTGGATGAGTAGTCGAGAAGGGTCGGCTGCCCCCGATAGGCTGTGACGGATGTGATGCAGATGATCGAAGCGCCTTCCTTCAGATGCGGCAGTGCTGCCTGGATCACGAAAAATTGCCCGAACACATTGGTCCGGAACGTTCTCTCGATCTGCTCTTCCGGGATATTCTCGAACCCGGTTTCGAAATGCTGTTCCGCTGCGCCGCAGATGACGATGTCGAGCCCGCCGAACTTCCGCACCGCCTCGTCCACGAAGGAACGGGCCACATCCTCCTTGCCGACGTCACCGGCGAGAAGAAAGCACTCCCCGCCTTCCCGCTCGACAAGTTCTGCCGTCTTTCTGGCATCTTTTTCCTCATCCATGTTCTTGTAGAGGATGCCAAGGTGCGCTCCTTCACGCGCAAAAAGAATGGCAGTGGCGCGACCGATGCCGGAGTCGCCACCGGTAATGATCGCGACTTTTCCCGCAAGACGCCCGGCGCCCGGATAGCGCGGTTCATAGTCCGGCGGCGGGTCCATCTCGGCTTCGCTGCCGGGCTGGCGGTCCTGGTGCTGCGCCACCGGTGCTTCCTTCGCTCTCGTCATGTCCTTTCTCCTGATTATGCATGAGTTTGCCTCGCCGGGCTCAAGAGACAGGCGGATAGACATTTGCCTTGAGAAGCCGGGCGAGATGCACCGTGTTCCGCGCAAGCATCGTCGCAGCGGAGGACACCGGGTCCGGTGTCTTGTCGAGCTCCTTGAAGTCCGTTCCGCCCATCGCCTCGCCAACCCAGTAGCAGACGGCGTTGGGCGCCAGCGTGAACCCCACATCGTTCAGCGCCTGATAAAGCTCGGCCGAAATATGGTGTGCGCCATCTTCATTGCCGACAACGGCGACGGCAGCCACACGGTTGTAGGAGACCATTCTCCCGCCATCGTCCTTCTCGGAGAGAAAGGCATTCATGCGCTCGAGTGCGCGTTTCGCGACGCTCGATGGCTGGCCGAGCCATACCGGCGTTCCGAGCACCAGAATGTCGGCGGCGAGAACACGGGAGCGAACTTCCGGCCAGTCATCGTCCTCGCCTTCATCGGATTTGACGCCCGGCTTGATATTCAGATCGGCAAGTCGAACGATCTCCCCGTCGACGCCTTCCTTCTCCAGTTCGCTCAGGAGGAGCTCGAGCATCTTTTCAGTCGAGGAAGGGTCTCCGTCGCTCGTCTTCAGCGTGGCATTGAGGGCGATGGCTTTCATTCCGGTCTCCCGCTTCTCGATCCATGTTGCGTTGGACACAAGCTGCTGACGTGGAAATTGTTCCAATGGGGAAAGAGAATCGCCTGTTTTCTCCGGTTTCGGGCGGACGGCCCGAACCGGCCACCGGGTCCGGGCGTTGTGTTTCTGCCTCTTGAAGAAAGGAAGGAACCCATGCCCGCGAAATCCAAGTCCCAACAAATGGCGGCCGGCGCGGCGCTGGCCGCAAAACGCGGCGACAAGAAGAAAAGCGAGCTCAAAGGCGCGTCGAAATCGATGGCCGAGTCCATGAGCAAGAAGGAACTCGAGAAAATGGCCTCGACCAAGCGCAAGGACAAGCCGCAGAAGAAGAGCAAGAAATGAAAAGGCCCCGCCTCCGAGAGGCGGGGCAAGTCAGGGAGGGGGAGATGCGGTCCGGGACCGCATCACGGCGTCAGACGCCGTGCGCATCAAACCGGAGGCGACAACAATTGTTCCTGCGCCTTCGAACGGAACATAAGCACGCGGTTTCTGTTGCCGTCGTAACGAGCGGTCACGAATACGGCTGTGTGAAGCGGTGTAAGCTCTGACATCCTGAAGTGGAGATGAAAATGAAAGCGGTGGTATTTCACGATATCGGCGATGTGAGGCTCGATGACGTGGCCGAGCCGGAGATCCAGGAGCCAACCGATGCCATCATCCGGATCACGTCCAGCGCCATCTGCGGAACGGACCTTCACATGATCCGCGGCACCATACCCGGCATGAAGCCCGGTCTCGTCCTCGGGCATGAAGCGGTCGGAATCGTCGAGGAAACGGGCTCGAATGTGCGCAACCTCAAGCGCGGCGACCGCGTGGTCGTGCCATCCACCATCGCTTGCGGCTCCTGTTCTTATTGCCGCACCGGATATTACGCGCAGTGCGACACGGCCAATCCCAACGGACACCAGGGCGGAACATCCTTTTTCGGCGGGCCGGAAGCCACCGGCTCTTTCAACGGGCTGCAAGCGGAATATGGACGCATCCCCTTCGCCAATGTCGGCCTCGTCAAATTGCCGGAGGAAGTCAGCGACGATCAGGCGATCATGATTTCCGATATCTTTCCAACCGGCTATTTCGGCGCGGAGGTGTCGGATGGCGACACGGTGACGGTCTGGGGGTGCGGGCCCGTGGGCCAGTTCGCCATTCTCGCCGCCAAGCTAATGGGTGCATCCCGCGTCATTGCCGTAGATTGCCTGCCCGACAGGCTCGAGATGGCGGCGCAGCAGGGAGCGGAGATCGTCGACTTCTCAAGGGAAAATCCGGTCGCGGCGATAAGGGAGCTCACGGGCGGCATCGGCACGGACCGGGCGATCGATGCCGTGGGGGTCGACGCGGTCATGCCTGAGAGCGGCCCGGGTACGGAAGATCTCGACCGCGAGCGCCATGAAAGGGAATCCCGGCAGGCAGCACCCGAGCGGAATCCCGATGGCGACCTCTGGGTGCCCGGCAACGCCCCGACACTCGTTCTCGACTGGGCGATCGACGCTCTGGCCAAGGCGGGTACGCTCGGCATCATCGGCGTCTATCCGCCGAACGTCCACTCCTTCCCCATCGGCAAGGCGATGAACCGGAACGTCACGGTCAATATGGGCAACTGCAATCACCGGAAATATGTCCCGCGCATCGTGGAATGGGTGCGGGAAGGCGCCGTCGATCCGCAAGAGGTGCTGACGCATCGCGAACCGCTGATCGATGTGCTCGAGGCCTACAAGTCCTTCGACCGCCGTCAGGCCGGATGGGTCAAGGTCGCCTTGTCAGCGTAGGAATGTGCTTGCGGCTGCGCGAGGATGCGCAGCCGCAAGACCTGCCAGATTGATGGCGACTACTCGCCCGCCTTTTTCTTTGCCTTGGCGGCGCGTTCATCGGCGTGCTTCTGGATCATGGCGCCGGCGGCCTGCATGGCCTGGCCCATGAAGTTCGCGCCATTCTCCGTGACCCATTCATAAGACGCCTGACGGCTTTCATTGGCGCGCTTGAAGACCGGCGCAACATGCTCGGCCCAAAGGCGGTAGGAATTCACCGTCGCATCCCAGGGCGCCCAGTTATGCGCGAGCTGGAGGAAGGCGCCGAACTGGCCCTGCTTCGCCTGAAGCCGCTTGATCTGTTCGATCGCATCGTCCGGCGTGCCGATTACGGCCTGGCCGCTGGCGATCATCGCATCGACAGGATCCATGCCTTCGGGCAGCGGCGGTGCGAGCGGATTGAGATTGGCGAAATATTCGCGCCATTTGTCGAGGCCCCATTCGACATTCTTGCGGGCCTGTTCCCGGCTCTCGGCGATATGCACCGGGCCAACGAGGCGCAGCTTGCCCCGGTCCATCACCTGCCCGCTTTCGGCGGCGATTTCGCAGGCGATCTGCCAGTTGGTCGAGAGCGCGTCGAAGCCGTCGGCATTGGTCGCGGCGACGCAGAGCATGCCGAGGCCATATTTGCCGGCGGCGCGCCCGCCCGACGGGCTCACCGCGCTCGCGACGCAGATTTCCGGGTGCGGATGCGTGTAGGGCGTCAGATGCGCGCGCGCATTGACGAGATTGTACCAGTCGGTCTTCTCGGTCACGACCTCGCCATTGAAAAGACGCATGATGACGAGCAGGCCTTCGAGCATGCGGTCGCGCTGCGTCATCGGATCGATGCCAAGCATCATGGCGTCGGAGGGCAGCAGGCCCGGGCCGACGCCGAACATGACGCGGCCGCGCGTCATGTGGTCGAGCTGAAGAATGCGGTTCGCCGTCATCAGCGGGTTGTGGTAGGGCAGCGAGACGACGCCGGTGCCGAGCTTGATGCGGCCGGTGCGTTCGGCGGCGGCGGCAATGAAGAGTTCGGGGCTCGAAATGATTTCGAAGCCTGCCGAGTGATGCTCGCCAATCCAGGCCTCCTCGTAGCCGAAGCGGTCGAGATGCTCGATCAGTTCGAGGTCGCGCTGGAGCGCTTCCGTCGGGTCGCGGTCGGTCGGATGGAACGGCGCCATGAAGATGCCGTTCCGCATGGGCACGAAGTCCCGGTCATTCGCTGCAGTCATTGGAGTTTCCCCGGTTGGCCGCCCTGTTTCGGCGGCTCTCGTTGCATTTGAAAAGCGATGTTCGATCATCGCCTCTGAAATGCGGGGAGTCGAGACTGCTCTTGCAAAGGGCCCCGAAGGCCAGTTTGCCGCTGAGTAAGCCCCCCTCCGGAATGAGGGCGCTTGCGGCATGGCGGGCGGGCCGGTACACGGCCCGCCCTGCCGGTCTCAGAAGCGGTAGCCGATACCGACGCCGATCAGCCAGGGATCGAGATCGACATCTGCGGTGATGGCGCCGCCATTGATCGACACGTCGGTGGAGAGGAAAATCTTCTTCACATCGAAATTCACGTACCAGCGGTCGGCGACGGCATAGTCGACGCCAGCCTGCAAGGCCCAGCCGAAGCTGTTGTCGTAGTCGATCGTCATGCCGGCCGGCGCATCTTCCTTGTAGAAGATCGTGTAGTTCACGCCCGCACCGAGATAAGGGCTCAACTTCTCCTTCGGCATGAAATGGTACTGCAGGGTCAATGTGGGCGGCAGCAAGCTCACCTTGCCGAGGCTGCCGGCGACCGTGCTCGACACATCGTGCCGCGACGTACCGGCGATGAGTTCGAGGGCGATGTTGTCGGTGACGAAATAGGTGAAGTCGATTTCCGGGATGACGTCATTTGAGACGTTCACATTGCCGCCAATCGCGCTCACGGTCGCGTCCTCGTCCGGCACCACCCAGAGCGCGCGGGCGCGGACCATGATGTCGCCGGCCGACTTGCCCGTGAAATCCGCATGGGCGGGCGCCGCCGTCATCACCGCGGCGGCCATTGCAATGCCTGCACCCAATTTCCTGTTCAGTCTCATTTCTCTTCTCCGGTTGGATGCGCCGAGCCCCGTCGGCGGCGCCATACCGGAACAGCTTCCGCCTAATATCCATAATTTGAGAGTGGTCATTCGGTCGCAGGCCGCGCGCGAAATGTCGCAGTATTTAGAGGGGCTTATGTCCCAGTAGCACCGTCAAGTATGTGCATATAGGTGCGGACTTGCTGGACGAAATGCACCGCCTGCCCGCCCCTCGCCCGCCCGTGGCGGAGACCGTCCGTATAGGCTGCATTGTTGAGCAATGGCAGCACACGGCGCATATCCGTCCAGCTGTCGCGGTCGCGGCCAAGCTGCGTCGCGAGCGCGCGGGCATCGTAGACATGGCCGATCCCGAGATTATACGCCGCAAGGGCGAACCAGGTGCGGTCCGGCTCCTCGACGCTTTCCGGGATGCGGGTCTTGAGTTCGGCGAGATAGCGGGCCGCAGCTTCGATACTCTCGTTCGGATTGAGGCGATCCTCCACTCCCAATTGCTTCGCCGTTTGCTGCGTCAGCATCATGAAGCCGCGCACGCCGGTCGAGCTCCGCGCCTCCGGATTCCAGTGCGATTCCTGATAGGCCATGGCAGCAAGCAACTGCCAGGGCAGATCGTGATTGCGCGCAGCGCGGCGGATCGCCTTTTCATAGTCTGGCAGGCGATCCTTTATCGCGCGCTTGAAGGCACGGATATCGACATAGTCGAAGAGGGGCAGAAAGCCGTGAAAGCGCCGCTCCAACGCGGTAAGTGCCCCTGTTTTCTTCATGCCTGCGAGCCACAGACGCATGGGCTCGGCCAGGTCTTCCGATCCCGGTGCCAGAAACCAGCCATAGGGCGTCTCCCCCGGCAGTTTGAAGGCTTCCGCGATTTCCGGGTGATAGGGATTCGTCACGCGCAGCACGAGAGAGTCGAGAGCGACGCAGTCGAGAGCGTCTTCTGCGAGGCGAGCGAGCAAATCCTCCACCGGCCGGTTTTCCTGCCTGAAATTTACGCCTTCCACACCGGCAAGCGCTGCGGCGAGAGCATCGGCGGCCGGTGTGCCCCGAGAGGCGGCGACGGCAAGGCCGCTCAGTTCGGCGGGCGACTTCGGCAGGGGCAAGCCACGGCGGCAGGCCACAAGCTGGCGGACGGCTTCGTATTCGCCTCCGAGAGCGAAGGCATCCCGGCGCGCCTGCGTCACCGCAAGGCCTGCGGCGGCGACATGGCCCTTGCGGGCGGCAAGGGCTTTCATCAACGCCCGTTCCGTTTCGTAGATGCGGAATTCTGTTTCGACGCCAAGCGATTTTGCCAACCGCTGCATTGCCTCGTATTCGAAGCCGGTGCGGCCCTCAATGCCCTCGTAATAGGTCGTCGGCGCTTCGCGTGTGAGCACGACAAGACGCCCTGTCTCACGGATATGCTCGAGCCCCTGCGGCACCGGCGGGACATAGACATAGACGTAGAGGAAGTGATTGAGGCCGAATAAAGCGAGCAGGACAGGTGCAATCCACGGAATGCGGCTTCGCCGCCAGTGAGGTGCCAGCCGGGCCAGCGCCCTTTTGAGGCGTTCCCTGGAAGCTACTGAGATAGCTTGGAAATTTCGCAAGCAGCCCGCCGAATTCACCCTGCACAGGGAAGAGAGGCTAGCACAGGATCACACATGAAGGCGCGAACCGACCGACTGGCATTGACAAACATACCGACTGGTTGGTATGTGTCTTTTGTCAGGAGGGTCCCATGCCACGACTAACCACGAGACCGGACGCCAGGTCGAAACTACTGGATGCTGCAATGTCGGTGATCCGGACCAAGGGGTATTCCGCCACCACCGTCGAGGAGCTCTGCGCGGCGGCGGGCGTTACCAAGGGCGCCTTCTTCCACCATTTCAAGAGCAAGGATGCGCTCGGTGTCGCTGCGGTCGAACACTGGTCGGAAATGACGGGCACCGTATTTGCGAATGCTCCGTATCACGATCATGCCGATCCGCTTGATCGCGTCCTCGGCTATGCCGCCTTCCGCAAATCGCTGCTCACTGGCGGGGTGCCTGACTTCACATGTTTCGCCGGCACCATGGTGCAGGAAGCCTATGAGAGCGTGCCCGCCATTCGCGAGGCATGCGACCGCAGTATCAGCGAACATGCCAGGACGCTTGAAGCGGACATCGAAGCGGCAATGCATGCCCGGGGAATGTCGCCGGACTGGACCGCGAAATCGCTCGCCCTCCACACACAAGCGGTTCTGCAGGGTGCCTTCATCCTCGCAAAGGCGAAAGGCAGCGCGGACGCCGCCGCCGACAGCATCGACCACCTCATCCGCTATCTGGAATTGCTGTTCGGCGCAGCAAAAAACTGAGCTCCCGCCTCTGAACCGACCGAGAGGAAGTCCGAAGATGACCGATATCGTTACCTGCCTGTGGTTCGATCACGGCGAAGCCCGCAAAGCGGCCGAATTCTATGCCACGACCTTTCCCAACAGCCATGTCGAGCGCGTGAATATCGCTCCCGGTAATTTTCCCGGCGGCCAGAAAGGCAGCGAGCTCACCGTGGAATTCACGCTTCTTGGGCGTCGTTTCCTCGGCCTCAACGGGGGCCCGGTTTTCACGCCGAACGAGGCCGTGAGCTTCATGGTTGTCACAGAAAATCAGGAAGAAACCGATCGCTATTGGGACGCCATCGTCTCCAACGGCGGCGCAGAGAGCGCCTGTGGCTGGTGCAAGGACCGCTGGGGTTTCTCATGGCAGATCACTCCGAGGAGGCTACTCGACCTGACAACGAGTGCCGACCGCGCCGAGGCTCAGCGCGCCTTCGACGCAATGATGACGATGACGAAAATCGATATCGCCGCTATCGAGGCAGCGGCCCTGTCAACAGGAGCAAGCAGATGACTGCGCAAACCATCACCGTGGAAACGACCGTGAATGCGCCCGTGGAGCGTGTCTGGAACGCGTACACGACTCCGGACGACATCATGCAGTGGAATTCCGCGTCCGACGACTGGCACACGCCGAGCGCGACTGTCGACCTTCGCGAAGGGGGCCTGTTCCGTTCGCGCATGGAGGCCAGGGACGGCAGCATGAGTTTCGACTTCGAAGGCATCTATACGAAAATCGAATCCCACAGCCTGATCGAATATGAATTCGGTGGGCGTCGCGCCAAAGTCGAGTTCTCACCGGGCGAGACCGGCGTCCGTGTCGGCGTGACGTTCGACCCTGAAACCGAATATCCGCTCGAGCAGCAACGCGATGGATGGCAGGCAATCCTCGACAGTTTCAAGCGCCACGTTGAAAACGCTTCCGAACAGGCCGCAGCTTGACATCAGGCCGTTTTTGTAACATTTAATGTTACATGAAACGAAACAGCCAGTTGTCCGGCGTTCTCCATGTGCTTCTGCATATGGCGGAGCATGATGGCCCGGTGACGTCCGAGGCTCTCGCGAGAGCCATGATGACCAATCCTGTGGTTGTGCGCCGCGTGATGGCGGGCTTGCGCGAACGCGGCTATGTCCGGTCGGAAAAGGGCCACGGCGGCGGCTGGTCGCTCGCCTGCGATCTCTCCAAGGTCACGCTGCGCGATGTTCATGAAGCGCTGGGCGGCCCTTCCCTGCTGGCCATCGGCAACAGGACGGAGGCGCCCGGCTGCCTCGTCGAACAGGCCGTCAATGCGGCGCTCGACACCGCTTTTCATGACGCCGAGGCGCTTCTCCTTGAGCGCCTCGGCGACGTGACGCTCGCGCAACTCAGCGCCGACTTTCACAGCCGCTTGGCCGCCCGCGGCGGCATTCATCAACTGGAGAAGGCGCATGAGGGATAGGACACGCAGCGACATGTTCCAGCAGGCATTCTCGGACCCCGAAGCGGTGGCGCGCTATACGGACGGGCCGCGCCGCTTCGTGCCGGGCCTTGCCGATCTTCACCGCATGGCCGGCATTCTGCTCGCCGAACATGCGCCGGCGGATGCGCATGTACTGGTACTCGGCGCGGGCGGCGGGCTTGAACTGACCGCGCTCGCGCAGGCCCAGGCCGGCTGGACTTTCGAGGGCGTGGATCCGGCTGCAGAGATGCTGAAGCTGGCGGCGCGAACGATGGGCCCCGATGCCCACCGCGCCACCTTGCGCGAGGGCTACATTGAGGACGCAAGCGAAGGTCCGTTCGATGCGGCGGTCTGCCTGCTGACGCTGCATTTTCTCGATGCCGATGAAAGGCTTTCAACCGTGAGGGAAATTCACCGGCGGCTGAAGCGCGGCGCTCCCTTCGTGATCGCGCATTCCTCTTTGCCGAAGGAGCGCGCGGAACGGGACCTCTGGCTCACGCGCTACATGGCATTCGCCGTCGCGTCGGGTGCGGACCCTGAATATACCGGGAAGGCGCGCGATGCAGTGGACAAGTTGTCGGGAATGCTGCCTGCGGACACCGACCCCGCAATCCTTGAGGCCGCAGGCTTTTCCAATGTCACGCAATTCTACCAGGGTTTCACCTGGCGCGGCTGGATCGCCTATGCGTGAGAGACTTCCCCGAGGGAGCCGCATCCGAAATTCGCAAGGAACCACCGCGTTTAGCTCTGGCGTGCCGTGAGCGCAGCGTCTCACTATTGCCGCTGCGTGCGGGCAGCGGGCCCGCATCGTGGGCCCCACGAGCGGAGCGCGCAGCATGATTTTCCTTCTCCTTCCTCCCTCCCTTTTCTTTATCCTGTTGGGGCTCCGCGCGGCAGCACGGCCGCAAGACCTTCTTGCCGGATTCGACCTGCCTGCAAAGAGCGCTCTCTCGCGGAATGAAATCCGCGCGGTGTACGGCGGCTTCCCGCTTTTCATCGGAGCGGCGCTTGTCCTGCCTCTTGCCTGGCCGGAAATGCTGCCGGGTGTCGCCGCGGCAGGCGCGCTTTCGCTGGCTGGCATGGCGACAGGGCGCCTCCTCTCCGCCGTCATTGACGGCGAAATCGGACGCATGCCGCTCATCTTCACGGTGGTGGAAATTGCAGGCGCTGCGATGATCGCCGCCGCCTGGCTTGGTGCCTGAGGTTCGCAGCCTCAGGCGATCGCGCGAAGTCCTGCGCGCAGCGGCTCCGGATCGACGCCGATCTCGCTTTCGAGCGCGGCATGCTCATGCTTCCATACACCGACAGCGGCGCGCAGCACCTTGCGCCCCTCCGTGGTGATCAGCAGTTTGCGGCTCCGCCTGTCCTCTGGATCGACTTCGATCGATACGAGGCCCTGCCGCTCCAGCGGCTTCAGATTTGCCGTCAGCGTCGAGCGATCCATGGCGAGGAACTTCGCCACCGGTCCCATCGCCACCGGCTCGCGCCGGTTCAGTACGTTGAGCAGCGAAAATTGCCCGCTGGTAATCCCATGGGGGCGCAGCGCATCGTCAAAGCGGCGAGCAAGCGCGCGAGCGGCGCGCTGCGCATGCAGGCAAAGGCAATGATCGCGAATATGGATCGTCGCATCGGCGAGATCCGCTTCGAGTTTCGGTTGATTTTTCGCCATGTCCGCCTCGCGGAGTATTTTCTGTTGATATCAAACTTATAATATTATATTGATATCAAAACATATCCGCAAGCGTCGCAGTGTCGCGGCCCGCGCAAGACCTTCCGAAGAGGAGTGCCCCCCATGAGCCTTTCTGCGGAAAACAAGCCTGTCGCGCCACCTGTTCCTTCCCTGGCCGACCGCGACAAAGCGCGGGCGGCGCTGCTCCAGAAGGAAAAGGAGCTGATGCGGCTTCAGGACGAGATCGCCGCCGAGCGCCGCCGCCTCCCCTGGATGGAAGTGACGAAGGACTATCGCTTCAAGGCACCCGAAGGCGAGGTAACGCTTTCCGACCTCTTCGCCGGCAAAAGCCAGCTTTTCATCAAGCATTTCATGCTGAGCCCCGGCCAGACCACGCAATGCGTCGGTTGTTCGCTCGAGGTCGATCACATCGCCGGACTTCTGGAGCATTTCGCGGCGAACGACATTTCATATGTGGTGGTGGCAAGGGCGCCGCTCGATGAAATCGAGGCCGTCCGTCAGCGGATGAACTGGAAGTTCCGCTGGGTGTCGTCCTACGGCACCGATTTCGGCTACGACTTCGGCGTCTCCTTCCGCCCAGAAGATGTGGCAGCGGGCCGCGCGCGGTTCCGCAGTGGCGGTCAGGTGCCGCTGGGTATGGAAGATTCGTCCGGCAACGACGTTTTCTACAAGGACGATACAGGCCGCATCTTCCACACCTATTCCGTGTCCGGACGCGGCGGTGAACGTTTCCTCGGCATCTATCAATATATCGACTCAATGCCGAAAGGACGCATCGAGCCGGTGCATGGAACGCTCGCAGACTGGGCGCGACCCAACAATCTCTACGGTCAGGGTGGCACTGTGAGTGCCGACGGGCGCTATCACGCGAGTGCCTGCGGCTGCGCGGCGCACAAGGCTTGAACATTCAAACAAGAGGATCGGCGTAATGATAAAGTTCAGTTCGTTCGAATGGGTTCCGGATTTCGCGCGCGGCTATGTGAAGGAGTTTCGCGTGCGCTGGGCGCTGGAGGAAGCAGGCCTGCGTTACGAGGAGATGTGTCTCTCCATGGACGACAAGGTCTCCCCTGCCTATCTGAAGAAACAGCCCTTTGCGCAGGTGCCTTGCTATGAAGATGGCGAGGTGTCCATGTTCGAGTCCGGTGCGATCTTGCTCCGCATCGCAGAACAATCGGAAGCGCTGATGCCGCGCGATGCGCAGGGCCGCGCGCGGACGATGAGCTGGGTCTTCGCAGCGCTCAATTCGGTGGAGCCCGCCGTTTCGGCGGTGACGCATATCGACCTCTTCTACAAGGACGAGGAATGGGCGAAGCTCCGCCGCCCGAGTGCGGTGGAATTCCTGCAGCTGCGGCTCCGGCAGCTTGCCGGCTGGCTCGGTGACCGCGAATGGCTCGAAGACCGGTTCACGGCGGGCGATCTGATGATGACCACCGTTCTCCGCGAAGTACGGCAGGAAGATGTGCTCGCCCAGTTCCCGACCCTGCGTGCCTATCGCGCGCGCGGCGAAGCGCGGCCCGCCTTCCAGAAGGCGATGCGCGACCACCTCGCGCTCTACGCGAATGCCGACGCGGCGGAGTGAGAAATCTTCAGCGCAAAATGAAAAGGCCGGATCGGATGATCCGGCCTTTCGCTTTTCGTTCGCAGGAAAGTCTTACTTCCCCTTCTTTATTTTCCCTTGGGCGCCTGATTGAACGGCAGGTCCTTGTCCACGCGGACATCGCCCGGAAGGCCGAGCACGCGTTCGGCGACGATGTTGCGGAGGATTTCATCCGTGCCGCCCGCGATGCGGTAGCCGGCTGCGCCGATCCACTGCTCCGTATAGGCGCCGTCAGAA